>PGZO01000059.1 GCA_002841375.1 Firmicutes bacterium HGW-Firmicutes-7 | reverse complement strand
TAACCATCGAATACAGAAGCTAAATGCGGAAGGTACACCTGTGGCAACCTGGGGGAGTTCTGGCAGTGGCAATGGACAGTTTAACTCTCCAAGGGGAGTAGCGGTAGATTGTGGTGGCAATATCTATGTGGCCGATACAGCTAACCATCGAATACAGAAGCTAAATGCTGATGGTGTACCTGTGGCAACTTGGGGGAGTTATGGTAGTGGCAATGGACAGTTTAGCAATCCAAATGGATTAGCAGTAGATAGTGAAGGCAATATCTATGTGGCTGATTTATCTAACCATCGAATACAGAAGCTAAATGCGGAAGGTACCCATGTGGCAACCTGGGGGAGTTTTGGCAGTGGCAATGGACAGTTTAGATATCCAAGGGGATTAGCAGTAGATAGTGGAGGCAATATCTATGTGGCCGATTCAAATAACCATCGAATACAGAAGCTAAATGCGGAAGGTACACCTGTGGCAACCTGGGGGAGTTCTGGCAGTGGCAATGGACAGTTTAACAATCCAGATGGAGTAGCAATAGATAGTGGAGGGAATATCTATGTTGCCGATATAAATAACCATCGAATACAGAAGCTAAATGCGGAAGGTACCCATGAGGCAACTTGGGGAAGTCCTGGCAGTGGCGATGGACAGTTTAACTATCCAAGGGGAGTAGCAGTAGATAGTGGAGGCAATATCTATGTGGCCGATACAGAAAACCATCGAATACAATTTATGGATGTAAGACCTATAATAATCGAGACAATTCCATTAGACGGTGGAGCTTCTATATTCATTGATCAAAATATTATAATCAATTATAATGAGAATATATTCCCATCAGATGGAATATATATGATCACCATAAAAAAAGAGGAAACAGAGATTGAGTACACCTATCAGATTAATGAAAAGACCCTAACAATAAATCCTAATGAAAATTTAGATTATTTCAGTATCTATACAGTAAATATTCCTAAAGAAGCAATCAAAGATTCCGCCAATTATCATTTAGAGAATAATTATACCTTTAGCTTTACCACAGGACCTGCACCTGATCTTTCTGCACCTTATGTAATAAATACAGAACCTGTGAATCATGAAACAAAAGTTGCAATAGATCAAGATATAGAGACTACCTTTAGCGAAACTATACTAGAAAAAAATATCAATCTACTTACATTGAAAAACGGTACTACGGTAGTGGATTATGACTATAACATAACAGATAATCAATTAACCATTAATCCTAACTACGATCTAGATTACGGAACATTATATACAGTAACCATTCCTAGTGGTACCGTACAGGATTATGTATATAATCAATCAGATGCATTTGCTTTTAACTTTACAACCATAAACAACAATGCAGATTTAAGCAATATTCAATTAAGTAACGGAAGCTTAAATCCAAACTTTGCACCAAATACAACTGACTATGAAGTTAATGTGGGATATAGCATATCCAGTATTGCCATCACACCTACCTTAGACGATATCAATGGCAAAGTTGAAGTAAATGGTAATATAGTCATCAGTAACACCCTGTCAAATCCCATAAGCCTTAATGTGGGTAACAATACAATTAATGTTCTTGTAACTGCAGAAGATACAGTAACCACAAAGGAATATACAATTACAGTAAAAAGAGGAAAGAATAACAATCAAAACAGCGGAAGTGGTGAAAGTAGTGGAAATGGGGTAAGTGTAAGCGCACCACAAAATCAGACCACTACCCCCAATACACCAGAACAAAATGATCAGTTATTAAGGCAGTCTTTAGAGAAAACAAGAGAAGCTATACTTTCACTAAAGAATATAGAACCGCCTATAGCAAAAATTTCAGTCCATATGATTCAAGCTTTAACAAACAAAGAAAAATCACTAACAATAGAGAACACAGGAATTAAAGTATCTTTCCATCCTAATTCCTTAAATACATCACAAATTATAAAAGCGGCTGAAGACGAAAACTCATTCGTAGAACTAAGAGTAGAAGCATTAACAGAAAGGGAAATGAAAGAAGTTTTAGAAAAAGCACCTTTCGGTGAAAATACAGGAATATTTGAATTAGGCGGAAAAGTTTTCGACTTAACTGCATATATTACAATAACTAATGAAGATGGAACCACTTCCACAGAAAAAATAGATTCATTCACTGAACCTGTAGCTATAACCATAGATTTATCAGACATAGAATTAACAGATGAAGACATAGAAAAATTATCAGGTGTGCGATATGAAACAGATGAAAATGGAGAAATTCGCCTTGTAAAGCTTGGTGGCAGCTATGATAAAGAAAGAAAAACCTTTACTTTCTATACAGACCAATTTAGTCTATATAGCATAATAAAAGTAAATAAGCTAACAACGATTAACCTAACCATTGATCAACTTAAATCAATAGTAAACAATGAAATTAAAACAAATGATGTGGCACCGATCATTATCAACAACAGAACCATGGTTCCTGTAAGATTCATTGCAGAAAACCTAGGAGCAGAGGTTCGTTGGGATGCAGAAACAAGGACGGTTTTCATTAATTTAGAGGGAAAAATACTAAGCATGATAATCGATGAGCCCCTTGAAGACTTTGATACATCACCAACTATAGTAAACAACCGCACATTGGTGCCAATACGGTACATATCAGAAAAACTAGGAGCAAACGTAGTATGGTTTTCTTCTAATAAGACAGTATCGATTGTTAAATAAAGTTTTCTGATACGTCAAATTGCTCTCTGTCAACAAAAGAAATACTAAAACTAAGCTAAGCGACCAAACCTCAATATTTAGTTGGGCTTTGGTCGCTTAATCATGAACATATACGAAGTGCGGGGACGAGTTAGTGCTACCATGAACTTGAAAATACAGTCATTGATTACAAAGATTAAATGAATTAGAGTACTAAAAAAGCCATTTAGAAAAACCAAAGGAAGATTTAATAAAAGATTTGTTTAAATGAGCCACCATGCAAAGTTTGCAGGTGGCTTTATCATTATAGAATTTTGGCTAATCAATAGTTATGTATTTAGTTAATCACGGTGAACCGTACCATAAGTGAGTAGAGAGTCGGTAGATGTAGGATATGAACATGAAGTGATTGAGGTTATGAAAGACCTAGATGCAAATCATCTAGAAACAAGATGAGTGGTTATAACAATATAAGATTACCTTTTATTGACAGGCTAATAAAAATAAGTTAATCTACTGATAGGAGGTGGATAGTATGCAGATGTTTAGATTGAAAAATAAAATAATAGACAAAGGTCGCATAGTGGGATATACATTAGAGACTAATGATAATGAAACAACAAAGATTAAATTATCAGAGTTGCCTTTATATATTGACAATATACAGAATGGGAAATTAAGAAATGGATATTTGGAAATCACAAACATTAGAGCAACTGACATTCCGAGTGTAAAATTAAATAATAAGAAGAAAAATAGTCGGAAATATACAACAGGTTACTTAAAGTGGGAAAATACCGAAGTTGGTGTGATATATGAGAATAGTACATTAATAATGACAAGTCCAAAATTAAATCCTATTGTAGCTGTAATAACGCAAGGAAAAAAACAGTGGAATAGTAGTGAATATATTGAGTTTTTATCGGATAGGGTAATAAGCAATAATAGAAGGGATATAGAAAAGATATTATTCAGATTGGGTATATCAATGTATGATATATTTAAAATCGTGGAATTAACATATGCCTTAAATCCTAAAGACTTATTTTGGGTAGCACCTAATAAAGAAATGAGATTTACAGATGCAATAAAGGGTACATTTACTAATATTTTCAGACAATCTTTAAATGAGCGTGGTAGTTCGGTAAACTCACCCGATGGGCAAAACATAAAAAGTTATGCAATTAGTCATGATAGATATGGAATAGCCAAAAAAAGACTAAACAACCTAATGACAGATGCTGAATCAGAAGTAGCCGTATATAAATTAGGAGAGTTGTTGGGTATTGAAGTTTGTCCTGCATGGTTTATAGATGAGGATACAATTTTTTCGGAATTTGTCTATGACTTTTCGAGAGAATATATGGTACATGCTAGGAGATACTTTAAAGATGGTGAAAGAACAGATGATTTGTATAATGACTTAATAACTAAATTTCCTTTATTCAAGAAAGAGATTGCTAAAATGTGTATATTGGATTTTATAACAAGGCAAGATGACAGACATTTAAGTAATCTAGCTATAGTAACAAAAGGTACTCATTCGAGGATGTATCCTTTATATGATAATGGACGCAGTTTGTTTTATGACGAAAATGAAGAAACAGTAAACAAAGCAGTAAATGATATTCGAATGTACAGTACTAGTTTTGGAGAAGTAGGTACTTATTATGATGTTGTAGAAGAAATAGCTAGAACATTAGGAATAGGTAACTTAGTAAATCTGAATATAACTGAAGAAGCAATATTAGTATTATTAAAAGATAGCGGATTTAAAGGGTATAGATTAGAGGGTAATTTGAAGTGGATTATGGGTACCTTAAGAATATTAAAACTATTGTAAATGTGAGAAGCGCTACTAAAAAGTGGCGCTTTATTTATCCAGTAGGAAAGTTCTACTTTCCTACGAAGCCATAAAAAGAGTGTTGAAAAATTATAATCTTTCATAACGCGCTGACAAGCGCTCTTTTTATTTAATAAGAAATTGCGTCATTTT
>PGZO01000037.1 GCA_002841375.1 Firmicutes bacterium HGW-Firmicutes-7 | reverse complement strand
CTTTAGTCTGACAGTGTGATGTAACCTATACCCGAAAAATTGACTGTAAGTCAAAAAAAGGAACTGCTACACAACTTGCGTTGTGCAACAGCCCCTTTTTTGAAGCTTCTCTTTATAATAGGATATTATAATCCTAGTAACATTTCTACATAATAATTGCATATAAAAGACAACATAACAAATACACATAAAACAACTTGACATATATGAATGGTGTGATATACTATAATTAAGACCCCACCCTAGGAGGGGTAGGATGAAGCGGTATCATATTCAATGATGTAAACAACAATTATTTTAGAGAGGAGTTTTCCTATGACGCAAATAAAAGATGCTCAAAAAGTAGGGTTTAAAGTAGAGGGTATGTCCTGTAGCAGCTGTTCCAATATTATTCAAAAAAAATTAAATTCCTTGGATGGTATTATTGATGCAAATATTAATTTTGCTTCTGAAAAAGGTCAAGTAGAATATGATCCCAATAAACTTGATATACAAACTATTTTAAAAACAGTTGATGATGCAGGATATAAAGCAATAACAGATGAAGAAAAAAATATAGAAAAAGTTACATTGAAAATTAAAGGTATGACATGTACTGCTTGTGCTAGTAACATAGAAAAATCTGTAAATAAAATTGAAGGAATTGAAACAGCAAATGTAAACTTTGCAGTTGAAAAGATCACAATAGAATATGATCCTAAGAACGTTAGGCTATTAGATATTCAGAGAAAAGTGACTACACTAGGATATGAATTGGTATTAGAAGAAAGCGAAGAGGATCATGTAGATGAAGATGAAATAAAAATTAAGAAGACTGAAAAAACAATGAAAATCTCGCTCCTCTTCACAAGTATTATAATGATCTTAATGATGATTAATATGTTTGTTGTACGTATTCCTGGCTATTTGCCAATTACTGTAGTGCTTGGGTTTCCAATTATATTTGGGACAGGATTACACGTTCATGTAGGCAGTTGGAAAGCGCTGAAAAATAAAAGTCCTAATATGGACGTATTAGTATCCTTAGGATCTTTACCACCATATTTGATTGGATTAATGGGATTTTTTATTCCAGTTCAAACTTTTATTGAAATGGCCACTACCATTATGACCTTTCATTTAGTAGGAAAATATTTAGAGGTTAAAGCTAAAGGAAGAGCATCACAAGCTATTAAGAAGTTGCTTCAAATGGGTGCTAAAACAGCAAAAATCATTATTGAAGATGAAGAAGTTGAAATTCCTATTAAAGATTTACAAGTAGGAGATGTTATGGTGATACGTCCTGGAGAAAAGATTCCTACTGATGGAACAGTCATTGAAGGTAGTAGCTTAGTAGATGAGTCTATGGCAACGGGAGAATCGATGCCGGTAAAACGTGAAAAGGGCAACGAAGTAATCGGGGCAACCATAAATAAACAAGGACTGTTAAAAGTTAAAGTAACGAAAGTTGGAAAAGATACTTTTCTATCTCAAGTTGTTAAGATGATGGAGGAGTGTCAAGGATCTAAAGTGCCAATACAAGAATTTGCAGATCGTATTACTGGCTATTTTGTTCCTACAATAATCATTATAACAATTGGTACATTTATTTCCTTTAATTTATTTCCAGCGTTTCATCTTGGTATTATGAGGTGGGGAGCGTCCTTCTTACCATGGATAAACCCAGAACTTACGCCACTTACTTTAGCTTTTATTACTGCAACAGCCGTTTTAGTTATTTCATGCCCATGTGCATTAGGTTTAGGAACGCCAACTGCCTTAATGGTAGGAAGTGGTATGGGCGCAGAACGGGGAATTTTAATTAGAAATGGTGAAGCAATACAAACCTTTAAGAATGTAAAAACAATTGCTTTTGACAAAACAGGAACCATTACAAAGGGAAAACCCGAAGTAACGGACTTGGTTATTGTAAAAGATATTAATGAAAAGGACCTTCTTTTTTATGCAGGTACAATAGAAAATGGTTCAGAACACCCTTTAGCACATGCAATTGTAGAAAAGGCTATAAATGAGGAAATAAGCCTAGGAAAAGTACTTGATTTTAATGCAATTGTTGGTATGGGTGTAATTGGAACTATAAATGGAGAAACAGTTCTCGTTGGAAACAGAAAACTGATGAAAGATCATAAAGTTCCATATGAAGCTTATGAAGAGGAATTAATTAGATTAGAAGAAGAAGCAAAGACGGCGATGTTGGTTGCTAAAGAAAATAAATTATTAGGAATTATAGCTGTAGCAGATCCTATAAAAGAAGGTTCTGCAAAAGCAATAGCAGGGCTAGAACGTATGGGCATTAAGACTGCTATGATTACAGGAGACAATAGAAGAACCGCAGCGGCGATTGGAAAAATGGTAGGTATTAGTCACGTTATATCAGAAGTATTGCCAGAAGGAAAGGTAGAAGAAATCATAAGACTTCAAGAACAATATGATACGGTGGCAATGGTAGGAGATGGTATTAATGATGCCCCTGCATTGAAACAAGCCAATGTGGGTATAGCGATTGGCACAGGTACGGATATTGCTATAGAAGCAGCAGATGTTACCCTAGTACGAGGAGAGTTAAGTGATATTATATCTGCTATAAAATTGTCCAGAGCAATATTTAGAAAAATTAAAGAAAATTATTTTTGGGCGTGGTTCTATAATGCGTTATTCATACCAATAGCAATGCTTGGATTATTACATCCAATGATCGGTGCATCTGCTATGGCATTTAGTTCCTTGAATGTAGTTTATAACTCATTAAGATTAAAAAAAGTAAACTTAGCGCCTGATTTTATAAAGGAATAAAATATTAAGCATCTTGCAAAGATAAGTAATATAAGTAATGAGATAGATATTATACTAAAGGGGTGAACGGTATGCAAAAGGATCAGCAGGTACTTAATTTACTGAAAACTTCCAAAGGACAGATTGAAGCTGTTATTAAGATGGTTGAAAATGATAGATATTGCGTAGATGTTTCAAAGCAGATTTTAGCTGTTCAGGCATTATTAAAGAAAGCAAACCTTAAAATCATAGACAATCATATTAAAGTCTGCGTGAAGCAAGCTTTTGAAGAAGGACATGGAGATGAAAAGATAGAGGAGATTATGGAAATAATCGGCAAATATGCAAAGTAGACGATGGCTCTAATTAATCATTTCTATAAGAATAGAATATTATTTAATGTATCGCCTAATAAGCTAAAAGCTAAAGGCTCAAGGCCTCTACATAAGTGTAGGGGCTCTTTTTGTTCGTTAATATTGATTAAACGAAATAATTGGGTTTATTTACAAAATACTAAATAAAAAAGCTTATAATTAGCCATATTAATACAGGACTGCATATTAACATAAAAAAATTTCCACAATCATTTACGTTAAAAACTTGGTTTAAGCAAAAATAATGGATGCAAATATCAACCGTTACTTGATTTTGAGCAGACTAAAAAAAATATGAAAAGTCTTATAAAAAAAGCTTGCATTAGATAAAGTTGTGGTGTATAATTATTATTGCTGTGACAAAAGAGCTATGAAGTAAGAGGTTGCTGTATATATACAGGTTTTCTTATGGAGCGATGTCAAGTTCAAGAAACTGGCGACAAGATCACTGTACAATAAATCAATGAAGTTGATTAAGAGTGTGTAATTACTATGATACACACGGCAACATGTACAGTCACCACTTGTCGTACTAATGTACGAAAAGGAGGCGACTTTTTTAATGGCAACTCAAAAAATGAGAATCAGTTTAAAGGCATACGATCATCAATTAATCGACCAATCAGCTATGAAAATCATTGAAACAGCTAAAAAGACTGGCGCAATGGTAAGCGGACCTATTCCTCTTCCAACGAAAAGAGAAATAGTAACAATTCTTAGAGCGGTTCACAAGTACAAAGATGCTAGAGAGCAATTTGAACAAAGAACGCACAAAAGATTAATTGACATTAATTTGCCAACTGCAAAGACAGTAGATGCATTAATGCGTCTAGAACTACCTGCTGGGGTAGACATTAAAGTAGATGTGAAATAATCCAACAAAATATTAGCGAAGTACATAATGTACGAAGCAAAACGTTTTGTAGAGGTTTATATATATTTTGAACAGTAAAACAAAGACTTCGTGTTATTGGTTTTATGCATCAAGAATTATAATGATGTTAATTCTAATGTTGTTTCGAAAGTATAAACCATCTAGGATGATTACATTTAGTGAAGGAAAGAATTTCTTGCTTGCAAGAAGATCGGACGTTCATAACCTACTAGTTTATAAGTAAACTAGTACGTGTAATCCGCTGTAGATTAATAGGAGGTTAGACAATGAAAAAAGCAATTATAGCTCAGAAAGTTGGAATGACACAAATCTTCATGGAAGATGGAACATTTGTGCCAGTAACAGTATTACAAGCAGGGCCATGTACGGTTGCACAAGTGAAAACTGAAAAAAATGACGGTTACAGTGCAGTACAAATGGGTTTTGAAGACAAAAAAGAAAAGCATACGACAAAACCACTACAAGGACATTTTAACAAAGCAGGTTCAGAATTCAAAAGACATGTTAAAGAATTTAAATTAGAGGGTTCAGAGAGTTATGAACTAGGACAATCTATTACTGCTGATGTATTTGAAGTAGGAGACTTAGTAGATGTTTCTGGTGTATCCAAAGGTAAAGGCTTCCAAGGCTCAATCAAGAGACATGGACAAAGCAGAGGACCGATGGCGCATGGTTCAAAATCTCACAGAGTTTCTGGTTCTATGGGCTCAGCTTCATCACCAAGTAGAGTTTACAAAGGTAAGAAATTACCAGGACATATGGGTGCTGAAAAAATAACCGTTCAAAATTTAGAAGTTGTTAGAATTGATTCAGAAGACAACTTAATACTAGTAAAAGGTGCAGTACCTGGACCTAAAAAAGCAATCGTAACTATTATTGATGCGGTTAAAGCTTAATAAACACAGGAAGGAGGAACAATAATGGCTAAAGTATCTGTTTATAACATGGAAGGTCAACAAGTTGGTGAATTAGAACTCAACGATGCAATTTTTGGCGTTGAAGTAAAAAATCACTTAATGCATAAATCAGTTGTGGGCCAGCTAGCAAATAGTCGTCAAGGAACTCAAAGCGCAAAAACTCGCGCAGAAGTACGAGGCGGCGGTGCAAAACCATGGAAACAAAAAGGAACTGGTAGAGCAAGACAAGGTTCTATTAGATCTCCTCAATGGAAAGGTGGCGGTGTTGTATTTGCTCCAAAACCAAGAGATTATTCCGTTAAATTAAACAAGAAAGAAAAAAGATCAGCATTAAAATCCGCTTTAACAGCGAAAGTGAATGATCAAAAATTAATTGTTTTAGATCAATTAGCATTTGATGATATTAAAACAAAAAGTATGATTAAAGTATTAGAGAACCTTAAGGTATCAAAAGCGCTTGTCGTAATAGCAGACAACGATAAAAACGTTCTTTTATCAGCAAGAAATATTGCTGGCGTAAAAACTGCTTTAACGAATACCATTAATGTTTACGATATTCTAAAATACGATACATTTTTAGTAACTAAAGACGCAGTTGCAACGATTGAGGAGGTGTACGCATAATGGCAGACTTAAAATACTATGACGTACTACTAAAACCTGTAATTACTGAAAAAAGCATGAATTCAATGGCAGAAAAGAAATATACCTTTTTGGTGCATCCAAGTGCAACAAAGGTACAAGTAAAAGAAGCAGTTGAAAAAATGTTTAAAGGTACGAAGGTTAAATCAGTTAATACAATGAACAAAGAAGGAAAGTTAAAAAGAAGAGGTCAAACTGCTGGTAAAACTGCTAAGACTAAAAAGGCAATTGTAGCATTAACAGCTGAAAGTAAAGACATTGAATTCTTCGAAGGCATGTAAGGTAATAAATAATTAACGTGAATAGACACACACGGTAGCGTGTAAGTTTTTGAAAGGAGTGAAAATCATGGGTATAAAAAAATACAGCCCGTATACACCTTCTAGAAGACATATGACAGCTTCAACTTTTGAGGAGATTACTAAATCAACGCCTGAAAAGTCATTGGTTGTAAGCTTGAAAAAACATTCTGGACGTAATAATCAAGGGAAAATAACTGTTAGACATCGCGGTGGTGGTGCTAAAATCAAGTATAGAATGATTGATTTTAAAAGAAACAAAGACAATATACCTGCAAAAGTAGTAGCAATTGAGTATGATCCAAATAGAACAGCAAACATTGCATTGCTTCAATATGAAGATGGTGTAAAAAGCTATATTATTGCACCATACAAATTAAAAGTAGGTACAAAGTTAATGAATGGCCCTGAAGCCGAAATTAAGATTGGAAACACTCTTCCACTAGAATTTATTCCAGTAGGTACAAGTGTTCACAATATAGAAATGCAACCTGGTAAAGGCGGACAAATGGTTCGTTCAGCTGGGAATGTAGCTCAACTTATGGCAAAAGAGGGAAAAATGGCTACGCTCAGATTACCTTCAGGTGAAATGAGAATGGTTCCAGTTAAATGTAGAGCAACAGTAGGTCAAGTAGGTAATATTGATCATGAGCTTATTACAATTGGTAAAGCCGGTCGTAAACGTCATATGGGTATTCGTCCTACAGTTCGTGGGTCTGTTATGAACCCGAATGACCATCCACATGGTGGTGGTGAAGGTAGAGCACCAATCGGTCGTCCAAGTCCAATGACACCTTGGGGTAAACCAGCCCTCGGTTATAAGACTAGAAAGAAAAACAAACCGTCAAACAAATATATCGTAAGAACACGTAGTGCTAAGAAATAATATACGCGGTATAAAACTAATAAATGATTTAACTTCTCGATTACGTAAATATTTAGATTGAGAAGGACTTCAAAAAGGAGGTTTAATAATGGCTCGTTCATTGAAAAAAGGACCCTTCGCTGATGAAAGCTTACTTAAGAAAATAGCAGTTTTAAATGAAACTGAGAGCAAACAAGTTGTTAAAACATGGTCAAGAAGATCAACGATCTTCCCAGAAATGGTTGGACACACAATTGCTGTTCATGATGGAAGAAAACATGTACCAGTTTATGTTGGCGAAGATATGGTTGGACATAAATTAGGTGAATTTGTTTTGACTAGAACCTATAAAGGTCATACAAGAGATGAAAAGAAATCAAGAGTGCGTTAGTTTATTGAAAGGAGGCAATCTAGATGGCTAAAGGACATAGAAGTCAGATTAAAAGAGAAAGAAATGCGAATAAAGATACTAGACCAAAAGCTAAGTTATCTTTCGCGCGTGTATCAACTACAAAAGCAAAAATTGTTCTTGATACAATCAAAGGGAAAGACGTTGTTTCAGCACTTGGTATTTTAGCTTATACACCAAGAAACGGCGCTAGAATTATAGAAAAATTGTTAAAATCAGCAGTAGCAAACGCTGAAAATAATAGTGGCATGAATTCAGAAACTCTATTTATTGATGAAGCCTTTGCAAACAAAGGACCATCATTAAAGAGAATCAGACCAAGAGCTCAAGGTAGAGCTTTTAGAATTGAAAAGAAAACAAGTCACATTACTATTATCTTAAACAATAAATAGATAAGGAGGTTAGGTATGGGACAAAAAGTTAATCCACACGGCTTGAGAGTCGGTATCATCAAGGATTGGGATTCTAGATGGTATGCTGAAAAGAATTTTTCTGATTTTTTAGTAGAAGACGATAAACTCAGAAAACTAATAAAGAAAAAATTATTTGCGGCTGGCATCAATAAAATAGAAATTGAAAGAGCTTCAGAACGCATAAAAATTAACATTCATACTGCTAAGCCAGGTATTATTATTGGTAAAGGCGGCGCATCAATAGAAGAATTGAGAAAATTTATCCAAACACATACAACGAGCAAAGTAATTGTAAATGTTATGGAAGTAAAGAGACCTGAAAAGTGTGCTCAACTTGTTGCTGAAAACGTAGCTGCACAGCTTCAAAACCGTGTATCATTTCGTAGAGCAATGAAACAAAGCATGGGTCGTGCAATGAAAGCAGGATCAAAAGGAATAAAGATTGGATGTTCAGGACGTCTAGGCGGAGCAGAAATGGCTCGTTCAGAATCCTACAATGAAGGAACTATTCCACTTCAAACCCTTAGAGCTGACATTGAATATGGTTTTGCTGAAGCAAACACAACTTATGGTAAAGTTGGCGTAAAAGTATGGATATATCATGGCGAAATTCTTCCTATGAAAGATAAAAACAAAGGAGGAGTAATGTAA
This sequence comes from Firmicutes bacterium HGW-Firmicutes-7, assembly GCA_002841375.1. GTDB lineage: Bacteria > Bacillota > Clostridia > Lachnospirales > Vallitaleaceae > HGW-1. The sequence goes on along the minus strand of PGZO01000037.1, from coordinate 23,346 downwards.
TGTTAATGCCAAAAAGAGTTAAAAGACGTAAGCAATTCCGTGGCTCAATGGCTGGAAAAGCTACAAGAGGCAATACCATTAACTACGGTGAATACGGTATTGTAGCCATGGAACCATGTTGGATTAAATCTAACCAAATCGAAGCAGCCCGTATTGCTATGACTCGTTATATTAAACGTGGTGGTAAGGTTTGGATTAAAATATTTCCTGATAAGCCTGTTACAACTAAACCAGCTGAAACAAGAATGGGTTCCGGTAAAGGTACTCCTGAGTACTGGGTAGCAGTTGTTAAACCTGGTAGAGTTATGTTTGAACTTGCAGGTGTAGAAGAAGCAGTAGCAAGAGAAGCACTTAGATTAGCTGTGCATAAATTACCTTGTAAATGCAAAGTTGTTTCTCGTAAGGATTTAGAAGGCGGTGATAATTGTGAAAACAACTAAATTTTTAGACGAATTAAAGACCAAATCCGCTGTGGAATTACAAACTGAATTAGTGGCTGCAAAAAAAGAATTATTTAATTTGAGATTTCAAAATGCAACAAATCAATTAGAAAATACAGGCAGAATTACTGAAGTTCGTAAAAATATTGCTAGAATTCAAACAATTATAACTGAACAAAGTAAAGCTAGCAAATAGAGTTACCCTAACGGCAAAAGAATGTTTTGCGTATGTAATTGGAAAAGCGGCATAGAAATATTGAGTGCATAACTTGACATAGCCGATTTTCATACTTGAAAGTATCCTGAAGGGAGGAAATAAGCGTGGAAGATAGAAATATGAGAAAAACCCGTATGGGTAGAGTTGTAAGTGATAAAATGGATAAAACCATTGTAGTAGCTGTACAAACTAGCGTTAAACATCCACTTTACAGTAAAGTTATCAAAAGAACTTACAAATTAAAAGCTCATGATGAAAACAATGAATGTGGAATTGGTGATAAAGTAAGAGTAATGGAAACAAGACCATTGTCTAAGGGCAAAAGATGGAGATTGGTACAAATAGTCGAAAAAGCAAAATAATTTTTAGGGTTTAGATCATTGAGATCAATGATCGTGACTGAAAGGAGGATTAAGCATGATTCAACAAGAATCTAGACTTAAAGTAGCCGACAACACAGGCGCAAAGGAAATACTTTGTATTCGTGTGTTAGGCGGATCAACAAGAAGATATGCTAATGTTGGCGATATCATCGTAGCTACGGTTAAAGATGCAACACCAGGTGGCGTTGTAAAAAAAGGTGAAGTAGTTAAAGCAGTAGTAGTTAGAACGGTTAAAGGTGTACGTCGTAAAGATGGTTCATATATCAAATTTGACCAAAATGCAGCAGTTGTAATCAAAGACGATAAGACCCCTAAGGGAACTCGTATATTTGGACCTGTAGCAAGAGAACTTAGAGAAAAGAAATTCATGAAAATATTATCATTAGCACCAGAAGTATTATAAGGAGGTGTAACAATTGGCGAATATCAAGTTGAAAACTGGCGATACTGTACAAGTGATTGCTGGTAAAGATAAAGGTAAGCAAGGAAAGATCCTTTCTGTAGACAAAAAGAACGGTAGAGTACTAGTTGAAGGTGTGAATATGGCGACTAAGCATAGTAAACCAAATGCTAACAATCAACAAGGCGGCATTATTCATCAAGAAGCAGCGATTACAGTATCTAACGTAATGTATGTGCATAAAGGTAAACCAACAAGATTAGGAATCAAATTAACAAAAGAAGAAAGAGACGGCAAGATGAAAAACGTTCGTCTTAGAGTGGCAAAATCAACAGGTGAAGTAATTGATTAATTTAAGGAAGGAGGTCACTTATTATGAGTAGATTAATAGAGACTTACAATAATGAAATTGTTGATGCAATGATGAAAAAATTTAATTATAAAAACATTATGGAAGTACCGAAAATCGAAAAAGTTGTTATAAACATGGGCGTTGGTGAAGCAAAAGAAAATTCTAAAGTTATGGACGCTGCTATTAATGATTTAACAATAATTTCAGGACAAAAGCCACTTCCAATCAAAGCGAAAAAGTCTGTAGCGGCATTTAAACTTAGAGAAGGAATGACAATTGGTACGAAAGTAACCCTTCGTGGCAAGAGAATGTATGAGTTTGTAGACAGACTTATTAACTTATCACTTCCACGTGTTCGTGACTTTAGAGGTGTTAATGCTAATTCATTCGATGGCAGAGGGAACTATGCGTTAGGTATTAAAGAGCAGTTAATTTTCCCAGAAATCTCTTACGATAAAATTGATAAAGTGAGAGGGATGGACGTTATATTTGTAACAACTGCTAAGACTGATGAAGAAGCTCGAGAACTGTTAACATTATTCGGAATGCCTTTCAAAAAGCAGTAAGGAGGAAGCAATTAAATGGCAAAAACATCAATGAAAGTTAAACAACAACGTACGCCAAAGTATGCGGTTCAAGCGTACAGTCGTTGTAGAATTTGCGGAAGACCTCACGGTTATTTAAGAAAGTACGGAATATGTAGAATTTGTTTCCGTGAGCTTGCATATAAAGGACAAATACCTGGCGTTAAGAAAGCTAGTTGGTAAACAAAGTTTAGGAAGGAGGCAACAAACATGACAATGAGTGATCCTATTGCAGATATGTTAACTAGAATTAGAAATGCGAACACAGCTAAACACGATTTTGTTGATGTGCCAGCTTCAATCATGAAGCTTGCAATTGCAGATATATTAACAAAAGAAGGTTTTATCAAAGGATATAAATCCATTGAGGATGGTCACATTAAAACAATTCGTTTAGAGTTAAAATATGGCAAAGATAAAAACCAAAAAGTTATTTCTGGTATTAAGAAAATTTCAAAACCAGGGCTCCGAGTATATGCTGGTAAAGATGAATTACCAAAGGTATTGGGTGGTCTTGGAACAGCGATTATTTCAACAAATAAAGGTATTATTACTGATAAAGAAGCAAGAAAAATTAATGTTGGCGGCGAAGTAATCGCATTTATCTGGTAATATAGAAGTACTTAAATTAAGAAACAGAAACTGCGTTTGGTGTACAAACGCTGGTAAAATGTAATGAAGTATGAAGAAACTGTGTTTACTACGTAAACACTCTAGGTGAAACGATAGCTTGCTATCTCAATCTAACCACTAGGAGGAAATAAGATGTCAAGAATTGGAAGATTACCGATTGAAATTCCAGCTGGCGTTGAAGTAAATGTTACTGACACAAACTTCATCACAGTTAAAGGACCAAAAGGTTCTTTAAGTAGACAATTGGTTAAAGAAATTACTTTAGCAAAAGAAGAAAATCAAATTCTTGTTACTAGACCGAATGACTTAAAAAAAATGAGATCATTACATGGATTAACAAGAACATTGGTAGCTAATATGATTGAAGGTGTAACGAAAGGTTACGAAAAGAAATTAGAAATCAATGGTGTTGGTTATAGAGCACAAAAGCAAGGTAAAAAACTTGTATTATCTTTAGGTTACAGTCATCCAGTTGAAATGGAAGATCCTGAAGGTGTTGAAACAATAGTTGAAGGAACAAATGTCATTATTGTAAAAGGCATTAATAAAGAAGATGTTGGACAATTTGCAGCAGAAATTAGAATTAAGAGAAAACCAGAGCCTTACAAAGGTAAAGGTATTAAGTATTCTGATGAAGTTATCATACGTAAAGAAGGTAAAACAGGTAAGAAGTAATTAATCTACCTAAACTACAAGGATTACAAAGTAAAGAGGTGAAACCCAAATGGTAAATAAGGAAGTAAGATCAAAAGTACGTGTTGGAAAACACAGAAAGATCAGAAACAAAATTAAAGGTACTTCTGAAAGACCACGCTTATGTGTGTTTAGAAGTAACAGTCATATATATGCACAAATTATTGATGATTCAAAAGGAATTACACTTGTAGCAGCATCCACTATGGATAAAGATTTTCAACTTGAAAAGAAAAATGATGTTGAAGCTGCAAAAGTAGTTGGAAATTCTATAGCTAAAAAAGCAGTAGATAAAGGTATTAATACTGTTGTATTTGACCGTGGAGGTTATATATACCATGGTAAAGTTCAAGCACTTGCAGATGCTGCAAGAGAAGTAGGATTAATATTCTAATTGTTTGAATATCAAGATATCGGAATAGAACAAGCGTATAATTATAGCAAGGAGGTAAAATGATGAAACATACAGTTTTAGATACAAGTGCTATGGACCTAAAGGAAAAAGTAGTATCCATTAGACGTGTAACAAAAGTTGTTAAAGGTGGACGTAATTTCAGATTTGCAGCTTTAGTTGTTGTTGGAGACGAAAACGGTCATGTTGGTGCTGGAATGGGAAAAGCAACTGAAATTCCAGAAGCGATTCGTAAAGGTATTGATGATGCAAAGAAGAAAATGATTGCAATCCCAATCGATGAGAATGGCAGTATACCACACGACTACCTTGGTAATTTTGGAAGTGCTTCTGTACTTCTTAAAAGAGCACCAGAAGGAACTGGAGTAATCGCTGGTGGTCCAGTACGTGCCGTACTTGAACTTGCAGGAATTAAAAATATTAGAACAAAGTCTTTAGGTTCAAATAATAAAAATAACGTTGTAGCTGCAACAATTCAAGGTTTATTTCAATTGAAGACACCAGAAGATGTTGCTAAGCTTCGAGGTAAATCAGTCGAAGAAATCACAGGTTAGGAGGGAACTAAGATGGCAAATAAATTAAAAATCACACTTGTTAAATCAACCATTGGAGCCATTCCTAAACACAAAAAGACTGCAGTAGCATTAGGTTTAACAAAGCTTAACAAAACAGTTGAGCAACAAGATAACCCTGCAATTAGAGGGATGGTAAAACACATTATTCACTTGATAAAAGTTGAAGAAGTATAGAACACTAAAATAGTTAGGAGGTGTAATCTGCATGAATTTATCAGATTTAAGACCTGTAGAAGGTTCAACAAGAAATAGATATAGAAAAGGGAGAGGTCATGGTTCAGGGAATGGTAAATTTGCCGGAAGAGGAAGAGATGGACAAAACTCTCGTTCTGGTGGAGGAACTAGAATTGGATTTGAAGGTGGTCAAATGCCACTTTACAGACGTCTTCCAAAAAGAGGTTTTACTTGCAGAAGTTCAAAAGAAATTATTGGAATCAATCTTGAAGCCCTTAATGTATTTAGAGCTGGCGGCGTAGTAACAATTGAAAAACTAATTGAAAAAGGCATAGTAAACAATCCAAAAGATGGCGTTAAAATATTGGGAAATGGCGAGATGACAAAAAAATTAACTGTTCAAGCGAATGCTTTCAGTAAATCAGCCATTGAGAAAATAGAAGCGGCTGGTGGGAAAGCAGAGGTGATTTAATTGTTCAAAACAATTCGTGACGCGTTTAAAGTACCAGATCTAAGAAATAAACTATTATTTACATTACTTATGCTATTTGTAATTAGAGTTGGGGCTGCAATCCCGATTCCAGGAATTAATGCAGAAGTATTAAAAGATTATTTCGCACAAGCAGGGGACTTACTCGGCTTATTTGATGCTTTCTCAGGTGGAGCATTTGCTAACATGACATTATTTGCAATGGGTATTATTCCATACATCAACGCATCTATTATTATGAACCTGTTAACTATTGCAATTCCTGCACTAGAGGAAATGCAAAAAGAAGGTGAAGATGGTCGTAAGATGATTGCGAAGATGACTAGATATGGTACAGTCATTCTTGCATTAGTGCAATCTATAGCCATTTCTCTTGGACTTAGAAACATCTTTAACGAATATAATGTTTTGTCAGTTATTATCGCAGTATCTGCAATGACTGCAGGCACAGCATTTTTAATGTGGGTTGGTGAAAGAATAAACGAGCGTGGCGTTGGTAATGGTATATCATTAATCATTTTTGTGAATATACTATCGAGATTACCTTCAGGAGCTAAAGCGCTTTATAATCAAGCTATATTAGGTAAATACATTCAAGTTTTTGCTATGTTATTAGTATTTTTAGGGATGATTCTTCTAGTAGTTCTGATTTACTTAGGAGAAAGAAGAATTGCCGTTCAATATGCTAAGAAGATGCAAGGAAGAAAAAGCTACGGTGGTCAATCAACACATATACCATTGAAAGTTAATATGGCAGGTGTTATACCAGTAATATTTGCTTCCTCACTCTTACAATTTCCACAAGTCATAACTGGGTTTTTTACTCAAACACCAGCTCCTTGGCTACAAAAAACAATTGATTTTTTGAATTATTATAGCTCTCCATTTGGAGCAGCATTGTACTTCACTTTGATTATATTGTTTGCGTTCTTTTATACTGCAATTATTTTTAATCCATATGAAGTTGCTAATAACATGAAGAAAAATGGCGGTTTTATTCCAGGGATTAGACCTGGAAAACCAACAGTTGACTATTTAACAAAAATTCTAAACAAAATAGTTCTTATTGGTGGTATTTTGTTAGGAATCGTAGCCATATCTCCAATTGCATTATCTGCGATTACAAAAGTACAAATTGGATTTGGTGGTACTTCATTAATAATTGTTGTTGGTGTATGTTTAGAAACCATTAAACAAATTGAATCTCAATTAGTAATGAGACATTACAAAGGATTTTTGAATTCATAGATTTAAGATGAGGAAAGATAGCTTCCTAGGGGGGTTAACTTTCCACGTCTTGTATTTAAAAATAAATAGAGTCTTTTGTGAAGATATGGAGGCGATAGAATGAAGTTAATTATGTTAGGAGCTCCAGGGGCTGGAAAAGGAACACAAGCAAAATATATTGCTGCTACGTATAAAATACCACATATTTCAACAGGGGATATTTTTAGAGCAAACATTAAAAATGATACAGAACTTGGAAAAAAAGCAAAAGAATTTATGGATTTAGGATTATTAGTTCCAGATAATCTTGTTGTAGATTTGGTAGCAGATCGCCTTCAACAAGAGGACTGTAAAGATGGATTTGTATTAGATGGCTTTCCAAGAACAATCCCACAAGCTGAAAGTTTAGATAGTGCACTACTTGATATGGGAACAAAAATGGATTATGCTATCGAAATTGCTGTTCCTGATAGTGATATCGTGAGCAGGATGTCTGGCAGAAGAGCTTGTGTAGGATGTGGTGCAACTTATCATATCGTGAATGTTCCATCAAAAGTGGAAAATCAATGTGATACTTGCAATTCTGGACTGATCCTTCGAGATGACGATAAAAAAGAAACTGTTCTTAAGAGATTAGAAATCTATCATGAACAAACCAGACCTTTGATTGAATACTATAATAATCAAGGTATATTAATCTCTGTAGATGGTACTTTAACAGTTAAAGATATTACTGATGAGATTATTAAAGTTTTGGGAGTGTAATTTATGGCAATTCTTATTAAGAATAATCAAGAAATAGAACTCATGCGTGAAGCAGGAAAAATTGTTGCCTTAACACATCAATTAATTGAACAAAAGATAAGGGCAGGTATGACAACCTTAGAATTAGATCAAATTGCAGAAGAGTTCATAAGAAGTAAAAATTCCGAGCCATCGTTTAAAGGTTATAACGGCTATCCAGCTTCAATATGTGTTTCTATTAATTCAGAAGTGGTTCATGGTATTCCAAGTAAACACAGAAGAATTGTAGAAGGTGACATTGTTAGTATTGATATAGGAGCTATGTATAAAGGCTACCATGGAGATGCTGCTAGAACACATGGTGTTGGAAGGATTTCTGATGAAGCAAAACATTTGATAAAAATAACTGAGGAAAGCTTTTATGAAGGAATTAAAATGGCTAAGGCAGGCAATCACTTGCATCAAATATCTGAAACAATTCAAAGTTATGTTGAACACAATGGATGCTCTGTTGTAAGAGACCTTGTTGGTCATGGTATTGGTAAAGATATTCATGAGGAACCCCAAATACCTAATTATAAGCCTATAGGTAGAGGACCAAAGCTTCAAATGGGTATGGTGCTTGCGATAGAACCTATGGTTAATGCTGGTAGATACGAGGTTCGGGTACTTGAAGACGATTGGACTGTGGTGACATTAGATAAGTCATTATCGGCACACTATGAAAATACGATTCTGATTACAGAAGATGGTTACGAGCTTCTAACAGTAGTATAAGATGAGGTGAATACCATGGATAAATTTCAATATGGTCAAATTATTAAATCAAAGGCTGGAAGGGATCAAGATAAAATATTCGTAATAATAGATATACAAGATGAATATGTATATTTGGTAGATGGACATTTTAGAAGGATTGAAAACCCAAAGAAGAAAAAGCTAAAACATATTCAGCCAACCAATATAATAATTGAAACCATTAAACATAAAATTGAAAATGAAGAAAAGCTGACAAATGCCGATATTAGAAGAGAACTAATCGTATATCAAAAGGCCTAAATCATCGTAAGGAGGTTTAAAATATGTCTAAAAAAGATGTTATTGAAGTAGAAGGAAGAGTTCTTGAAAAACTACCTAATGCAATGTTTCAAGTAGAGCTAGAGAATGGACACACCATTTTGGCGCATATTAGTGGTAAATTAAGAATGCATTATATAAGAATTCTGCCAGGTGATAAAGTAACAATAGAAATGTCTCCCTATGATTTAACAAAAGGAAGAATAACTTGGCGTGATAAGTAATGATGAAATATTGAGATGTAAAACCCTTTCATGGGGTTAATATTTACATGACAATTGTACATGGGAAGGAGCGATATTGATGAAAGTTAGAGCATCAGTAAAACCTATTTGTGAAAAATGTAAAGTAATTAAAAGAAATGGGAGAATTCGCGTTATCTGTGATAATCCTAAGCACAAACAAAAACAAGGTTGATTTAACTTAACAAAGGGTGAGTATCCTTTAACGAAGTGCTATAAGTTGCTTGAACAATGATTAAATATTCAAAAATTGTTAAAACTTATAAAAAGTGCTTGCAACCTTGATAAAACTGTTATATAATATCTAATTGTGATATTCTGTAAGCGGCTGACGCAATGAACCACTAGGAACCGTTGTAGGTAAGTGATTTATTGCTGATAGAAGAAATAAATAATAATCTTAACGATCCCTATTATAAGCACATGTTGCAGTGCTAATAGTAGATGAACGTTAACCGTCAAAATAGTATAGGTCCCATTCATACGTTCACCGCATATGAAGAGACACTGTATTTAGTAACTAACATTAATTTTAAAGCTGGAGGTGCAAAGATAACATGGCTCGTATTAGTGGTGTCGACTTACCAAGAGAAAAACGCGTTGAAATTGGTCTAACTTATATTTATGGTATTGGTAGAGTAAGTTCAAATAAAATTCTAACACAAGCTGGAATTAGTCCAGATACAAGAGTAAGAGATTTAACGGATGAAGAAGTAGCTAAAATACGTGAAACCATCGACGCTTCTCAAATGGTTGAAGGTGATTTAAGACGTGAAGTAGCGCTTAATATCAAACGTTTAATGGAAATTGGTTGTTATCGTGGGATCCGTCATAGAAAAGGTCTTCCTGTAAGAGGACAAAAAACTAAGACAAATGCAAGAACAAGAAAAGGTCCACGTAAAACAGTTGCAAACAAAAAGAAATAGTATAAACATAAATGTTTATTAAACCATTAGAGATCATAATCGTAAGGAGGTTTGATTGATGGCAAAGAAAGTAATTAAAAAAGTTACTAAAAAGCGCGTAAAGAAGCATATCGAACGCGGACAAGCTCATATAAAATCAACATTCAATAATACCCTTGTTACATTGACTGATACAGAAGGAAATACTCTTTCATGGGCAAGTGCAGGTGGGCTAGGATTTAGAGGATCAAGAAAATCTACACCGTATGCAGCGCAAATGGCTGCAGACACAGCTGCGAAAGCAGCTATGATTCATGGATTAAAAGCTGTAGAAGTTATGGTAAAAGGTCCAGGTGCTGGTAGAGAGGCTGCTATTAGAGCTTTACAAGCTGCTGGTTTAGATGTAACAAGTATCAAGGACGTAACACCAGTACCACATAATGGATGTCGTCCACCAAAACGCAGAAGAGTGTAACCGTCAGGAGGTGTAAACAATGGCAAGATATACAGGAGCAGTATGTAGATTGTGTCGTAGAGAAGGAGACAAACTTTTCTTAAAAGGCGATAGATGCTACACTGGTAAATGTGCAATAGATCGTAGACCGTATCCACCAGGTCAACACGGTAAATTACGTAAAAAGGTTTCCGAGTATGGATTACAATTACGTGAAAAGCAAAAAGCTAAAAGAATTTATGGTGTACTTGAAACTCAATTTAGAAATTATTTTGAAGAAGCTGACCGTAAAAAAGGTATTACAGGGGATAACTTATTAATTACCCTTGAATCTCGTTTAGACAATGTTGCTTATAAAGCAGGATTGGGTCGTTCTAGAACTGAAGCAAGACAAGTGGTTCGTCATAACCACGTATTAGTAAATGGTAAAAGAGTTAACATTCCTTCATATTTAGTTAAAGCAGGTGATGTTATTCAAATAGCAGAAAAGTCTCATGGCATTCAAAGATTCAAAGATATTTTTGAAAGCACATCAGGTAGACCGGTTGCAGAATGGTTAAGCGTAGATTTAGATAGTTATACTGTTAAGGTTTTAGCGCTACCAACAAGAGAACAAATTACAGTTCCAGTTTTAGAAACTCTTATTGTTGAGTTATATTCTAAATAATAAACATATGTCATAAGCAAACTAGAAACATTTTACCCTCAGAATTCAAGCTAAAGCACATATGTAGAATGAAGATATTCTATATAATATTAATTTATAGAAGGAGGGTCTTTAAACGTGTTTGATTTTGAAAAACCTAAAATTGATATTATCGAAATAAGCGAAGATAATAAATACGGACGATTCGTCATCGAGCCTTTGGAAAGAGGCTACGGAACTACGCTCGGCAATTCTCTTAGAAGAATTATGTTATCTTCACTACCTGGAGCAGCAGTGAGTAGTGTTAAAATTGATGGCGTATTACATGAATTTAGTACTATCCCTGGTGTTAAGGAAGATGTTTCAGAAATTATTTTAAGCATTAAGAGATTGGCAATTAAAAACAATAGTGACAGTTTTGAACCAAAAGTTGCTTATATCGAATTTGAAGGTGAAGGCATCATTACAGGAGCAGATATTCAAGCTGATCCTGATATTGAAATCCTTAACCCAGACATAACGATAGCAACGTTAAGTGGTGGAGCTGATAGCAAGTTGTTTATTGAGTTAACGATTACAAGAGGAAGAGGATACATCGGAGCTGATAAGAACAAATCTGATGACCAACCAATCGGAGTTATTCCAATTGACTCAAGTTATACGCCAGTTGAACGTGTTAACTTAATTGTAGAAAATACACGTGTTGGACAAATTACAGATTATGATAAGTTAGCATTGGAAGTTTGGACAAATGGTACATTGTCACCAGATGAAGCAGTAAGTTTGGCAGCTAGAGTGTTAAGCGAACATTTAAATTTATTTGTTGATCTATCAGAAAGTGCTAAAAATACTGAAGTAATGGTTGAAAAAGAAGACAATGAAAAAGAAAAAGTTCTTGAGATGAGTATTGATGAACTAGAGCTTTCTGTTCGTTCTTATAATTGCTTGAAAAGAGCAGGCATTAATACCGTAGAGGAATTAACAAATAGAACTTCTGAGGATATGATGAAGGTACGAAATCTAGGGAGAAAATCTTTAGAAGAAGTATTATCAAAATTAAAAGAACTTGAATTGGTGTTAAAACCTAGTGATGAATAGCGTTATGTTAAATAATACTAGAGCATATAACATCTGACAAAGGAGGTTAATATAATGGCAGGATTAGGATATAGAAAGCTTGGAAGAACTTCTTCTCAAAGAAAAGCTTTGCTTAGAAATCAAGTTACTAATTTGATTTATCATGGAAAGATTAAAACGACTGAGTCTAAAGCAAAAGAAGTTCGTAAACTTGCTGAAAAGCTAATTGCTCTTGCAGTTAGAGAAAAAGATAATTATATTGAGACAACTGTAACTCAAAAAGTGCCTAAAAAGACAGCTGATGGAAGTAGAGTGAAAACTACCGTCGATGGCAAGAAGGTTACTGAGTTTGAAGAAATCAAAAAAAATGTAAAAAAAGATAATCCAACAAGACTACATGCACGTAGACAAATACTTCAAGTGCTTTATCCAGTAAAGGAAGTACCAGCTCAAACTGCAGGTAAAAAGGCTAATACAAAACAAATTGATTTAGTTGAAAAATTATTTGATGAAATTGCGCCAAAGTATGCTGATCGTAACGGTGGTTATACTAGAATCGTTAAGATTGGTCCACGTAAAGGTGACGCAGCTGAAGAAGTTATTCTTGAATTAGTATAGAGGGATTATGTGGGGATTAAGTGTTGGTGCTTAGTCCCTATTTTAAATTTACGGGTTATTACATTGTTGTTTTGACGGTCAGGAATTTGCGGTAGGTGAGTGAGTAGTATGACGGTTAGAATTTTGCGTTGGTGAGTGATTCGTGAGAGGGTCAGAATTTTGCGCTGGTGTGGTGGAAGTCATTGTGTATTGCTTTCGCAAACCCTTGCACGTCCGTGTGCAAAGGGTTTGGTTCGCCATCCGTGGCTCACTGCTACAGCAATACACAAATAACTTCTTTCTAGACTCGGAAGTGTATCAAGCAAAATTCTTCGGTGATATAAGGCAAACCCAAAGGTAAATCCAAAGGCAAACCCAAAGAAAACCCAATGCAAACCTAATGGCAACTCGATGTGATGGTAAAAATAGGGATGAAGCAGATTGGTGAGTGGGATAAAAGATTGAATTCTTTGTAAATTTAAAATAGGGATCAAGAGATGGATGATGGTGTTGATAAAGTAAGGAATAGGAGGTTTTGGAAATGGAAGAGATGGTTATGGGGAATGGGTTGGTTTTTGAGTATCATGTGCATAATGATAGAGGGGAAGTTGAGGATACGTTTAGGGCATTAGATGGGGTTGAGGTGGAGATTAAGAAGGGTGAATTTGTAGCTATTTTGGGGAGGAATGGATCGGGGAAGTCAACGCTAGCGAAACATGTGAATGCTTTGTTGGTGCCTAAGGCGGGGACGCTTTGGGTTAAGGGGATGGATACGAAGGAACATGATAATGTATGGAAGGTTAGGCAAAGTGCGGGGATGGTGTTTCAAAATCCAGACAATCAAATTATTGCGACGATTGTTGAGGAGGATGTGGCGTTTGGGCCAGAGAATTTAGGTGTTGAGGCAGGAAAGATTAGAAAGAGGGTTGATGGTGCCCTTGCAGTTGTTGGAATGACAGAATATGCAAGGCATTCGCCGAATAAATTGTCGGGTGGACAGAAGCAGAGGGTTGCGATTGCGGGCGTACTTGCAATGAAGCCGGAGTGCATTGTGCTAGATGAACCGACAGCTATGTTGGATCCTTCAGGAAGGATTGAAGTTATTGAGACAGTTAAACAATTAAATAAAGAGGAAGGTATTACAATTATTCTTATAACGCATTTTATGGAGGAAGCGGTACAAGCTGATCGGGTAATTGTTATGGATCAAGGTAAAATAGAAATGCAAGGGAGTCCAAAGGAAGTTTTTTCGGATGTATCGAGACTAAAGGAAATTGGATTGGATGTCCCACAGGTTACTGAGGTTGCGTACATGCTTAAGAACGATGGTATTTCTATAGATGAAACTATACTTACTGTAGAGGAAATGGTTGATGCAATATGTCGATTGAAATCAAAGAACTAAACTATATTTATGGCAAAGGGACACCCTTTGAAAAAAGAGCACTTTCAGATATTTCATTAACAATTGATGATGGAGAATTTATTGGGCTTATTGGTCATACTGGTTCAGGTAAGTCCACATTGATTCAACATATTAATAGATTGATTAAACCTATGTCAGGTACAGTATGTGTTGATGGAGTGGATATTAATAGCAAAAGTGTAAATTTGAAACAACTAAGACAAAGCGTTGGGCTTGTTTTTCAGTATCCAGAACACCAGTTATTTGAAATGACTGTATTTAAGGATGTAGCTTTTGGACCTACCAATATGGGGCTATCTAAAGAGGAAATTAACACAAGGGTAAAGACTGCGCTAAGCAAGGTAGGTTTAAATGATGAAGCCTTTTATGAAAAGTCACCATTTGAGCTTTCTGGTGGACAAAAGAGAAGAGTAGCGATAGCAGGAGTACTTGCAATGGAACCTAAGGTTTTAGTGCTCGACGAACCAACGGCAGGGTTAGATCCTAAAGGAAGAGATGATATTTTAAGTGAGATTAAGAAGTTGCATACAGAAACAAACATTACCATTATATTGGTTTCTCATAGCATGGAGGATATTGCAAGATATGTGAATCGGATCATTGTAATGGATAAAGGAAGAATCGAATTAGATGGTACGAGTAGAGAAATATTTAATAATATAGAGAAGTTGGAAAGTATGGGATTAGGCGTACCTCAAGTTACTTATTTAATGAAGGCTTTGCAGGAGAAAAATATCGTAGTAGAAAAAGATGCTATTACAATTTTAGAAGCCTATGAAATATTAAAAGAGTTGATGAAATAAAATGCAAAGGAGTATGGTATTGTGATTAGAGACATTACGATAGGTCAGTATTATCCATCTGATTCTATTATACATAAATTAGATCCAAGGACAAAGATTATTGCTACATTTATATATATTTGCGCACTTTTTATTAACAAATATTTTATTGGATATTTTGCTACTTTTTTATTCATAGCAAGTATAATTCATATTTCTAAGGTGCCTTTACACTTTATTTTAAAAGGATTAAAAGCAATTGTTGTAATTATTATTCTTACAATATCAATAAACATTTTTTTTACACCAGGTGAAACAATACTTGTTGAAATATGGAAAATAAGAATTACGCTAGAGGGTGTAATTCTTGCCGGATTAATGGGTATTAGATTGATATTATTAATTATTGGATCTTCATTGCTAACGTTGACAACCTCACCAATTTCATTAACGGATGGAATTGAAGCCTTGTTGAAGCCGCTTGAAAAAGTGAACGTACCTGCCCATGAAATTGCAATGATGATGACAATTGCGCTTAGGTTTATTCCAATACTATTAGAAGAAACAGATAAAATTATGAAGGCTCAAACTGCAAGAGGTGCAGAATTTGAAGAAGGCAGTATTGTTAAAAGAGCAAAGAGTCTTATTCCTCTATTAGTACCACTTTTCATTTCATCCTTTAGAAGAGCTGAGGATTTAGCATTGGCTATGGAGGCAAGGTGCTACAAGGGTGGCGAAGGTAGAACTAAAATGCATCAATTAAATTATATCTTAAGAGATTATATGACATTTTTAATAAGTATAGCTTATGTTAGTATGTTAATTATTATTAGGCTGTTTTGGGGGCGTTAGCAAATGAGGAAAATGTTTAAAATTATCATTGCCTATGATGGCACTAATTATTGTGGATGGCAGAAGCAAATAAAACATAAAACAATTGAAGGAGAACTCATTAAAGCCTGTAGCAGAATATTTAAAGAACCTTTTATTATTAAAGGTTCCAGTAGAACAGATGCTGGCGTTCACGCATTAGGCCAGGCTGCAACAATTGAAACAAATACGCAGCTGCCACCCTATAAATTATGCTTAGCACTGAATTGTTATTTACCGAAGGATATCGTTGTGCAAGGCGCTGAAGAGGTGGATTTTGATTTTCATCCAAGGTATCATGCCAAAGAAAAAACATATATTTATAAAATATATAACGCAAAAATCCCCTTGCCCCAAGAAAGCAGATTTAGTTATTTCTATCATAGACCTATAAATATAGAAAGAATGAAAGAAGCTTCAAAGTATTTCTTGGGAGAGCATGATTTTGTTGCTTTTTCTTCCGTAGGAGGATCTGTTAAAACAAGTGTTAGGACACTCTACAAATGTGATGTCGTTCAAAAAGGTAAGCTAATAGAATTTACAGTAACAGGTAATAGCTTTTTATATAATATGGTTAGAATAATAGTGGGGACACTAATTGAAGTAGGAATTGGCAAGCTTGAACCAGAAGAAATAACTGGTATAATTGAATCAAGAGATAGATTAAAGCCAGGGAAGAAATCTCCAGCAAAGGGATTAACCTTAGTTGAAATTAAATATTAAGGGCTCCGTAAGGAGGCCCTTTGTTCATTTAAAACCCTTGTTTTACTTGATTTTAAATAATGTCACTTATGGTTGATGCCATTATCTTTTTTCTTTAGCTTTTAATTTATCGGGCTAGCGAATATAATCAAATCATAAGTTGATTGAGCAAAGAGAGGATGATGTAAAGTGAAAATGACTTCGCGGGTTAAAAAAATCATTACCATATTACTTAATCAACAAGAGTATATAACTGCACAAGAAATATCTGAAAATATTAATGTTAGTACACGAACAATTTTGCGTGAACTTGACGGTGTGGAGCGTTGTTTAGCAGAAAAAAATGTTCATTTAGAAAAGAAAAAAGGTTTAGGCATTAAGATCATCATTGACGATGCACAATTAGAAGATATTATTGAATGGATTAATAATGAAAAAACTGAGCTAACAGATTCACCAGAGCAAAGGCATACGATTCTAAAGGCTGAGCTCCTAAAAGAGCAAGGAACGACAAAACTATATACGCTAACCCATTCATTAAATGTTACAGAAAGCACAATTAGCAATGATTTAGATCAAATAGAAGGTTGGTTTGAAAAGTTTGAATTAAACCTGATTAGAAAGCCTGGACTCGGTATTTATATAAAAGGCAGTGAGAAATCTAAAAGAAGAGCAATCGTTGCATTATTATATGAACATTTTCATGAAGCAGATTTAGTTAAATTTATAATTAATAATGAATGGCACAAGCCATTGAAAACTAATTTTACAAAAATTGATGAAGTAGTTTATGATTTAATGGAAATCTCCGAAGTTGGGCATATGAGAGATTTTCTGAAACATTTAGAAATCAATACAGGTTATCAACTTGCAGACCATTCATATATCGCTTTAATTATTCGATTTATTGTAACCATAAAAAGAATTCATCAAGGTTTGACTATAACAATTGATGATGAATTAAAAAAAGTTTTGAAGAATGAAAGAATTTACGCCATCTTAGAACAATGGAGTGCTGAAAATATAGAGATAGAAATGGACTCGATGCCGGAAGATGAATTGTTTTATTTAGTTATGCACATTAAAGGTGCTACACTCCGAGAGACGAATTCAGAAAACCGGATTTCAATGATAGAAGATTTTAAAATGATTAAGTTAGCAAAAAAAATTATTCGAATTGCTGAAACACATACAAATGTTTACTTAGAGGACAATGAAAAGCTATTAAGTGGACTTGTCAGGCATCTAGGACCGGCGATTAATAGAATTAAGCTTAAACTAGACGTAATGAACCCATTAGTAAAAGAAATTAAAGAAAAGTACCCTTCACTTTTTTCAGTAGCAAAGGAATGTGTCAAGGTTATTGAAGAAGAAGAAAAAATTGTTGTACCAGAAGATGAAGTAGCATATATTGCTACACATATTGGCTCCGCAATTAAAAATCAAAATAGACGGACAAATACGAAATACCGTGTTATTGTGGCATGTGGAAGTGGCATTGGAACTTCTCAGCTACTGGCTGCAGAAATTGAGAGAGAATTTCATAATATTGATATTGTAGCCATAGTTTCTACGTTGGAAATTGATACTGAAAGAATTAAAGAGTTAAACGTAGATCTGATGATTACGACCATAGCTATACCAAACTGCGATTTGCCAACTATTCATGTTAACATTATTTTAACAGAGCAAGATAGAATTGAAATTAAAAAATTCCTAGAAGGGTTTATGCCAAAACCACACTTGACAAATATTCAAAAAACGGTTCATTTGAATGAAAAGCTTACAAGGTTAAAGCAATATTGTGACACGATTTTAGAAGTTACAGAAAACTTTCAACTGAAGGAAAATGTAGAGATTAAAAATCTAAAAGAGTTAATACAGTTTGTAAGCGGGGAAATTGTTCAGGCAAAACATTTAAAGAAAGAGCTAGAAAAGGCATTTATTGACAGGGAAGAAAAGGGATCTACTATATTAGGGAAGAAAAGCATGATGCTTCTTCACACACGATCTTCATCAGTAGAAGAATTATATTTTATGATTGTTCGAGGAAAAGATAAGATTCCGATTTATAACAATAAAAATGTTCTGGTTGATTTAGATGTAATTGTGGTTATGGTAGCACCTATTTCCATTAAGCACATAGAACTAGAAGTTTTAAGTGAAATCAGTAGAATGATTATTACGAGTCAATTTGCTGACTTATTGAAAACAGGTACCAAAGGACAAATTTTTCAAGAACTAAGCACTATACTAGACCAGTTTATTCAATCGAAAGTAATTGTTACAGAATGATCCATCTTAAAGGCGTTTGACTGATCAACAAATCCCTTAAGGTTCATCAGTCTGAACATATTATTATATAATTATGAACTATTTAAATTTAAGGAGGATTATTTGTATGAATCAAGCACAAGTTAAAGTCCAAAGAGTTGGGCGCTTCTTAAGTGGTATGGTGATGCCAAACATTGGTGCATTTATTGCTTGGGGGTTTATTACAGCATTATTTATTGGACCAGGGTGGTTGCCAAATGAAAATCTAGCTCAAATGGTTGGTCCTATGTTAAAAGCTTTGTTACCAATTTTAATTGGTTATACAGGTGGTAAGATGGTTGGCGGTACAAGAGGTGCAGTAGTTGGATCTGTTGCTACCTTTGGTGTAATGTTAGGTGCTGGCGGCGCTGTGAACCTTGTAGATGCAACACCAATGTTGTCAGGTGCTATGATAGCAGGACCTCTTGGTGGTTGGGTTATAAAGAAGATTGATGACGCATTAGAAGGTAAAATCCCAGCGGGATTTGAAATGTTAGTTAACAACTTCACTTCAGGACTTTCAGGTATGTTCCTTGCTATTTTAGGATTTTTAGCGATTGGACCCGTTATTCAAGCAGCTACTAATGCTGTAAGTGCAGCGACGCAAGCAATCGTTGATGGAGGTTTCTTACCTCTTGTATCTATCGTAGTTGAACCAGCGAAAATCTTATTTTTAAACAATACACTTAACTGGGGTATATTTGCACCATTAGGTGTTACAGAAGCAGCAGAGACAGGAAAATCTATTTTCTTCTTATTAGAAACTAATCCAGGTCCTGGACTTGGAATCTTGTTAGCTTGCTACATATTTGGTAAAGGTATTACAAAACAATCAGCACCTGGAGCTATCATCATTCATTTCCTTGGTGGTATCCATGAAATTTACTTCCCATACGTATTGGCTAAACCAATGTTAGTGTTTGCTGCTATTGGTGGTGGTATGGCTGGAGTATTTACAAATGTTATTCTTAAAGCAGGTTTAGTAGCTGGGCCATCACCAGGAAGTATCTTTGCACTTCTTGCAATGACACCAAAAGGTGGATTTATATCGACACTATTAGGTGTTGCAGTTGCTACAGCAGTGAGTTTCTTGATTGGTTCAGTAATCATGAAGAGATCAAAAGATGTGGATGATGATCAAGATCTTGAAGCAGCAAAAGAAAAAATGGTTGAACTAAAAGGAAAGAAATCAAGTGTAGTTAAAACAGCTGTTAAGAAAATGATCGTTGCATGTGATGCTGGTATGGGATCAAGTGCAATGGGTGCTACAAAATTAAGAAATAAAGTGAAAGCAGCTGGTCTTGACATAGTTGTTGAAAACAAAGCTATTGAGAATATTCCAAGCGATGCAGATATTGTTTTTACACATAATAAATTAACAGATAGAGCAATGAAAGCAGCTCCAAACGCTGAACATATTCCTGTTGATGATTTTATGAATACATCTGCATACGACAAAGTTGTAGATAGGCTCAGTGGTGGGGTAAAAAAAAAGTAAGTAACAACCTTGAGGTTGTTCCAGAAGAAAATCAAGTATTACTTAAAGAAAATATTAAAATAGGACTTTCAAGCGTCAGTAAAGAAGAGGCTATCAGAATGGCTGGTCAGATATTAGTTGACAGTGGCTATGCTGAAGTAGAATATATTGACGCAATGCTACAAAGAGAAGCAGATTTATCGACCTATATAGGTAATGGAACTGCCATCCCACATGGTGTTAGTGAAGCAAAGAAAAAAATCAAGAAAACAGGTATTTGTATTTTGCAATTTCCTGACGGTATTGATTACGGTGACGAGAAAGTTTACCTAATGATCGGTATTGCAGGTGTTGGCAATGAACATTTATTAATATTATCAAATCTTGCTGAATTACTAGAAGATGAAAGTAAGGTAGAGGGTCTTAGAACTACAAAAGATGTTGATTCTGTATACAAACAGTTTACAAATCAATAATTTAACCTAACGAAGGAAGTCCCCCACTTCTTTAAGTGGGGGTAACTTACTTCCAAAATCAGTGGGTGTTCAAGCACCCACTGATGGGAAAGCAAAGCTTACGTTTTAGCTTATAGTAGCTTCGCTACTATTTGGGGTTACGAGCTCGTAGCGAATGCGGAGGGCGAGTATCCTTTAACATTGCTATCCCGTTTCCCAGAATAAATGGGGTATAGTTATTACTTTGGCACAATAATATTCTTTCACCATTCCATTATTGTGCCAAAGATACTATTAACAAGGAGAACGTAAACGGAGCCATGATATATACAATAACTTTAAATCCAGCAATCGACAAAAGAATTATATTAAATAATTTTAAGATAGATGGTGTAAACCGATTTAATGATGAAAGAGAAGATGCCGGTGGAAAAGGCATAAATGTATCAAAGATGATCCATAACCTAGGGGGTAATAGTACAGCGCTAGGTGTTGTAGCAGGGTCATCAGGATATTTTATCAAAGATCAATTAGACCAAATGGGCATTCTTCATAGTTTTACTGAAGGAGATGGTAATACCCGCACCAATTTAAAAATAGTGGACCCAACGTATCAAACCTATACAGACATAAATGAAGAAGGTAGACCAATCTCAGATCAGGTATTGAAGCAGTTGGAGAAAAATCTTTTTGGAATAATAAAAAAAGGTGATATATTAGTTCTTGCAGGAAGTGTTCCTAATAATGTAAGTAAAGATATTTATGGAAGATGGATTAAAATTGCTAAAGAAAAAGATGTTAAGGTGTTATTGGATGCAGAAGGTGAATTACTGATGCAAGGGATTTTATCAGGTCCTTATTTAATAAAACCCAACATTCATGAATTAGAAGGGCTGCTGAATAAAAGTGTTCAGACACAGGCTGAAGCTATTGAATGTGGGAAAATGCTTTTAGATCATGATATTAAAATTGTCGTTATATCAAGAGGCAGCGAAGGCTGTATCTTGGTTTCAGAAGATAAAGTGCTTCATGTTCCAGGCTTAGTAGTTGACGTCAAAAGCACAGTTGGTGCTGGAGACTCCATGGTAGGTGCATTAGCATATGCAATTGAGATGGGGTATTCATTAGAAGAAGCCATTGTATTAGGTGTAGCTTCAAGTACTGCAACGATACAAGAAGAAGGATCGATTATGGGAAGCTTAGAAAACATTATGAAGATTAAAGATACTGTTAAGATTCATCAACAGTAAAGGAGAAAAAAATGAAAACTAAAGCAGTTAGATTATATGGAGTTAATGATTTAAGATTAGAAGAATTTGAGTTACCTGAAATTAAAGATGATGAAATATTAGTAAAGGTTATAACTGATAGTATTTGTATGTCAACCTATAAAGCGATTATACAAGGACCTAAGCATAAAAGAGTTCCAGATGATGTAGCAGAAAATCCAACTATTATGGGGCACGAATTTGCAGGTATTATTGTAGAAGTAGGAGAAAAATGGCAACATCAATTTAAGCCAGGACAAAAGTTTGCGATTCAACCAGCGTTGAATTATAAAGGAAGTCCTTATGCACCCGGTTATTCCTTTAAATTTTTTGGAGGTAATGCCACTTATTGTATTATTCCTCAAGAAGTTATGGAATTAGGTTTCTTATTGGATTACCAAGGCGAAGCTTTCTATGATGCATCACTTGCTGAACCAATGTCATGTGTTATAGGTGGGTTTCATTCAAATTATCATACCGTAACAGGAAAATATGGACACATTATGGGTATTGTAGAAGGTGGGAAAATGGCACTAATTGCAGGCGTTGGACCAATGGGCCTAGGTGCGATTGACTATGCTATTCATTGCGACCGTAAACCAGGGTTATTAGTAGTTACCGATATAGATGAAGAGCGATTAGCGCGTGCAAAATCTTTAATTACAGTTGAAGAAGCGAAGAAGAATGGCGTAGAATTAATTTATGTCAACACAAGAGATTTAGAAGATGCACCAGCTCATTTAGTTGAATTATCCGGTGGCACAGGCTATGACGATGTTTTTGTCTATGCACCAGTGCGTAGCGTTATAGAAGTTGCAGATAAAATTCTTGGTAAAGATGGATGCTTAAATTTCTTTGCAGGACCCACTGATACAGGTTTTAAAGCTGAAGTTAATTTCTATAATGTTCATTACACACCAACACATATAATGGGATCTACGGGTGGAAATGATGAGGATATGATTGAATCACTAGTTATGTCTTCTAAAGGATTAATTAATCCAGCATATATGATTACTCATGTTGGTGGAATTGATAGTGCAATTGATTCACTACTTAATCTTCCTAATATTTCAGGCGGAAAGAAATTGATTTATAACCATGTTAATATGGAACTAACAGATATTAAAGATTTTAGAGAAAAAGGAAAAAATGATTCTTTTTTTGAAAATCTTGCTGACATTATAGATGCGCATAATGGCCTTTGGTCTGCTGAAGCAGAAAAATATTTATTAAACAATAAATCTATCTAAGGAGATAAAAAACCATGAAAAAGGCAATGATAAAACTACAAAATGAAGAAGGTTTACATGCTAGACCTGCAAATCTGTTTTCTAAAACTGCTATGAAATTTAAAAGTGACATTAAAATTTTGAAAAATGGAGATCCCAGAAAAGTATTTAATCCAAAAAGTATTCTTTCAATATTGAGTATGGGTGCTATAAAAGGTGATGAACTAACTATTACAGCAGAAGGCGAAGACGAAGAAGAGGCAATTGCAAAAGTTATTGATTTGGTTAAAAATGGATTCAACTAGGAGGTAGTAATAATGATAGAACTAAAAGGTATTCCAGCCTCTAGCGGCATTGGAATAGGTTCGGTTATGATCAAGAACGAGATGATCAATCCTAGTTTAGAAAATGTATCAGACCTAGAACGAGAGAAAAAGCGATTTAAAGAGGCTAGGTTAAATGCGATTAAGCAACTTTACGCTCTTTACGAAAGCACAAT
>PGZO01000036.1 GCA_002841375.1 Firmicutes bacterium HGW-Firmicutes-7 | reverse complement strand
CATGTTCTTATTTATGGCATGGGTTATTTTTTATTTTTTTAAAATGACGCAATTTCTTATTAAATAAAAAGAGCGCTTGTCAGCGCGTTATGAAAGATTTTAATTTTTCAACGCTCTTTTTATAACTTCGTAGGAAAGTAGAACTTTCCTACTGGATCAAAAAAGAGAATGTATCCTCTACTTATTTATAAAGAATGCATTCTCTATTAATATTTCCAAACAGTTAAGCTTCATGAGCGCGAAAAAAGACTTGATATTTTACGCAATTATCTTGAAGGAGTATAAGCGGGTAAATATTAGCTTTGAACTCGCTCAACAAATTGTATCTTTAAACCATTTGGATCCAGCACATAGAAAAAACGAATCATAGGATTGGGTTGCATGGGCCCACTATAGATAGCTAAACCGCTTGCTTCTAACTCCTTGATTTTTTCATCCACTGAAATGATTTCAAATCCCATAGAAATATTTTTCTCAATTTCAACTTGCTTACCGTCTTTTTCGCAAATTAATTCAACCTCGGTTTCTCCAAAGCCTAAAAAAGCAAGTTCCATGCCTGTAGGATCTGTAAATCTTCTTTTGATAGGCAATCCAACTACTTCCTGGTAAAATTTTAAAGACGCTTCCATATCGTTCACATAAATTGTAGTCCATAAAAATTTCATAGCAATCCTCCCTTAATTGTGTCAAATATTATACCTTAATATTAATGAGTCAAAATTTAAATAATAACAATACGAGAAAGAAGTAAGATGTAAAAGCTCGAATTAAGATGTATTGTATCGTACCACCAGTCGTACGTCAATAGCTTGCTGACTTATTCATGCGATACTATTTATTCAGAGAAATTACTCCACCTTTGTGCTGTTTCAAAGTAAACCAACCTACGTATTAGGAATGTAAGTCCTTTCTTTTATATACCTCACGTGCCGATATATAGCAAATAAGGATGGTCAATATACCGACTAGCCATTCTTCCATTTTGATCCCTTCCGTCATTAATTTTTGTGTTTTAATCCAGTCCATCGGTGAAAAATAAGATAATAAACTTAAATCATCTATCACTACACCCATAACTCCTAAAATAAATGTACCAAATACAATGGCTATTACAATTCCCGAAGAACCTTTACTGCTTTTTAGCAAAGTAGATAAAAGCACTCCTAACGCCATAAAAACAAGGCCAACAAATAGAATGGAAGAATAAAAAACAACGACTTCCTTTATACTTTCAGCAAAATTATAATCACCGTAAAAGAGATAACCCATGACAGTTATAATACAAAGAACAACAAGTATGGATAGAAAGGAAAAAACATTGGCAAGTGTTTTCTGCAATAATATAGTACTGCGTGAAACTGACTTGCTATATAAGAATTCAATGGTTCCATCTGTTTCCTCTTTAACAAGAGAATTTACTGCCAATTGTGTAACGAGCATCATGATGGCTAATGTGATATATTGAAGTACATACCCAAAGAAGTTTGTTATAACAGTAAAATCTACCAATTCTGATAACCCCATTACTTCCATTAATGCGGGATCCAAACCCTCCATCTTCGCTCCTGTAAGTTCCTTCATAGACTCTGTTTGCATTGAAGGAAAAAATGCAAGGATTGTAAAGGTAATACCACTTAGTGCAATTGCCCACCTTAAGGTGTTCTTCCATGTATTTTTTAACTCTAATCGGAAAACATTCATTGTTCTTCCTCCTTTCCATAAAGATCCATAAACCGTTCTTCCAAACTTTCATTTTCGATGGTAACGTCCTCTAGATCGGCCTGATGCAATAACTTAAGTAACAAAACGCTATTACCTTGATAACGAAAAACACGTTTAACTTCCTTTTGTTTTAACAGCTGTATGCTAGGGTGAATGATATCCTTACCTCCCCAAGTGGTTACTATTTTATGAGGTTGGTGTATTTCTTTTAAGTCTGTTACTGCAAGGATTTTACCTTGTTTAATAAAAGCAACCCGTTGGCAATACTCCTGCACTTCTCCAAGATTGTGACTGGATAAAAGGATGGATACTCCATTTGTCGACTGATTTTTTAGTTCAGTAAATAATTGCTTCTGCATCATAGGATCAAGTCCATTGGTTGGCTCATCTAATATCAGAACTTTTGGTTTTGCTGCCAGTGCACAAACGACTGCTACTTTTTTCTTATTTCCCATAGATAATTCATAGAATTTCTTTGCTCTGTCCAATTCAAAAAGTTTACATAGTCGATCTGCTTCCTCTTCATGGGAACTACTATAAAATCCATTACTCACTCGAATTAACGATCGCACTGTCATATCTTCGTAAAACCTTACATCACTGGGCACATATCCAGTGGATTTTTTAATTTCTTTGCTTTCTTTTACGACATCTTTACTCCATATTGTTGCAAAACCTCCACTGGGAAATATAAAGTTTAGTAGTATTCTTATTGTTGTTGATTTACCGGCTCCATTTGGTCCAACGAATCCAAATATTTCTCCCTCCTTTACCGAAAATGATACCTCTTCAACTCCGAGTGATTTTCCATAATACTTTTTCAAATTACTTATTTGAATTGCATCCATTTATTTAGCCACCTTTCATTATAACCCCTTCTTTTCCTTTTCTCTAATCCCTATCAATTTATAGCTTTCCTCTTCTCTTTTAAGATATTCCTTTTATTTGAAAGATATAAACCTTCAGCCCTCCGGATTGCCACGCTCTTGCTCCCTTATTACGCTTAACTAATGTCGCTGTGTTAAACAAAAAACCACCTGCAAATTCAATCACTGTTGCAGGTGGCTCTCACGTTAACGCTTAATCTATCAATGCTTTAAAATTGTAATTCTTATCTATTACTAACTCCATATATCCTCTTCTTTGTTTTTTGAGCGATTAATTCTAGAAAAATCTACCTTTGTGAAAACTAACGTTGATAGCAACAAAAATACAAGTCCAAAAAGAAGCACAATCACCATACTAATAAGTGGTGTAATTACAAAATCACCTATTTCGAACGCAAGCTGCTCCCCCACCAACTCCTCGGTTGTTAATGCCGTCTTTTCCAGAATGATGGTTCTAAAAAACGCCGTTGTATAGGTCATGGGATTGAAATAAGCCACATATTGCAACGTCTTAGGTAGTAATGAAAGTGGTATATAGGCGCCACTTAGAAATGTCAACGGCATTGAAATAGCTGCAACAACAACTTGAAAGGTTTGGGAATTCTTAACTGTTGCTGCCAAGAACAATCCCAGTCCTGAGAATACAAGCCCAACCATAATCATGACAATGATTACCGCAAATGGTGTAAAAAAAGATGTAAATTTAAGTCCTATAAAATAACCAATGAATAGAATAATGATACCTTGAAAAGTTGCTATTGTAGCTGCAGATAAGAGCTGACCTGCGGCAATTTGAATTCTTTTAACAGGACTCACCAACACTTCCTTCATAAATCCCGAAACAATATCATCAATCGTACTTGATGCAATAGTAAGTGAGGTTTGAAAGACGGTCGTTATGACGATACCGGCAAGCATATAATTAACCGGATTGGTTATATTATCAGTTTTAAATATGGCACTAAACACATATAGAAAAAAGAATGGCATGATAATTGCAAAAACAAGTTGAATGCGATTACGCACAAAAATTTTGATATTTCTAAACCATAAAGCCCCTATAATATTCATAATTTTCTCACTTCCTTATGTCTTTTCCGGTAATTTCCAAGAATACATCATTTAACGTACCCTTTTTAATTTCCAAATCTGTTATTGTTGCTTTTTGTTCACTTAAAAGCTGCATCAGTTCAGGGATATTATCGACTTCAACTGAATAGTACCTGGTTTTTTTCTTATAAATGAATCCACCCTTATTCAACAGTGCTTCTAGTCCTTGCTCATCACTGGTTGCAATATTGGCTTTATCTTTTGTATATTGCTGTTTCAAACGATATGGCTTGTCCATTGCAACAATTTTACCTGCATCCATAATGGCAACCTTGCTACAAATCTCTGCCTCATCCATATAATGTGTTGTTAGGAAAATGGTAATGTTCTTTTCCTTTTGCAGCTTTACGATATAATCCCATATATGTGCCCTCGTTTGAGGATCAAGACCTGTCGTTGGCTCGTCCAAAAACAATACTTTTGGATAGTGCAACAAAGATCTGGCTATTTCCACCCGCCGTTTCATCCCTCCAGACAGACTGCTTACCATTGCCTTTTTCCAATCTTGTAAATCGACTAAATCTAAAGCAAATTGAATACGCTCTGATACTTCACTTTTGGGGACACTATAAAAATGGCAATGCATAATTAAATTTTCTACAACCGTCATTTTATTATCCAGTGTCGGTTCCTGAAAAACAACACCAATTACACTTCTAACAGCATCTTTTTCATGCGTCACGTCTTTTCCATCAATCATTAAAGTTCCTGATGTCTTATCAAATATAGTACATAGTGTGTTGATGGTAGTGCTTTTACCCGCTCCATTTGGGCCTAAAAAAGCAAAAATACTTCCTTCTTCAACCTCAAACGAGACATGATCTACTGCTGTAAATTTATTATATTTCTTAACAAAATCCTTAACCTCTATTATATTTTTTTTCATAGTCATCAATCCTATCAGCTATTGCTTATTGTTTTTGTGGCATGTTCAAAGTTATTTTATAGCTTAGTAATTCATTATACAAACGCATTTTTTCCTATTTAATCACTAATATCTATTAACGAGACCTTTTTGTATGTAAAATTATAACAATAATTTGTCTAATAAACAACTAAATAAATTAATCATATGCCTTTTTTAAAACTTCCATAATTGATGCCCCCATACGATTAACGCATATGGGGGCAGTATAAACAACTGTTTTGTGCTTTTGAAAGACAGTACTAATTATTATATTATCCCTTTTGACCTAAAATCCTTTTAACCAATCATCCAGTTCCCTTACACGGTCTGCACCCACTGAGAATTCCTTGCACGCTGCAATCTCACCATCTATGATGTAGAGTACTTTCCTTGCTTTGGCAGCGACGCGCTGATCATGGGTAACCGTCATGATGGTCATGCCATCACGATTTAAGTCTTCTAGAATTGCCAACACCTGATCCGTGGCGGCAGAATTCAGCGCTCCTGTAGGTTCATCCAAAAACAAAACTTTAGGATTATTGATCATGGCACGACAAATGGAAGCTCGTTGTAACTGCCCGCCAGAAACTTCCCGGATATCACGCTCTTTCATTTCTGCAATTTCCATCCGTTTCATTAATTTCGATGCACGCTTTCTAATGTCCTTGGCTGATTCTTTTTTAGCTACAAGACCTGGTAATGTAATATTATCAAAGATTGAAAGATTCTTTAGCATCTGTGCATTTTGAAATACAAATCCCATTTTAGTCAACCGAAATCCTGATAATTCATCCTCCTTCATCTCGGATATGTTTATTCCTTCAAACATTATCCTGCCTTCACTAATGCTATCCATTCCACTCATACTGTAGAGCAGTGTTGACTTACCCGAACCGGAAGGTCCCATAACCGCAACGAAATCACCTTTTTTGATTTCAAAAGATATGTCACGCAAAACTTTAGTATCTTTAAACGACTTACTGATCTGTTCAACTTTTATCATGGCTTAACTCCTTATTCTATGATTTGATCTCTGATATGATAGTTTCTTACAACCTTGGTACCCACAGTTACCGTGATGAAGACTACAATGAGCTGTGCCGCCGGGCATATAAGGTACGCCGAAATTGGTTCAATTAACATTGTTATCTTTGATGCCCCCATAGAAGAAAGCATCCATCCAAAAATAATTTCACCCAAAAATTTTGCAAGGGCTGTTCCAACAATGATTGCCACACTTTGAATGATGAGAATGCGTATGCCGAACTGTATCCTAATGTCTTTATTTGAAAAACCAATTGCTTTCTTGATTGCTATTGCGCTGTGTTCCCTAGCTGTAAGCAGTTGTAAAAACATTATGGTAATCAGTATGGTTAACAGCAACGAAATCGTGATGGCAACACCTTCCACCATACTCATGTTATCTGAAATACCTCCAAGTGTCTGAGAAATGAACTCACTGATTGGTGTTATTTTACTGTCTGTTAGAATCCTTCGCAGTGCCTCCGTCTTTTTCTCTATCGTGACACCATCCCTAACATCCAAATAAATATTATAGCCTTCAATGTCATCTTCATCAAAGTCAATGGCTGCTTTCGCAGTCTTGCCACCGTAGGTAATATCCTGATAAATACCGCAGACGGTAAATAAAAGTTCTTCCTCCTTATAGACTACAGTCACCAAGTCGCCAACTTCTTTCCTTAGTTGAGAAGCATTCAGATAAGAGAGTGCCATTTCTTTACTGTCATCCGGTGGGCTTCCTTCAAGATATACCAATGGAAAAACAGATGCATCACCATTTTCCACGCGTATATATTCCCAATCCCCATCCGCATTTTGAAACTGTATGTGACCATTCTGGTAAACTGCGTACTTCTCTATTTCCGAGTCATTATCCAAATAGGATATAGCGACATTCTTTTGTTCTTCCAATTTCTCACTGTACTGAATGTCAATTCGTATATCGCAATCTCCTACACCCATATACGTAATAAACGATGGATTTTCAATGGTATTCTTCATATTCATAGGAAGTAGAATCAAAAATGACGAAAATACAAATACGAAAAAGATTACCCCATATTCCTTCCATTTACATTTCAATTCACCGAATGCAATCACAAGATTACGATGTGTAAGCCCTTTAAGCGGCAAAGTATAATGACCTTCTTTCTTTATCTTCTCTTCCCCACGCATCAGTTCCACAACAGTACGTTTCAGATTCTTTCGAATGATTCTACAGCATTTGAACATTACAATCAGAATGAGCAGAATGACTCCTATTAAAGGAAATACCCACTCCATCCACTCGCGTGTACCATACCCGCAGTACAGAATGACCGAAGATGTAAAAAAATTGCCGAACAGCATAGCTACTAGATAACCGATCACCCCTGCTATCATCACAAGCATTCTGTATTTCATCTGATATAACTTCTCAATGGCTTTTCCAGGAAATCCAATTGCTTTCATCTCACCGATGGTATAATGCTCTTCTGCCATAGTTGCCCGAATAATATAAGATAAACACAAGATTGCGATCATAATTAAAAGCATACTAATTGCGATAATGATAAATCCTGTCAGACCATAAGAAAGCCCATTTAGCATAGTCAAAAGCTTACCTGTTATGGCAACACCATTTGAAGGCATAGCCGCGTCCATATAATCCTTCCCTAAAATCGCCGTAGACGCACCCTCCTCTAATAGAAATTCAAAACTGTATTCCCACTCCCCCATATGCATCCTTATTTCATCAAGATCTACTTGACTGATCAAGAAACGCTTTGAAGATGTTAGTGCGGCATTCATAGATGCATCACGAATGATTGTTGATACAGTCAGTTTTTTACTAAAATCATCTTTATGCAGTGTGATGACATCTCCAACTTGAATACCGAGCACCTCCCCATAATAGACAGGAACTCCGATTTCTCCCTTCTGCACAACAGCAATTTCATTATCCATATTAAGGAGCAAATCAAATCCATTATTCTGAATAATAAAACCGTTATCCATCAGACAACGCTCAAGCGTTTCACCCTTATAAATAATATTTGCATTATTGATATTAAGCATTTTGACTATCAACGCATCTTTAATATAATCATGATGCTCCACAAAGTTCCAGTATGCTTCCTCATCATAAGTGCCCTTATGCATCTGTAGGTATTCCGGTGGCATAGCCCGTTCATTGAACCCCTTCAGTGAAGATGCCATTGTAACTGCAACCTTGATGCCACCTGCCATCAAAAGCGCCGAAAGGATAAGAAACATCGCTAAAGCAGTTGTAATCACTCGGTTTCTCTTAAAGTCCTTTAGGACAAGTTTCAATAATAGTTTCATTCTTACTTATTCTCCTCTCCAACGTTTTTACACTTTTTAGCCCCGAAACAACGATTCCGACAATTGCTAGTGCCATGCCTGCAATCAATATCAGCAGCGCATTTCCTCTTCCCGCTCCAGCACCGATTACTGCTCCGATTTTTATTGCGAACAAACTGTTACCACTCATAAACGGTTCAAAAACATAATCAGAAAAGGTTCCTGACAATATATATGCAAAAATATACCCCATCTGTGTAATAAAACTTATCAATCCAAAAGCACGCCCCTGTACTTCATTCTCAATATTTTTACGAATCAGGACTTCTGCTGCAATCTGGATAGGTGGCATAAATACAAACATCATAAATCCGAAAGTTGCAATCAAAAACAGATTTTCCTTAACGCCCATCAGTGCAAAAAAAATACCGCAGCCGAACAATCCAACAGAAAGCATCCTCACATAAGATTTTGCATTCTTCATGCAGCTGATTACGAGACTTCCGACCATCATGCCCATTGCGCTAACTGTCGCAAGAATACCGAGTTCCACTTCACTTGCGAACGCAAGTATGAGCGGCTTACTTAAAATCTGTACAAACCCGAGGCAGAATACTGAGATTGTCATAATCACAATCAAAGCTACTATACCGCTTTTCCCACGTATTGCCAAAATACCTTCCTTCATTTCTCTGCAAAAGCCTAGGCCCGCATCTTCCCTATGTTTTGTAACCATGCCTTTCTTTACAGCTATAATAGTAAATGCCGTAATAAAGAAAGTAAGCATATCGATTATGATCAGGGTACTGACCGTGGTAATCTGTAACAATATGCCTGCAATAGCCGGAGAGATCAAAAGTTTTGCATTGTTTGCAATATGAACCATTCCGCCTGCCTTAGCAAAATCTTCTTCCGATAATAAATCCGTAATAGTCGCTTTAAATGCCGGTTCCATTAAAGCCCCAAATAATGAACTAACACCTACACCAATGCAGATTACCGCAAATGAAGGCCTCGCACTCATAATGGAAACGAGGCATATAGCCAACCCAAGACCGGAAAACAATTCCCCGAGAACCATCATCACTCTTCTATCATAATGATCCGCCAAGACCCCTCCCACTGGCGCCAAAAGAATGGATGGCAGGAAAGCGCAAATCATTACAATGGATGTTGCCGTAACAGATCCCGTCAATGCCAGCACATAGATGGCAAGACCAAAACCTGTTAATCCGCTACCGATACTTGATATCAGCTGTCCGGCCACCAGTATCATAAACTTCTTCATTTCCTTATTCTGACTTTTTGTTGATTTGTTTTGTATTTTATCACGTTGATTCATTGATACGCTCCTTAAGCCTTAATAGCTCTATAATATTCAACCCTTTAACTAAAATAGTATTTTTCGTCATTTTTGTATCGACCCACGGTCGGTTAATGGGTAAAAAAATATTTTTGCAAATACTCTTCCATTTATGACATCTGTCCAAACATTTGTAAAAAGCCTTTAAGTTCCCCTTCTTTTGTGCCCAACATTCTCTCTATATTACATAAAAATGCCTGTATCTTTTTAGGATACTCTTCCATTTCCCATTCAAAAATATCACAATCGAACATCATATGTCCCAACAATAAAATAGTTTCTATGCATTCCGTCGGATATGTCATATGGAAAATATCTCGCTCAACACCTTCTGAAAAAGGTTCTTGTAAAACTGGTGTCATACGCTTCAGCATCGCCTTTGTATATAACTGTTCTAACTTTGTATTCTCAACCTTATGAAGTTCTTCCTTTATCTCATCCGCACCTTCAAACTCCGGAGCCTGTGCCATTATCGCCATCATAATACGATTCACCAAAGGGATAGATTTATCCTTTAGAATCATCTCTGCCCTCCTTGCTCCTTCTTCAACGATATCAAGAATGATTGCCTCCAACACTTCTTCTTTAGAAGCAAAATAGTAGTAAAAGGTACCTTTTGCTATATCCACAATCTTCAAGATATCATTCACAGAAGTCTGTTCATAACCTTTCTTAATGAATAATTCCCGCGCTGCAACTAGAATCTCTTGTTTTCTTACTTTACCTTCCTTGACTGTTTTCATAGCAAGCTCCTTTCTATCGACCTACGGTCGGTATAATTATAATAAACCTACTAGAAAGAATTGTCAAGTGGATTTTTTATAATATATTCCATTTTCTTTTTCAAGGATAGTTCCACCTGAACTGCTTCATGTTTATGCATAAGATAAAGCAGCTCCCAGGAGCTGCTTTATCAATAACCATTCGTTATTCTTCTTTAAGGCAAGTCTATATCAAATTTGACTCCTGTAGCAGCCTACGCACAATAACTGCCACTTCCGCCCTTGTGATATTCTCCTTCGGAGCCACTAGATTGCCGTTTCTACCGGAAACAATTCCTGCTTTTATACATGATGCAATACTAACCTTTGCATAACTTTCTGATTTATCTGCATCCCCAAATCCCGCAAGAAGCTTCTCAACCTCTCCAGATGCAAATTCAACTTTAGGTCCGGTAATGTTCATTGCTCTTGATATCATGGTCATAGCCTGTTCACGAGTTATCTTGTCATTTGGACCAAATTCGTCATTTCCGTAACCAGATATGATCTTATACTCGGCAGCTGTTATAACATAACTGCTGTACCAATCCGTACCCTTTGCATCCGTAAATGGTGATATTCCGATTCCCGGCTTCAAACCTAATGTCCTTACAAGAATAGCTGCAAATTCAGCTCTGGTAATATCACGGTCTGGAGCAAAATTACCATTACCGTCTCCGCTGATAACCATTCTTGAACCCATATCATTAATGGCTTCTTCTGCCCAATGGTTGCTAGTATCTTTAAATTCTATCGGATGCCATACTACCGAGTAGGTGCTATTGGTCAAGCTGTTGATTTTGGCATAGTATTTACCATCAATTACAATAATCTTTGTTGGCACATGCCTAACTGTACCATCCGGATCTACCACAACCCCTGTTGTGATCTTTGACGGGTCAACCCCATCAGGTATTGCCACAGTTCTTTCGACATAGTTATTGAACTGGCTAACCTCTACGGTTTTATTCTCATAAGTGCAAGATACCTTAAATTCTACCGGAGGTACTACCAGTGTAAAATTACCTTTGTTTGCCGAATCCTCAACTACTTTGACAACAGTATCTGTTGGCTTGGCAATCTCAATCTGAACCTTGATATCTGATAACTTTACGTCCTGACCGACAGACTGCGACACCGCTGATATATCTATTTGCTGTGCGGGAAGTGAATAAGTGGCTGTCTCAGTCTTGATCTCCAAAATTACATTTTTATTCTCCATGTTCTTGACCATTTTCCCATCCAATTCACCAACCACTGTATCTGCTTTTTCTGCTACCGGTATTGTTATGACCGGTGGATTTTGAGTAGTTCCTGTGTTTGTGACTGCATCTGGAAGCTTGCTCAGTATTTCCTCTACCTTTTTCTGGTCAAGCGTTACAGTTGTGGTCGTCTGTCCATTTGCACCTACTTCCGTTTCCATTGTGGCAGCGTTATTCTGGGTCTCACCATTGAGCGAAATACCTGTATTACTGTTCGTTAGTGATGGTATCGGCGCTGGTGTTGATGAATTTCGGCCATTTCCACTGCCACCAGCTACCGTCCACTTTGCATATAATGTAATGTTACTAGTCACCGTATCCGCATTGAAATTCCATGCATTGATACACGCTGTTTCTTTGTACCAGCCCCCGAAGATGTAGCCTGAACGTGTGGGCGATGTAGGTGCAGTTATGGTTGAGCCGGATGCTATATCTGTTATAGCTGCTACCGCACTATCTCCCTGGGAATTGAAGGTTACTGTGTAGGTATTCGCTGCAGATGCCGTCCATTTCGCATACAGCATCACATTTACACTCTCCATGGTAACGGTCGCTCCTGTCGTATAGTTTGTTCCGCTTCCGTTTGCTGAAGTATTCCAGCCGGCAAAGATATAGCCTGTTTTGGTCAAATTGCCTATGTTGCCAAGCACAGTTACGGAATTACCTTGCAAGTAGTTGCTATTGTCTACAGGTACTGTTCCTCCACTGTGACCATTACCGTCATATGTTACTGTGTATGTAGGTGATGCCGATACAAGCCCTTTCAGTACCGGCATACTGCCGTCTGTAATGACCCACTTGCTAACATCCCAGCCTGCAAAGGTAGCAGAGTTCTTAAGTTCAGCTTCGGTCTTTGGTGCCGCACCTTCGGAGGAAGGTGTGGGTTCTCCTGTCCCCTGGTCTAAGGAGAAACCATATTCTGCCGTACCCTCTAAGAAGAAGCTATCCGTAATCTTTAAAGCATCCTTAGAATAACCCGCTATCCCGGCTTTAATTTTATCGTCACCACTGGTGCTCAAACTAATCTCTCCGATATTATAAGTAAAATGAATTTGCCCCTCTAGATCATTAAAATTATTTCTTCCTACAATACCTCCAAGCTTAACATAAGCATCTGCAGTACCACCTGTATCGCGAATGGTTCCGGTATTAAAGCTGTTATCTATGGCGCCAAAGTTCGTTGATGCAATACCGCCTGCGTTATAAGAAGGCTTTCCGTTTCCGCCGCCGACTTCGATTGTCGCAGAATTGGAACTCTCAGATATGTTTCCTAAATTAAAACCGGTAATTCCTCCTGCAGCAAGGAAATCTCCGCTTGCGGAAACAATGCTTTCCCCGTCGGTCGATGTTGTGATATGGCTGTTGGCTATGCTGCCCATATTAGCCCCGGCAATCCCGCCAATTAACAGGTCATGATTGCTTACAGCCGTAATGGTAATATCTTCTAATATTATGTTGTTTGCTGCTCCAGCTGCTCCTATTACTCCAAAGAAACCTACTTCAGACTTGTCTTCTGCAGCAATTGTCAGGTTGGAAATCTTATAGCTTTTACCGTCAAAAGAACCGTTAAATAGATTATCTGAAGAGCCGATGGGCATCCAATCAGTACCGGATAAATCTATATCCCCTTCCAATTCAATCGTCTTACCGGAAAAATCGTTGCCATTATTTACTTGCGTACTGAACCAAACCAGTCCAAGAGCAGTTTTAAGCGTATAGATAGCTCCATCTACAGTATAATCCGTGCCTATTGTTGGGTTATCTGTACCGCCACTGCCGTCCAAGGGTACAAAGGTGTATCCGTAAATGTCAGCATAATCCTCTGCAGTAGATCCTGTATAACCGTGAATCGTTAGAGCCGTTGGATCATCATCCTGGTTTTCGGCAAAAACATCATCTCCCAAGGCTACTGTGCTGTTTTCTATGATCACAGACGTTAACCTGTTAGCGGAAAAAGCATAATCTCCAATGCTCTCAACGCTGTTTCCAATAGAGACGCTTTCAATCTGGTTATAATAAAATGCTTCCCCACCAATACTTGTGACACTGGCAGGTATAATCACGGAGTCAAGCTCGTTATAAGCAAATGCTCCATAACCGATACTTATTACACCATAACTTATTGTAGCAGACGTAAGCCCATTGTCCGCAAAGGCATACTCTCCAATGCTTTCGACAGTATTAGGTATTACAACGCTTGTAACTCCGCAATCCTCAAATGCACTATCTCCAATAGCAACTACGGTCAGTCCGTCAACAGTACTGGGAATTTCAATGTCTGATGAAACATCCATTTCAAAGTACGTTATTGTTGCTGTCCCGTCTCCGTTATCATCATATTCATAATAATTTCCGTTAACCACCTCAAAACCATCAGGAATATCCTCACCGCCACCGCCGTCCAGAGCAATAAAGGTATGTCCGTTATCATCTGCATAACCCTCTGCGGTAGACCCTGTATAGCCGTGAATCGTTAAGGCAGATGGATCATCTGTCTGGTTGCTCAAAAATGCAGTAAAGTAAATGGTAGCTGCAGCGTTTTCTATGATCACTTCGGTTAACAGGTTACTCTGGAAAGCAGATCCCCCAATATTCGTAAAACGAGCCGGAATCGTAATGCTGGTTAATTGGTTGTTCGCAAATATCCCGTTACCAATAGTAGTAAGATTGCTGCCAAAAACCACACTACTGATACTATTATCACGAAAAGCATCATTAGCAATGCTTGTTACATTGTCTGGAATCGTCAGGCTTGTAAGCGAATTATTCCTGAACGCATTATCTCCAATAGTTGTTACAGTGGACGGAATTGATACACTTGTAAGACCCTTACTCATAAATACTCCACCATTAATTATGGCTGCAACGTTTAATCCGTCCAAGGTCTCGGGAATAACAACAGATGTATCCCCATTTCTTATAAAACTAGTTATGGTCGCTGTTCCATCACCATTATCATCGAAAAAATACTCATTGCCTTCGGCATCCGTATCCTCTCCGTCAACCACTTCACTTTCTCCTATAAAGCTCAAATTTGCGATCTCACTGCATTCCCCGGTGTCTTGATTCTCTAAAACAGCATAGACATAATAGGCATCGGCAAAGCTTTTTCCATATCTGTCACTCTCTACATTGCCCACATTTATTGGTCCAGAATTACCACCTGCAATTTTTCCGAGATAGTATCCATCTAAATTTCCCTCCGATACGATGTGAATAAGCTTTTCGGGCGTTATATCATCAATCTCCTCGTAGAAGCAGACATCATAAACCCAACAGTTTTCAGTCGTTGTAGCAAAATTAAATACGGCTAGCTCAACACCATCCTCTTCTTCTTCGGTAACATTCGGGTAGCCCTCTGCCCATTGCGGCGCTAATATAGCTAATTCACCATACAACTCTATCTCCTTAATCTCAGGAATCCCACCCATACTCTGAATATTACTTAATCGAAAGTATCTACCTGTTTGGGGATCGCCACTATAATCAAGTGTACTCACATTACTATAATCACCTGTAATGTGTTCTATTATGATATATTCATCCCCGTCAATACTGCTTTCAAAATCTGCATCTGAAAGCGTCAATTCCATTATGAAACTATATTTTATAACTGCTTGTGTGATTGTATATATATCACCAAGATCAATAGTGATAGTATCGGTACCACTTCCTGTACCATACCAAGATGTCCCAGTGTCTCCGTCAACTAGATTTCCCCAATCATATCCATCTCCAGTTACTGTTTTCCCTAACGCCACATTAACAGGACCTGCAAATACCAAGGTTGGCATCAACTGCAACACCATAGCTGCCATAATGAATATTGCTATGATTTTTGAAATCATTATTTTTCTCTTCATCAATCTCACATCTCCTTTTTCATTATCAAATATTTTTCAAGCTTGTCCTTCATTACAGGACAAAGTAAATAGCCATAAGCGCCCACTTCATATGCATCCAACGCATACTCACTATCCTCTGAGATAAAAATAATCATGATATCAAGGCTTATTTGCCTAACCATATCAGCAGCCTTCAAGCCTGGTATTCCATCACAGCCCAACCTTATTGCACAGAAATCCGGAGGAGCCTTACCAACTCGCTCAATAAACTGTATATAGTCCTCAAAAACCTCAATTCCTTCCACTCTTTTATCTTCTGAGAGCCACATTTCCATTTGCTCCCGGCTTTTACTTTTTTTATCCAGAATATAAACCCTCAACTTACCACCCCCTACCTCACAAATGGTAATAAAAAAACAAAAATCGTCATTTTTTTCATCTTCAAGTACTATTATACAAGACGGTTTTCACCAAAATCTCATCAAAGAAAAAACGGCAAAAAAACAAAAACCGCCATTCTATCAGAGTTTGATAGAATGGCGGCATTTTTTACAGAAAAATTTTTAAGATTTTTTGCTAAATTTGCTCAAATTATTTATTTTATTTCAACTATTTTATAGATTGATAGAGCTCATACAATTTATCATTTGGTTTTATACCGAGATCTTCCTTTATCAGCTTCGAATATGAATTGAAATGCCTTACAGCTTTGCTTTTTTCACCTGTTTCCATATAAAGCTTCAACAGAAGCTCCGTAACGATTTCTTCATAAGGATTCTTGATATAGACTTTTGTTAATTTACTCTCTGCCTTCTCAAATCGCTTTTTCTCAATGTACTGTCTCGAAAGCTTTATCAGACATTGTTGATACAGCTTGCCCAAGTTCTCTCTTTCAAAATATGCCCATTGATAGTCTTCGCCTTCCAAATATTCTCCTGTATATATGACTTCCATTTCTTCCAGTGTTTCCAAGCTGTCAGCATGATTGCTTCTTTCTAATTCATATAAGCGTCTCACATCATAGTCAACCGCTCCGAGTTTCAAATTATAATTGCTGCTGATGCTTATAAGGCTTCTATCAACCCCATATTCCTCCAAAGCCTTACGGATATAGTAAATACCGTTATAGAGCTGGCGGATAGCCTTATCCGGATCATCTTCTTCCCAGAGCTTGTCCAAAAGCTCGTCTTTTGAGATGTCCCGTCCTTGATTTTGAAGTAAATAAGCAAAAAGCTCCTTGGTTTTTTCTGCTCGCCACTTGATAGGCTCTTGATTCTCCCAAGCTACCTTATAGCATCCCAGACATTTGATTTGTAGTATCCGATCACCGCGTTCTTGAACTATGGGCTTCTTTTGCATCACACGTTCTACTGTTTTACTCAGACGGTGGGGCGTAATGGGTTTTAAAATATAGTCTAGTGCATGAAGCTCAAAGGCTTCTATAGCATATTGGTCAAAGGCCGTTACAAAAACAATATCTGTATCAGGGCTTGTGTCCAATATGCTTGACGCTGCATCAATGCCTCTAAGCTGTGGCATATTGATGTCCAGAAATACAACCTGTGGTTTTAGCTGCCCAATCTCCTCTATAGCCTTTAATGGATTTGTGTACATTCCGATTATCAAAATCTCAGGATACTTTTTTAACAAAAACTCAAGTCCTCGAAGCGCAGGTCTTTCGTCATCCACAAGTACTGCTTTGATCATCTTTATTCACTCTCCTTCTGGTCTATCAGTATGCACCATGTAATCTCTGTCCCTATACCTGGAATACTGTTAATTTGAAGTCCTTTTCCGTAAAGCTTCCTCAATCTGTTATCTATATTTGATAGACCGACACCACTTCCAAATTGACGATTAAAGATACTGCTTTTCGTATCCATATCCATTCCAATACCATTGTCTTTCACCTGAAAATGTAAAGCCGTTTGATCCTTTTTAATACAAATATTAATACGCCCACCTTCATCTTTCGGCAATATTCCATGTATCACCGCATTTTCAACAATGGACTGAAGCACCAGTATTGGAACCTTGACTTCCAAATCATCTGGCAGGTCATAAGCTACCTCAATCCTTTCTTCAAAACGTGCCTTCTCAATCTCAAGATAGGCTCTGACAAGCTCCAGTTCATTTTTTAGCGGTGCAAGCTGGCTTAAATCCTTGAAATCAAAGCTCCTTCGTAGATAATTTCCAAACTCCATTATCAAACTTCTTGCTTTATCAATATCATAAAATGAAATTGAGACAAAAGTATTTAAAGCATTATATAAAAAGTGGGGCTTGATCTGCGCCTGTAAAAACTTAAGTTCAGAAGCCATCGCCTTATCTACCGATTGTTTAAGCTGTATAAGTGTCTTAACTCTTGCTAAAAGCTCATCTGTATCAAAAGGCTTTGCAAGATAATCATTGGCTCCTGCTTCCATACCCATTACAATATCATGTGTTGCTGTCCTGGCTGTCAGCATCAATACGGGAAGTTCAGAAACCGAAAAGTTTTTTCGAATTTCACGGCATATTTCATACCCTGACAACCCCGGTAGCATGACGTCCAGAATGACAAGGG
Source organism: Firmicutes bacterium HGW-Firmicutes-7 (assembly GCA_002841375.1). Classification (GTDB taxonomy): domain Bacteria; phylum Bacillota; class Clostridia; order Lachnospirales; family Vallitaleaceae; genus HGW-1. The sequence goes on along the minus strand of PGZO01000036.1, from coordinate 47,327 downwards.
ACAGTTCTTTTTCCCTTTTGAACTCTTCAAAGAACGCCTCACTAGAAGTAACTGCTATAACCGAATAGTTTTCCATTCTTAAAATACCGGTCAGGGACATCAGATTGGCTTCATTATCATCTACCAGCATGATAAGCGGGCCATCTCCTTTATGCTTGAACGCAAACTTATCAATATAAGCTTCGCTGTATCCGGCAGCAGCTATTTCTGCTTCCGCCGTTTCAAACTGCCGTGATTTTTCTCCAGCAACTTCGGTTGACACAAGGATAGTGAAATAGAATTTTGAACCTTCCCCAACCTTTGATTCAACCCATATTTCCCCACCATGGACTTCAACCAGGTATTTGGTAATGGAAAGCCCCAATCCTGTACCTTCGTTTCTCCTAGTAAGGGAATCTTCAAGCTGCCGGAAGGATTCAAATATGCTGTCAAATTTGTCTTGTGGAATACCTATTCCTGTATCCTCTACACATATTTCAACAGTATCTTCTATCTTTGCAGCCCATACCTTTATATATCCGGATTCTGTGAACTTCAGAGCATTTCCCACAAGATTGTATAGTATTTGAAGTAGCCTATTTTCATCAGAATATATATCCGGGAGATCATCCGGTATGTCAATTAACATTTGCACGCCTTCTGTCTTGTTTAACCTTTCAAGTACATTTATAACACTTTCAGCAACACGTTTCAGGCTCACAGCCTCAAAGTTCATGGCCAGTTCCGAATTTTTGAGTTTTGAATAATCTAAAATATCATTTATTAGATTAGTAAGGCGCTTGCCGCTGCCTGTAATTATAGCAAGACCCTCTTTTTGATTTTCATTTATTGCGCCTTCAGTCCCTCTAGATATGCCCTCTGCAATGTTTATCATGGCATTCAACGGTGTCCTCAGCTCATGAGATGTATTGGCAAGAAAGTCGTCCTTCAGCTTGTCAAGCTTCATCAACTTTTCCGACAACAGTTTTGCATCATTAAAGGCTTCTGAGAATCGTCTTGCCAAGATAAAGGCCTGCAGGAATAGAAGAATAAGGAAGCCAAAAGAGGAAAGCTCTCCAAAGTTGGTTGATATGATGTTGTTCTGATAAAGTACATCATGGATACCTCCCAATGCGGCGGCCAGCGATCCTGCCATTATAATTGCAGAATCTACTTTGGCCTTGGGAAAAGCTCTTGCAGCACATATGACCCCATAAACGGCAATTGCAAGTGTCACAGCTTCAATGGGGTATGTCAAGCTAGTATAGATATGTATCGGGGAAAAAATAAAAAACAGCGACATGAAAGCTGCGTAAACTGCAAACAACTTTTTAACCTTTGGCAAAGTCTGCTCTCGAAACAGTTCTCCTATAAGTAATACAAGCACTACTGGAAACCAAACTAACGTGATATAGTCTATGACAACAATTAAATGGTATCCGCCCCAAGGAAATATACTGTTTATGATATAATCTCCATATATAACTGTCCTTCCGATAGCAATCAGACACAACAACACAAAATACAGGCTACTTCTGTCTTCCTTCCTCATGAAAAAAATACAGAGATAGTATAACGCCATGATAAGGAAAGCTCCAATTAAAAATAAATCCTTATACCCAATGGTTTTATCATATTCAACCATACTTTCGCTGGAGCCCATAAAAATAGGATACCAAGCACCGCCGCGAGCATAGGAAAAATTTGCGACTTGAAGAATTATATCGAAGTCTCTGGAAGGCGGGATAAACTCAATCATATCAGGCTGGTAAGCTGGCATATAATACTGTTTGTCCACACTGACCTTACCCTTGGACGTCATTAGGCGATTGTTTATATACAAGTTGTAAGCGGTTGAAACAGTAGGCATTCTTATGGCCAAGGCTTGCCCTTCTTGTGCATTCTGTATCCTCATCCTGTATGTTGCAGCACCAAAGCCAGATAAGTTTTTTCCGTTTAGCTTATAGCTATTCCATACCTTGGGCACTTCAGCAAGCAAATCCGGTTTTAGATTATTGTTTTGAAGGTCATCGTAGGTAAGCAGCCTTTGCCAATAGAACTCCCAATCGCCGTTAAGGTTGATAAGCCCCTTCTGTGAAGGATTCCAATTGGACAGATCAAGGATACCTTTATAAGGTAGCGGTTTTTCAATTTTATCGCTCACCTGTTTCACCAATCCAGTAAATAAAAAAAAAGATGTTATAAGAATAATGAACAGCAGTAGTATTTTAGATATGGTTCTCTTTTTTATACGCTTCATATATATATCCCCATTTGAAAACTTTTTAAATTTTACACCAATCTACAAAAATAGCATCCTTTGGAAGATTTTCTTTAGCCTTTTCAAAACTTTTAAAAGCATCCTTGATTATTTTTCTTTGGGCATGCTTCACCTTTACTACATTGATAACATACTTCATTTGTTAGTACCTTATCATCAAAGAATTCCCTACAATTTGATAAGGTAGTTTCTGCAATATTATTAAGCGCTTCCTTCGTCAAAAAAGCTTGATGGGAAGTAACGATAACATTTGGCATACTCATAAGCCTTGCTAAAACATCGTCCTGAATGATTGTATAGGACATATCCTCATAGAATAGTTCCGTTTCCTCTTCGTATACATCTAAGCACGCACCGCCAATCTTTTCGGCCTTTAGTGCTTCCAGTAAATCTTCGCTGTTAATTAACGCCCCTCTGGAAGTATTGACAATATATACCCCATTCTTCATCGTATCAATGGTTTTCTCATTAATCAGATGGAAGGTATCCTTCGTCAAAGGACAATGAAGAGAAATAATATCTGATTCTCTGCAAAGCTGTTCCAACGGAACATACCTGATAACGCTGTCTTTGAGTGGATAAGGGTCATAAGCAATGACATCCATTCCAAAACCTTCGCATATATCTATAAAAATGCGTCCTATTTTACCTGTTCCAATAACGCCAATAGTCTTTCCATGTAAATCAAAACCAGTCAGCCCATTTAAGCTGAAATTAAATTCTCTTGTTCTTACATAAGCTCTATGAATTTTTCTATTTAAGGTTAATAATAATGCCATGGCATGTTCGGCAACTGCATATGGAGAATAAGCTGGAACCCTAACCACATGTATTTTTTTATAAGCTGCTTTAAAATCAACATTATTATACCCAGCACAACGCATGGCAACCAGCTTAACACCATTATCATATAATATTTGGATGGTTTCTTTATCAATGGCATCATTAACAAAAGCTACTACTGCTTCATAACCTTTTGCCATAAATGCCGTCTTCGGACCAAGCTTTGGCTCAAAATATTCTATTTCGATATCATATTGGTCTTTCAAAGCTTCAAAATAAATCTTGTCATACGGTTTTGTATCAAAAAAGCATATTTTATTCATTAGCTCATCACCTTCCTCTGTTTATCTGATAAACACTTTACTGCAACTATGGTTTTCAAAAAAGCCTTTTTATATTACTTTAATTATAATTAGTTATAATATAACATAAATTTGCAAGTTTTTCAAAAAACAACCTAAAAGAAAATCAGTATTTGTAAAAAGTATGGAAGGCGCCTAAAAACTCAGGCGCCTTCCATTAACTAATGATTTGCTACTCTTTAAACTTAGAAACTACCAGTTCTTCAATCATTTTAATAGCTTCAACTTCATCTTCACCTTGTGCTGAAAAAGTAATTCTGTCTCCCTTTGAAGCACCTATTGACATAACTGATAATATGCTTTTAGCTTGATATGCTTTATTCATTTCACCATCTCTAGACATATTAATATCACATTTAAACTTCATAGCTGTTTTAGCTAACAGACTTGCCGGTCTTGCGTGTAAACCTTCTTCTGCTAATATTGTAAATGTTTTCTTAGTCATGATATGAACTCCTTTTTTTAAATATACTACTACCATTTTCAGTATGACAATCTACTTCCAGCCAATTTAAAGCAGTTGATCCAATATCTGATAGTGTACGCCTTGTCCCAAATCGCAATCCTGAAAGCTTTTTATTATAAACTAATAAAGGAACCTGTTCTCTTGTATGTCTGCTATGTCCAATAGATGGATCATTACCATGATCAGCAACAACCATCAATAAGTCTTCCTCTCTCAATAAATTCAATATTGTTGTCAGCTTATCATCTACTATCTTCAGTTTTTCAATGTATATTTCAGGATTTTCACTGTGTCCTGCTAAATCTGTCTCTTGAACATTGGCACATATAAATCCGGTATCTAAATTCTTAATCTCATTAATCAGCTTATCCATCACCAATGTCGTATCCACTGCAAATAGACTTCTACCATAATCATTAGACACAATGTCTGCTACCTTACCAATTAAAGTTACAGATATTCCTCTTTCACCTAGCAACGTTGGACATTGCATCCTGGAGTCAACACCATACCCCATATGAAGAACTTGATAGTTTTTATTGTAAACACCAGCTTCCGGTGCACTGACTCCAATAGTTTCATCATTTTTTTCATGTATGGAAGCTAATAAATTTATTAGCTTCACCCCTTTACCTCCAAACACGATTACCCTCGGTACCTTAACACTTTCCCTTACAATATGACCTACTTGAACAACTTCATCAAAAGAGACATAATCGAATGATGTGGTTACATTATACGCCAATCCTGCATCAGTCTCTAAATTATCTCCTATTGTAATGCAGTTATCAATCAACAATAATTGTCGGTTCTTTCCTATAAACTTAACATCATGTCCATGGTTTTCCAACGACAGACTTACCTTATCTATAAATTTGTTAAAAAGGTCTTTTTTAGGCTTTCTCGGTAATGATCCCATCATTTCTTGATGTCCATAAAATGTATCTGCTCCATCATGCATCAAGTTAATCATTCCATAATTAGCTTTTGGACTGAATTTCATTTTGTTCGATTCGATACCATATGCATTCATCAGTCCCAACTTAGCGAGATTGGGTAGGTTCAAATCTGGTTGATAAGCTAACAAACTCTTCAATGTATTTGCTCCAATGTCTGATGGTCGTACTACATTTACATCTCTCATCGCACCAATACCAAATCCATCAATAACCAGCACAACAACTTTTCCTGACATATCATACCCCTTTTCCTATTTGATTCCCAAGAGCATCAAATAATCTGACGATCTTTGGCTGATTGTTATGTAATCCTTCCACTAGCGCCACCTCACTTCTAGTAACAAAAACTTGTGTCCTGAAAGCTAAAATTACGGGCACAGATACTTCGAAGCAAGTGTCTAATTCAAAATAATAGTCTATACTATGTGGTTCTAGAGGTAAAACATTGGCCATTTTAGCTGTTTGAAGATTCTTGCCCACTAATGCATTTTTAACAAAAGATCTTCTATAATGACCTCCACCATAAAAATAAGAATGCTTTCCATATGTATGAGATATTTCACTTGCATAAACTATAGAAGGTATTTCTCCTATTGATGAAGTTGCCATACCTGGTGTTGTACCTGTCAAGCTGTGTCCCGGTTCTCCATGAGTTCCACCTAGATAACTAATCATCTTAATTGACTCAACAGAAGTATTTGATGGAAGATTAATCTGTTTCAAGTTAATTCCTATCTTTTCCAAAATTAATTTGGCAGCTTGAATAGCTTTGATATTAGTAGTTTCTATTACCTTCTCTTTGTCACTATCATATAAAAAACATGGAAATGCAGTTATACCTACTATTTTAACATTCTCCAATTTATTTATTTTTAATGCAATATCTTCCAATTCTTCAACATTTAATCCACCTTTTTGACCTTCATAAATAGATTCATCGTCTCCAACAACGCGTAACATCAAATCCACTTGCATATCTAATTCTATTGCCACTTCTGAAACTTCTTGTGCTTTATCATAACTATATACTGTAATAATTTCTGGCTTATACATCAATATCTCTTTAATACATTTTTTTGGAATTTGGACCAAATGTCCCACATGACCAATCTTTATTCCGGCGGAACCTAATCGCTGTGCTTCTTTATAATCCACACAAACAGCTCCATCAAAGCCCAATTCCATCAACTTACTTGCTATATATGGATTTCTACCAATTTGTTTAGTCATAAAATAAAGGCGAATTCCTGATTTTTTGGCTACTTCTAGCATCTCTTTGGCGTTGTCTAAGAGACTATCCATATCAATAACATACGTATCTGGTTGAATTTGTCCAGTCGATATATATTCCATAGCCAATTCCACTAGTCTATGATTTCGTTCAATAGTCTTTTTCAAAAACATGCTGTCACCTTCTTATACTTTGTTGTCAAAATGGATTAAGTTGCCCATATGAACTAACACAAACCATTTCTCTTCAGCAGGAAAATGCACGTCTAACAAGAGACATGTCTTATCATAGATCTGGCTCATTCTTATGAACTGTAGATCATTTTTTATTTGTTCTATGATTAACGAGTCTGGCTCATTAATCTTCTCTCCTTTTTCTACACGCATAATAGCTTGAGCTATATGCGTAACCATCATAGCCGCATTTTCTTCTGTTAAAGCAATACCACATTCTTTGGGATATATTTTTATCATTTTCAATAGTTTATCATACACTACTTCCGTAATTTGTCTCGATTCCATAAGAATATTCAGTCTTTCTATCAATTCCATAAATAATTTCCTTCCTATTTTTCTAAATTTAAAACTCCACTAATGTTTTTATTCATTAACTTATAAATTACGTCATCCGAAACCCCATATCCTTTTAATCTAGGCATAAAGGAATCAAACATATAACTGTATCCATGACCACCATATCCTTTCAGATAAGATTTCCTACTAATATCCAAAGATAGTATAATATGATCTTCATATCCTAACTCTAGTAACGTCATCAATTTTTCTATACGATGCTCATCTAGTACATATCGAATTTTACCTATTGTGTCGAACGCAATGCTGACACCTGTTTCAAGAACTCTTTTTATATAATTTAAATCGTTAACTAAATCCATATGTCCAATGAGGATACTATTCATAGGCAAATGTGCTTTACGAAAAAGTTCCACTTGTTCCAATGCCATCGTTCCCTGTTCGCAATGAGTTATAATTGAGGCTCCTGTCTCACGACTTGCTAACGCAGCAGCATGAAAAACTTTACACTCTTCTTTAGTTATTTGAGAATTGCTAGAGCCGATCTCAGCAATGACACCAGCTCTATGCACTGTTCCTTCTACACCTACCGTCAACTCATTGATAAATATTTTTGCAATTTCTTCTGTTTTCTTGCTTTTTAAATCATTAGTATAATATTGTTCCTGGTAATATCCCGTACTGGCAATCACATTTAATCCAGTTATTCTGGATATCATTGCAAGCTTCAGTATATCTCGACCCATTCCAATATTTGTAACATCGACAATAGAATGTAGGCCAGTTGCTTTTGCTTGCTCCAATTCTGAAACTATTAATTCAATATCATCCAAAATAGAATCTGTATCATTTCTGATATGGGACAAATCAAGAATCAAATGCTCATGCGCTAACGTGTATCCTAGTTGATCTTTATCAATATTGCCGGTAACTGTTTGTATCATTTTAATCTCCTCTATGCAATAGGCGTAAATAGGTTCAATAGATAAAGAATATTCAGAAGAATTCCTGCAATAATTGCCGCAACTGGCCCAATCGCCAATTTCATAATTGGTTTACCTAGTACTTCATTTGCAAGATATACTATTGCACCAATGAAAAATCCTGTATATCCACCCATTTTTATTACTGCAAACATGGCTCCCAATAATAGCGCCAACTCCATCACCATATTCATAGAAGAACGAATATTGTCAGATGCCATACGGATAGATGGAAATTTTTGAAAAAATCTTCCTAATTGTCTAAGTAATAATACTTCTAACACAACTACAAAAGCTCCAAATACAATGGCGATACTCCAGTGAGGTGAAAGATAACCAACTGCATAAACAAATGTCAATCCTGCCACTCCATATACGCCAGTAGCTAATGCTGTTGTAGCTATCAATGGAATAAAACTTAAGCCTCTAATTACTTCAGCTATAGCTGCTTGGTTAACTAATTTAGTCGCCTCAGTTACATCTACAGTTGCATATGCATCCTTCAATAAATATATTGAAACTTCTGATCCTGCAAAATAATGTAGATTAGCAGCAAGAGCTATAAGTGCTCCACCAATTGCTAAGAAAGGTAAATTTTTTCTAATTCTTTTTGTTCTTTCATCAAATATGGAGTCTTCTTCACTTTCGACTGCTTCATTATTATTGTGATCATGCATAATAGCAAAAACTAAAAGCAAAATCATTCCCGCCATCAATTGAAATGACTCTGGAAATAGTGTTGTGAATTTAACCAATAGTACACGCACAAACAAAACAAGTATCGCTGAAATTATTCCTTTCTTTTTTCCAAATTGTAAAAAAATTGCTAAAATAGGGAACAAAGCAAATGCTGATACCACAGGACCACTCAATTCGCCTAGTGCAGATATAAAATCCACTGGCAAACTTGTCAAAACTGTATTTACTGTAGTCAGCGAAACTACTACCACAAATCCCCATAACGCGCCTAAGACTCCTGCAATCCACTTTCTCGGCGAACTAACACCAATAATATCAGTTGGTAAAAATAAAAGCCACGGATTGAGCAGCCCTGTTGATAAAGTAAAAGATATCCCTACGGATGCAACAAACCCTACACTTAAACCAAATGCTACACTAGCAACTTCTGATCTTTTCATTCTTCCTTCAACAAACTCAGGAAGTATCGGACGAATTCCATCATGGAATACTGCCATAGCACCATGCGCCAATAATGATGTCATCCCCGTTAACGCACATATCACAATCACTTGCATAATATCAAAGCTCATCACATAAATCCTCCCAATTTTTAATCATTCATTATTAGATACCTCTAATTCTGGTTCACGATATGTTTCATCAAAAGCTCCACAGTGGCTTCAATATTTTCAACAGACATACCAAAACAAATCTTACCTTCTTTTAGATATTTCACAATTTCCTCTTCATTAGCCTTTTGACCATTTCTAGCTACAGTACAACACTTATTGTATCCTACCATGCCAATAAGTATAGAAATTGCGGCACCACCTCCACTATTACAGGCACCAAAGTAATACTCCGTTTCACCTTTTTTAATATCTCTTGCTGCCACAATATCAGTAGTTTCATACACCTCTACATGATCAATGTCAAAACGTTTCACTGCTTCTTTAATTCTTCTTTTGTCCAATCCTCCAACAGCAATTCTCATTATTTTCCTCCTGTTCTTTAATATTGTGAACCAACTATAATCAACTTGCTTTTACAAAAACCAAAGCAAATTCAACATTGTACATTATTTTGTATATTTATTTTAAAAAAAATCAATGTACAAATTACTGTATATTGAGTATTATACTCTTACCTTCTTCATTTGTAAAGACCTTTTTAATATCTTGGAATCTTCACTCCTTGGACAACTTCCTGTTGAATTTTTAAAACACTTTTTACATCAATAACTTTTTTAATAAAATTCTTCATACCTTCATTATCTGATTTAACAACAATAACAGCAGCCGTATCATCTTCTTCTTCAATATAACTATTTATATCTAAATACATCAAGTCTATGTTTTTATCTAAAATCTCATCAATACTCCAAACCGCTCCTTCAATATTACCGGATAGAATATTTTTTATAATTTGATTATATGGCATCTCTACATATTCTACTTTATACTCAGCACATACTTTTTTTGTAAGAGATGAGATATCCATAGAAGTCTTATCAATGGCGATTTTCATTCCATCTTCCAACCCTTTACGACCTGATGATAAAATCAATGCATGTTTATTAACATATGAATGGCCACCGAAGTCTGCTATACACTCAATGTTCATCCCTTCAGCAATACACTCTTTTGCAGAATATTTACTCATAATAGCAAAATCATATCGTTCGTCTAGCACTCCAAAGACACGCATTTTAGAGCCTCGCATATAAGCTAAGTTAAAAGGGATGACACTTTCTTCAGCTATCTGATATAATCCTGTAGCCAGTCCCTCATATAATTTTGAATATGGTAACGGCATAACCCCCAGACAATTGCCAAAATCGGTATATTCCCAGAGTTTCTTGTAGTCTATGTATGTTAAATAAGAGCCCAAATGGCCTTTTGATTGTACCTTGATAGCATTATTTTCTTTTAATAAAGATAGCGCTGATTGTACAGTACCTCTGGCAGAACCAAATTTTTCGGCATACACCGCCACTGTTTCTAACCTGTCTCCTTCTTCTTTACTAATCAGCTCTCTTGCGAGATTTACTGCTACTACACCATGTTTCTGCATTAAACTCGATTTCATACAACAACCTCACTTTACATTTACTAGCTCATACGTTATGGGATATATTATATTCAACATAATTACCGTTGTCAATTCACCCAAAACCTGTTCATTCATAATTGATCCCTTAGATATGTTATTAACGACATAGCATAATGAAGCAGGTAGACTATAAAACATCATTTTATGTTTTACCTACCCTTCTAAATTTCAAAAAACATAGTGAAATGCACTAATCCATTATATCATGGTTACATCTCAACAACATACTTATTCCAGCTTTTTCTACAATCTCATTGTAAATCTTACATTTTTCATATATCGTATGATATATATTATAGACTTTAACAGAACTATAGGGCAAGTGAAAATGAATTATTCGAGAATGCTAATAAATTCACTCGCCCTCTTTACTTGAATATTCTACATAACACAATTAATAAGTTCCTCTTGATTGTTATGATAGGTATCCTATCGTTGCTTTTATGTATTTTATTTGATATCATATTATTTGTAACAACATTACAAAAGACACTAGAAAAGGTGGAAAAAGAATGGACTTAACGTATTATGAAATATCAATTTCAAATAATTTTGAAGGCATAGACCTAAAGTTAATATGGTTATGCAATGGATAATCAAGAGCAAAAACGTCCGCGACGTATACGATATAATGGCACTCATCCTAAAGCTTTTAAAGAAAAATATAAAGAACTGCAACCAGAAAAATATGCTGATGCTGTGGCAAAGGTTATTGAAAAGGGTAGTACTCCTGCTGGTATGCATCGTTCAATTTGCGTTAACGAAATATTAGAATTTTTAAAAATTACCCCTGGACAAACTGGATTAGATGCAACACTAGGTTATGGTGGTCATACTTTAGAGATGCTTAAATGTTTAAATTCAAAGGGGCACTTATATGCAATTGATGTAGACTCTATTGAATTACCCCGTACTAGGGACCGTTTAGAGCGCTTAGGTTATGGTTCGGAGATTTTAACGATTAAGCAAATGAACTTTTCCAATATAGATCAAATTGCTTTGGAAGCAGGACCACTTGATTTTGTGCTGGCAGATTTGGGTGTCTCTTCAATGCAAATAGACAATCCTGAAAGAGGATTTTCATTTAAGAGTGACGGGCCTTTAGACTTAAGGCTAAATCCTAATAGAGGTAGCTCTGCAGCTGCTCGTTTAAAAACTATTTCACAAGATGAATTACAAGGTATGTTAATAGAAAATGCGGACGAACCTAATGCAGTAGTAATCGCTCGTGCCATTATTTCTGAAATCAAAAAAGGAATAGATATATCAACAACAACCCAGCTCCAACAAATTATTAAAGATGCCCTGCAATTTATTCCTGATAATGATAGAAACGATGCCATTAAAAAATCTTGTCAAAGATGCTTTCAAGCACTCAGAATTGATGTTAATAATGAATTTGAAGTGTTATATGAATTTTTGGAAAAACTTCCTGCTACGCTTGCTGCGGGTGGGCGGGTTGCTATACTTTCCTTTCATTCAGGAGAAGATCGTCTCGTTAAAAAATCTTTTAAACGCTTACTTCGTGAAGGGGTCTATAAAGAAATAGCCCCCGATGCTATTCGACCATCATCAGAAGAATGCAATGCCAATGGTCGCGCTCGTTCTGCTAAATTGCGTTGGGCTATAAAAGCATAATTGGTTCAAACAGTTCTTCAGACGAATAACCTTTCCTTTGTTTTCGCACAAATACCCCAAACAGGCTGATGTGGACTTATCCGGCCGTGTTTCCCTTAATCCCATCTAGCAGCATTTCAAAATGCGTAATTGCCTCCTCCTTCAAATCGAAGTCTGGGTAACGAATACTCCATTCATAGCTGAGTCCCCGTATGGCCATCACAAAATGCTTTGTCAGCGTATCGAGAGGAAACGTAGTATGAAATTCTCTCCGTTCGATGCCCTGACCGAGCACGTCGGCGAACATTTTGTACAGCTCTCTGTTATAGCCCTTGACCGCATCCATGTTGACAGCTCCCGTAAGTTGTACTTTATAGACGATCCTCATCCTGTTATAACCGATTGTGCCGGTGAGCACGTCGGCTATTTTTTCGATCAACGAAAGGAGCATATCAGACGCTGTTGTCCCAGACGGAAGCGAATTGAGATGGGCTTTATAGTCCGCGTCCACGCTGCTCACATAATCGGACAGAAAAGAGGCAATCAATGCGTCCTTCGATTCAAAATGCACATAGAAGGTGCCTTTCGATACGCCCGCTTCTTCTACAATGGCGTCTACGCTGACATCGTCAAAATCGCATTGGCCGAAAAGTTGTCTAGCGCTTTCATATATTTTTTTACGGGTCTCAGCACCCTGCTTTTTTTTGCCGTTTGGTTTTTTTATATCCATGAATGATCTCCCCTTATTGATTTTTTCAAAAAAAAAAGTTATAATGACTATAGTCATGATTATGTCTTCTATATTTTTAATTATAATAATAACTAGCTTAAAATGCAAGCAGTAAGACCGCTTAGCATAGATGGATTCACGTTATCATTGCGGTGACGTAATGCCATTAATGAAACGAGCTCAAATGAGCAATTTGAGAATTGGAGGGAACCAATATGAACAACCACAAACTTTTCCAAAAATTTATTGCGATGGCGATGTCCGTTGTTATGATTCTAGGAATGACGCCGATTTCGGCGGAAGCTGCGACAGCGGAATATTCTTATGTAGATGAAAACGGCGATACAAAGACCCTGGAGGCCACGGTAATTGACAGCACAACCACGACACTGAGCAGCGGCTGGTATGTGGTGGATAGCGACGTGAGCACAACAAACCTCACCGTCAGCGGCAATGTCAAGCTGATCCTCGTGGATGGTTGTACGCTCACAGCTAGCGCAACCACCAATCAAGCTGGCGTTCGTGTTGACCTTTCTGACAGCCTAACCATCTACGGACAAACACAGGGCACCGGTAAACTAAAAGCCACGGGCAACAGCCGCGGCGCTGGCATCGGGGGCAATGGCGGCATAGACGGCATAGACGGCTATTCTGCTGAAATGGGCGGCTCCGGCGGCTCAATCACGATTGTCGGCGGCACTATCACTGCAAACCGCATCGGCGGCGGAGACGGCGGCAACGGCACCGGAGAATACGCTGGCGGTGGTCCAGGTGGCAATGGCGGCATGGTCACCATAACTGGTGGTACACTGATTGTGTCGGGCAACATCGGCGGTGGCAACGGTGGTACCAGCAATTATAAACACGGCGGTAATGGCGGCAACGTCGGCACGGTAACAATCACAGGCGGCACAGTCAGCGCAACCCATATTGGTGGCGGAAACGGTGGCGATAGCCTATACTTTGAAGGCATTGCCGGCACCGGAGGTGACGGAGGCACTGTAACGATTACCGGCGGTACGGTCACCGTATCGAACCGCATCGGCGGCGGTGATGCGGGGGATACAGACTACATAGGCTCTCCAGGCGCAAGAGATGGAGGCAATGGCAGTGCAGTTACAATCTCTGGTGGCACAGTTGTCGTGTTGGACAAAATCGGCGGCGGCAACAGCAGCTTTGACATCGACTTTGGCGGGCCTGGTTCCTGTGTTATCACCGGCGGATCGGTGATGACATCGGACATGCAGCCCACCCCCACCAACGGCAGTTCAAACGGCGGCCACACAATTTCTCTTACGACGGTGGCGCTGGATGGCGTTTCTGGAACCACGGCGGTAACGGCTCTGTTTACGGGTACAGCTTATACATACGGCACAAAAGACATGTGCACCGACGCATCCGGAAGCCTCTACCTCTGGCTGCCAAGTGGCACATCAGTCACGCTGGCTAGGACGAAGGATAACGGCTATTCCGGTACGGTTGTAGCTAGTGCGTTAGGTACACTATATGAAATATCAGCAGATACAGAAAAGCCGACAGTACTATCTGTGACACCCACTGACGGAACGACGGATCTCCCTATCAGTGGGAATATTTCCATTACGTTCAGCGAAATGATGGATACATCGGTAAAAACTGTTTCTTTATCAACACCAGACGAAAGTGCGAAAACTCTAACGGGCGGTGTTTGGTCGTATAGCGGTACCGTTTATACTGTTTCATATTCTGGACTTTCCCTTGGAAAGGAGTATACAATAATCCTATCCGGCTTCAGAGATGTGGCGGAAAATGTGATGGAAGATGATAGTAGTAACAGTTTTACCGTAGTCTTTCCACCAACGTTAACAGAATACTCTTACATGGACGAAAATAGGAATACGCAAACCGTGGAGGCCAGAGAAATTGATAGTGAAACTAAGACGCTGAGCAGTGGCTGGTATGTGGTGGATAGCGATGTGAGCACTACAAACCTAAGCGTCAGCGGAAATGTCAAGCTGATCCTTATGGATGGCTGCACGCTGACGGCTAATGCGACCATCCATAACGCTGGAATTAAGGTTATTGGTAGCAATAGTCTTACTATCTACGGTCAAACTCAGGGTACCGGCAAGTTATTAGCGACGGGTGCAGACCGCGGCGCAGGCATTGGTGGCAACGGAGGCAGTGACGGTAACGAGGGCAGTTCTGGAGGCGTAGTGACGATTAACGGTGGCATAGTTATCGCAAACCGAATCGGCGGCGGCAGTGGCGGCAATGGCGCAGGATTCCATATGGCTGGATATCCTGGCGGTAGAGGTGGCACGGTAACAATCAACGGCGGAACGGTCACTATTTCAGAGTATTTCGGTGGTGGAAACGGCGGAAATGGCAACCTCATGTACGGCGGTGGCGATGGAGGCGATGGTGGAACAGTAACGATTAACAGCGGTACAGTTACCGTTTCAGGCAAAATTGGCGGCGGTGCAAGGGGCTCTGGTACTAGCGCATTTGGACTTAATGGACACCCCTACACAGCATGCAGCCCATCCCCACCAACGGTGGTAGTAACGGAGGTAACAGGGTTTATCGCACAATCGTGGCGCTCGATAACGTTTCCACGGCTACAGCGGTCAAAGCCCTGTTCACGGGCACGGCTTATACATACGGCACGAACGATATGATCTCCAATACGTCTGGAAGTCTCTATCTCTGGCTACCACTAGATGCTACTGTCACATTGGCGAAAACGGCTGTTAACGGTTATTCCGGCGAGATCACTGCCAATGCGTCCGGCACTCTCTATGAAATGCCTCCGGATACGCAAAAACCCACAGCAGCCTCTGTGTTGCCCGACAACGGCTCGATGGACATTCCTGTGAGTGGGAATATCGCGGTTACGTTCAGCGAAATGATGGATGTGTCGGCAGGAACCGTTCTTCTATCAACAGCCAGTGAAAGTTCCACAACTCTAACGAGTGGCATGTGGTCGTACAGCAACACAGTTTATACCGTCCCGTATTCCAGTCTTTCCTACAGCGCGACATATACCATTACGCTATCTGGCTTCAAAGACACGGCGGACAACGAAATGGAGGACGACAGCAGCCACAGCTTTAGCACCTCCACCCCTCTGGTTAAGAGCATTTCCGTGGGCTCACAGAGCGGAACACTGACAAGCGGCACAGCCGAAAACGTCACCTTTGCAGTATCAACGGTTAATATAGAAAGCGGCCAGATGATTACACTGAACAACACAAACAGCATAACGGGTATTGCGTTGGAAACGGCGCAGACCTCCGGCGACAGCACCACTGTTACGATCAGCACAACAGCAGAAACGCTAGACGGAACGCACCCATTGACACTGACGATTGACGGCATCATTTCCAATAGCTTCGATCTGGTAGTAAGCGCTGCTCCCTCTACAGAGAGCTCTGAAAAGGACGTAACCGGCGTAACCAGTCCCGGTGCAGCCACCATTGATGGCACAAGTATCCTGGCAAGTGTGGAAAATAGCGTCACCGTCCAAATGATCAGTCTTTCTCTGAGCGCAGAGGCAAACTGGATGCTGTTTCGCGATGCGGGCTGTACAGATGAAATCGTAGACAAAACAATGACGCTTGTTGAGGGTGCTAATACCACTTACATCCAGGTGACCGCTGAAGATGGCAGTATAAAGATCTATACTCTCACGATTACAAGGATGAGCGAAGCACCCACTCCTCCTGCCACCGGCGTCATAATCGGTGCGTCCATCACTAAAAAGGGCGGCACGCTGCAGCTTACGGCCAATGTCAAAACGGCGGATGCTGTGGACGTGGATGTTACATGGAACATCCAGAGCGGTAACGCATATGCGACAATCAGCCCCGATGGCCTTTTGACTGCCGTAGACAATGGCATCGCATCTGTGCGGGCTACTGCACAGGACGGTTCCGGCTTATATGGAGAAATGCAGGTGACAATTACCGGTCAATCTTCCGGCAGCACAGGTGACTCGACCTCAGATGACAGAAATCCCTCTCCTGATGATTCAGGCGGCGATTCTGGAAGCAGCCTGTTCTCGTCTGCCACAATCGCACCAGTAAAGAAGCCTAATCAGTCTGTCACGGCTACGACAATCGTAACAGCTACAGCCGGAGCAAACGGCACAGCCAATGCGACTATTCCAGATAAGGCGGTTACTGACACCATCGCCAAAGCAAATACCGACGCTAAAGCACGGGGCAAAACTGCAAACGGCATTGCTGTTGAGATGAAGGTCATTATGCCCAAGGGAGCGATCTCTCTGACGACAACGCTGACGCAGGATTCCCTTCAAAACCTGATGAACGCCGGTATTTCCAGCTTTGAGCTAAACGGCGCGCCAGTTTCGATTGTACTTGATCTCAAAGCTTTGCAGGAAATCCAGAAGCAAAGCAGCGGCAACATCACTATTAGCTTTATCCCCGCGACAGGGTTTTCCATAGAAACTCAGGCTATCATCGGAAACAGGCCGGTATATAACGTAACCATCAGCTATGCCAAAAATGGCAAGACCGTGAATATCACAAGCCTCAACAACGGCACAGTTACCTTTGCAATTCCATATACACCGATCCAGAACGAGGCCGTGGGCTATCTGTACGGCGTTTATGTGGACGAGAACGGGAATATAAGCCGAATCCCCGATTCCGCCTTCGACACGAACAGCAGCAGCCTGCTTTTCACGACGAATCACTTCTCACTGTATGGCATCGGCTACACAGATCCATCAGCGAAGTTTGTCGATATCGAGAAGCATTGGAGCAAGAAATCCGTCGACTATGTGGTCGGCCGGAGACTGCTTGGCGGAACCTCCGCTACGACTTTCTCTCCAGACACGGCTATGAGCCGCGGGATGTTGGTCACTTCCCTCTGCAGGCTGGCGGGAGCTGATGTGAGCGCCAATAAGATCAGCAGCTTCACCGATGTAACGTCGGACAAATACTATGCGCCCTACATTGAGTGGGCATATAAAAAGGGCATCATTCAAGGCATCGGCAACAGCCAGTTTGCTCCCGACAGAGCAATCACTCGCGAGGAAATTGCTGTCATTATCACAAACTATGCAAAGGCCACCGGCTATACCCTACCCATCATCGGTGAAACAACCATTTTTGTGGACAACAGCAACATTGCCAGCAGTTACCAAGCCGCTGTTAAGGCCATGCAGCTGGCGGGCATCATGATGGGCGGTAACGGCAATCGGTTTATTCCGAAGTCCTGCGTTACCCGAGCGGAGGTCTCAGTCATGTTGCACCGGTACATCAATCTGACCATTAACCCCTCCACAGCGCAGGGCTGGGCGCTGAACGATGACGGTCAGTACCTCTACTACAAAGATGGTAAACCTGTTACCGGCGAACAGATCATTGATGGTGTAAAGCACTTCTTCTATAATACAGGCGCTTTGCAAACCGGCTGGGTAAACGACACTTCCGGCAACTGGTACTTCGTCTCTGGCAATACCCGGATCACCGGCTGGTGGGACATCGGCGCGAACAATAACAATAAACGCTATCACTTCACCAAGGACGGCCTTATGGTAGCCGGAAAGTGGCTGGAAATTGACGGCAAATGGTACTATTTCAACGCCGATGGAACTCTTGCGCTCAGCACCAAAATCGACGGATATGAGGTGGACGAAAACGGTGTGAGGACAGATAAGTAAATATAAAAACTCCTTTCTGGTTAATAGTAATTATCACCAGAAAGGAGTTTTTTACACAGTTTATTTTACAGTCTCAATACCAATGGCCGTGCTCGTTCTGCTAAATTGCGTTGGGCTATAAAAGCATAATTGGTATATGCAATTCTCTTGTTTTTTTTATCTACTCAATTTGATAACCAACCCCCCATACTGTTTTAATGAATTGGGGGTTTTTTGCAGACTCTTTCATTTTCTCACGTAACCGTCCAATGTGAGCCATAACTGTGTTATTATTATTTAAAGTTTTTTCACCCCACACTGCTTTAAACAGTTCTTCAGACGAAATAACCTTTCCTTTGTTTTCGCACAAATACCAAAGAATTGAAAATTCTATTGGTGTTAGATGAATCTGTTGGTCATATAGAAAACATTCATGTGTATGGTTATTAACTACAAGCCCAGCAAAATCATATTTATTTGTATCCACCAAATCCGCTTTTTCTTTATCAAAAATATTTTTATCTTTATTCACAGCAAAGCTCCTTCAACTAATATCTATATATAAATTCTACACTATATAAAATATATTAACCACTTTTCCATGAATCTTGTAAGAAATTTATCATAAATGGGTTTGTGTAAAGCCAGTAACAAACTTTAATCTACCTCCCATTCTAGAGAATATTTCATTCGTGATGCTATGTGTATTTCCAGCAACTTCTGCGGCATATATTTCAGCTTGTCCGTCTTTTCCAATCAACGTTACTGTATCGCCTATGTGGACCTCAGGAATATCTGTTATGTCTATAGCTAGCTGATCCATACAAATTCGTCCTATAATCGGCACGCGGTAGCCATGTATAAGGACGCTACCGGTATTATTGGATAAGTTTCTAGGTAATCCATCCGCATAACCTATCGGCAATATGGCTATCTGACTATCTTTCTCAGCAATAAATTTTCTGCCGTATCCTACACTTTCTCCTTTGATAACCTTTCTTATAAGGACCACTTGTGATTTCAGCGACAGAACAGGTCGTAAATCTAACTGCAATTTTGTTTTATCTTCCGGTGAGCTTAAAACGCCGTATAATGAGATTCCCACTCTTACATAATCACATTCAAGTTCTGGATAATTCAAAAGACCGTAACTACTTTGAATATGTATTTTAGGAAGTTTTATGTTTTTACCTGAAATAGCTTCAAGCAATTCATAAAACGCTGCAATTTGTTTGCACGTAAAATTAATATCCTCATCAGCAAGGCTATCTGAAACACATAGATGGGTATATATGCCGCATATCTTTAAATTTCTCGCTTGGAAAACTTCTACAACCTTTGCTACATCATTTTTATTAAATCCAAGTCGATGCATTCCTGTATCTATTTTAATATGCACTTTAATGCTGTAACCCTGTTTATTCAAAATAACCGCATAATTGTAATCGATTAACGTTTGTGTAAGGTCATACTTTTGAATTTCTTTTGCTCGTACCGGATCTGTATAGCCCATAATTAAAATCTCACCTTGAAGATCACCTTTTCTTAATTCAATGCCCTCATCAATGGTTGCAACTGCAAATGCATTTACGCCTATACGATTTAAGAATTTTGGTACTGAAGTAGCACCGTGGCCGTAGCTATTAGCTTTTACAACTGCCATCAGTTCGCAACCAATAGGCATAGCTTTTTGCAATATACTTGCATTATGCCTTAGATTATCTAAATCTACTTCAATCCAAGACCTATCCGTACCAGACAAACAAACCTGTTTTGACTTTTTTTTTATATGCTTTCTCAAAACTAAGATAATAAATGAAACAGCAACAGACGAAGCACTAACTGCAAGATAATGAAAAATACTATTATCAATCAGTAAGGTTTGCAATCCTAATACCTTGGCAGTCATACGAACGGCAATGATCATCATCGGATGAATAACATAAATAATTAGCGTCGATGTCCGCAATAACGAAGCTGAAGTTCTAAGTCCTTTCCAAAAAGTCAGTGATGTAAACAAAAAGAACATGCATGGAATAAGCATAATATACATACTGTCGTGGCGCTGAACATTGATGTTAGATAAAAGCATGCCCTCTCCAAGCATAAGAAAAAACGCAACGGTTAATCCAATCAAATTCTTTCTTAATGAAGTACAAAACTTCTTGCTTGCGATCAACCCACCAAGCACGAAAAATATGGGCGCAAAGAATACGCCATTTCGAGTATAATCTGAAAGTTCAAAAAGGTTGCTATATACGTTTTTCAAAAATGGAACTTGTTCGATAAATCCAAAATAGCTGTCCCCCAGCAATCCTATTACATACAAAAAGGCTGTAGCTGCAAATGCCCATTTTAAACCAATTTTCTTTACTAGAAGTGACGCAATAGCTACACCCATAATAGCCGCAGGCAGATACCACAAATGATACAGTGTTCCATCAAACACAATATCCTTAATAATATTTAGAAGCAGATGATCCATAGTAAAATATCCGTTATAAATATTTATTGGTATATAGAGCACAATGGCTATACAGTATATAATCGTAGTTCTTTTGATGAAGGTCTTTAATTTGTCAGAATTATAATTGTATTCCGAAATTAAGAAAAATCCGGATGTCATAAAGAAAAATGGAACAGCAGTACGACCAATGATGCGTGTGAGAATAAAATCGGCAGTACCGCTGTAAGTTGTCAATGGTGATGTATGAATCGCTATAATCAAAAATGCAGCAATAATCCTAAAATAGTCTATTCCTGTAAATACTACTTTTTTATTCATTCAGTCTACCTCCATAGCGTTATGATAAAGCCATCAGCATTATTACCCGAAACCTGATAACTACAGTACTCCGGCATACATAGCGTTATTTTATCGAAAGAAAGAATAGGCGCATAGAAAATTTCTATTTTGTGTTCTCCTCTAATTACTTCCAAATGCTTACCGTCATACGTGTACTTTTTAATATCTTGAATGTATTCTTCAAGAGAAAGCTCCTGCTCCACTATAATCTTTGAATGGGGAAAGCCAACAAAACGAAAATGCCATGGCTCGTGAGCAATTCCTGTAATCGTTTCTTTTCCACTTGGATAGCGTTCAATAAAACCATATTGAGGCGCTGTTTTACGAAACTCATCACAAATGCCCTTATAAGGAAAATCAGGACGAATGAAATCAATAACATCTTTTTTTAATCCCAAATCGATAGCCAACCCTGTTTGATGTTCACTATGGTTGGGAAGTGCAACATATTTTTCTGTAAATTCTTGACCGCTTTCTTGCAGAGATTCTAAATATATTTGTTCCTGTTTCTCTTTTGAACGATATCCACTTACTGGTACTATTTCGTCGATACAATTAACATCACGCATAATATGCGAAAGGATCGTTGCGGCACTCCGTTCTAAAAGAATATCGGAGTACTTTTCATTGGTTGGAATAAGTTCTACATTACTGTGCGTTACAAGTGGAAATTTTGCATTAACGAGAATTAAATTACCCCTATAAATTTCATTTTTAAATAATGTTAAAGTTGTGCTCATACTTCACATAGTCCAATCAGCCTGTCCAGAATTTCGTTAAATGACAGACCAATGCTTCTCATCATATTTGGATAACGGCTATGAGAAGTAAATCCGGGGATTGTATTTACCTCGTTAAACACAATTTCATTATTTGGTGTTAAGAACATATCAACTCTTGCAAAGCCTGAGCATCCAAGTGTCTTATAAATAACACAAGCAGTTTCCTGCACCTTCTTTTCAGTAAGTTCATCTATTCTTGCGGGCATATGGATTTTTGAATTCTTTAAAGTATATTTCTCCGTGTAATCAAAGAAGCCGTCTGTAATTTCTATCTCATCTACTTTGCCCACGAGTAAATCGCTGTTTCCCAAAATAGCGCATCCAACCTCAAAACCGTCAATATTTTCTTCAATAATAACCTCATTGTCGTGTTCAAAAGCAAGTAATACTGCAGATATCAATTCTTCCTCCTTAAAGATTTTGCTAATACCAAAAGATGAGCCTGCACGAACAGGTTTTACAAACAAGGGATACTTCAATTCCTCTGTTAACGAAAGAAGGGCACTTTCATTTTCAAACTTCTTAACAACAACTGCTCGTGGTGCTGTAATCCCTACGGCTTGTACAAGCAAATGAGCCTTGTCTTTATCCATACAAAGGGCAAAACTTAATGTATTGCACCCTACAAGAGGGATTCCTGCCAATTCTATTAATCCTTGCACCGTACCGTCCTCACCATTTTTGCCGTGTAATATTGGAAAAACAACATTCAATTTGGTAACCCTGTTTCCATTCGGTGTAACCTCTATAAATCCTCCAATACTACGGTTTTGAGAAATGACCACTGGGTTTAGGTTTATGGTATCTTCAAGCCAAGTGTCACTTTGAATGTTCTCATAAGCACCATAATATCTAAACCAATCTCCACTCTTACTGATGCCTATAGGGATTACATCGTATTTTTCTATATCTAACTTTGATAGTACTGCGTAAGCTGACTGCAAAGATACAGCATATTCAGTAGAGTATCCTCCAAATATAATTGCAATTTTTTTCTTATTCATTTTTTATTCTCCTTATTAAACTTCTATATTGTCGGGTAGTTTATATCCAATAGCGTAACTATTGTCCTATAGCAGTTTCTTACTTTTTATCCTGTTACAGTCTACAACTACCTTTTAATTACTTTAGTAGGCTTACATGATGTTTTAACATAACAAAAAAAGCAATAATTCGTGTGCTAAAACCATTATACCGAGATCGGCAGTGCAATATATGCGTTTTTTCTTAATAAAAAACTCCTTTTTACTTAAGATTTTCTTACAAAATTCTACTTTCCTTATGTTTATACATTAAAAAAAAGGCTCCATCTTGGTGCCTTCTTAAAAGAATTAATATAACTGATCACGCATGTTGCCCTAATTATATCTGTATTTGATATTTTTTTATTTTATTATAAAGCGTATTTCTTCTAATTCCCAAATCGTTTGCGGATCGAGATACATTACCGTTATTCTTTTCAAGAACTCTGATTAAATGTTCTTTTTCAACATTGGCAATATTCAAACATACATTTTCATCGTTATTTCCATCTTCATTAATTGACTGACTAAAATATCCTGTAGGTATGGCTTCTGTATTAATAATTAATTCTACCACATTCTCAAGTTCACGAATATTTCCTGGCCAATTGTAATTTTGCATCATTTTTATATATTCATCCGTTATTTTAATCTCTTTTTTATTTAGGTTCTCCCCAATGCTCTTCATAAAATACTTAATCAGTAGCATAATATCTCCTTTTCTTTGTCTCAAAGGAGGCAAATATAGGGGCAATACATTTAATCGGTAGAATAAATCCTTTCTAAACCTTCCAAGTTCCACCTCTTTTTTTAGGTCTTTATTCGTTGTGGCTATGACCCTAACATTAACCGGGATAGAACGTTGGCTTCCTATTTTTGTAATAATCCCTTCTTGAAGTACTCTTTGAAGTTTGATTTGCATATCAAGAGGTAATTCACCAATTTCATCAAGGAGAATGGTTCCTCCATCTGCTAATTCAAACTTGCCTTGATTACCTCCCTTTTTTGCGCCTACATAAGCGCCTTCTTCATAGCCAAAAAGCTCTAGTTCCATCAATTGTTTTGGTATGGCACCACAATTTAAAGCTAGAAAAGGCCCATCCATCCTATTACTATAATTATGTATTGACTGAGCAAATACTTCTTTCCCAGTACCACTTTCACCTAGAATTAAAATTGTAGATTTACTGTTTGCAATCTTTTTTGCGTATTCTACAATCTTTATAAAATTTTCATCTTGTCCAATAATCTTGTCAAAAGTATAGTAGGCTTGCTTCTGGACCTTTTTCAATTCTTCAAATACATAAACAATCTCAATACTGTCATCTACCGGATTATAAATGGGATTTGCAGTCAAATGACAGGGAAAGCTATTTCTTAACGCAATAATATTGATATCCTGACTGAAATTTTCTCCATTGCAAATTCTTTTATTAATTTTATCCCATTCTCCAATTACCCCATTCATGCTCTTCGCTTTTAAATGGTTATCCTTGTTACCTAGAAGCTGGGCTGCTTTGTTATTATGAATCTTAATGTTTCCTTCAACATCAGAGGTTACAATAGCAACTGGCATGGAATTAAATATCGTTTTGATATGCTTATTGTTGATATTTTGTAATTTGTGTAGTGTTTTTACTTTTAGCATTTCTTCGATGGCATTTGATGCAGCAATTACCATACCTAGTGTATGTGGATGCACCTGCCCAGTGTAACCAGTAAGATCTAAAACGCCAATTAAATTTCCATGAGAATCTTTAATGGGTGCACCTGAACATGTCCACTTATGATACGCATTGACATAATGATCTTCCCCAGATAATTGAACTGGTTTCCCCGTTTTGATAACCACGCCCATAGCATTCGTTCCTATACTTTCTTCATTCATATATGCACCAGGAACCATTTTTATAGCAAAAGCTTCTGCTAGTATTTCTTCATCTCCAATAGCGTTTAAAATACATCCTTCTCCATCTGTTAGTAATGCGAAAAAATTGCAACCTTTAACAAAATTAATTAATTGTTCCATATAGGGTGCAGCAGTTAAAATCATATTTCTATTTTTTGAAAACTTTTCTTGTAGCTCGGTTTCTTCATTAATTTTGCTGCTTATAATTTGTTCCTTACTGATGTTTAAGTTTTTGCATCTCTCGTGAGATTGTTCAATCACTAATTTAAACTCATCTTTTATCATGATTCTCACTCCTTATTTCCTATTAGACGATATTGCCATTGTTTATTTATACCCCTTTGGTAAAGTTCACTAATACAGCCATAGGGCTGTTTGATTTGGAATAGATCATTCAGCGAAATATCTAAAAAATGGCTAATGATTACCCTATTTACACCTGCATGGGCTACTAACAGTATATTGCCTGATGTACTACAAAGAATATCATTAACATTTGCCATGACTCTATTCTGCAATTGAATAAAACTTTCTCCTCCAGGTGGTATGAAAGCAGACATATTTTGGCCTCTAGCTTCGTACAGCTTTGGATGTTTATCCTTAATCGATGCAATCGGTTGGTTTTCCCATGTGCCCATATTTATTTCTTTAAATGCTTCAATCTGAATTTGATCAACAGCTACTTGTTCTAAAATGATTTCTGCTGTCTCAACACATCTTCTCAAAGGACTTATAAATGCTTTTTCTATAGTAATATTTGAAAAAAAAGCTTTTAAGTCTTTGGCTTGTTCGATGCCATCTTGACTAAGAGGCAAATCCGTTATGCCTATATATCGTTTTTCTTTGCCACAATCAATCTTTCCATGTCGAACAAGATATATCTTTCTATCCATATATTAGGGGTTCTCCTGTCAGTCTTTCGATTTTCTTGAGAATTGTTTTTGCTGAGCTAAATCTTTGATTAATTCTTTCGATTGCCTCATTGTTATTTCCTTTTTTCATCAAGCATTGGTTCAATCTATGATTTAGTGGCTCAATTTGGTCTTCGTTTACAAGTTTATCTGCCAAATAAAGAATTTCACTTGCAGATAAATGATCATCATCAAGGACTTCAATATCCATATGTGTCCCAATCATTGCACCTATGTTTCTATAACCCATCTCACTTAATATCCTTGCTCCTACTATCGCATGATTTTTTTGCTGTCTTACAAGGTCATGCAAAAGAGCTGCCGCTAAAAGTTCTTCCTTATTGAATTCAAATCCTGCTTTATGAACATGTTCATAAATATCACGAGCTAATCTTTCTACTGTTTTGCAGTGCTTAATGATATGGTCAGGAACTTGATAATACGTTAATATAGCATGACATTCCAAGCGGCTTAACGTCCCGATAGCTTGATATTTAAGTAATTTTTCATAATCAGCTTTGGTATCCATATCCATTAATGTTGCTTCATCAAATACAGGAACCAGTAGGGAATCCTCTAGATAAACATTTAAAATACGTTTAAGTCCACCATAGCCACTACTATTTAAAATAATTTTCTTGTATCGACAATCAATAAGTGGAGGGTGTCCTTTATCCAAAAGAAAAGTAGGTATTATAATCCCTTTATTACTATTTATGTATTCATTTATTAGCAGCCTTATTGTATTTTCTTTTACAAGTGGTATATCCACCGGGTGCATAAAAAAAGCTGTAATATCCTCATCTAATGCTTCAATACCTTTTGTAATTGAGGAAAACATCCCCTTATCATACGCCTCATTCATTACAACGATTACTTTTTCATCACTTAATGCTTCAATGACCTCTATTCCTTTATACCCAACAACCACGTATATATCATCAATACCTGAATTCATATATGTATCAATTACCCTTTTAATAGCTGTCTTTTCTTTAAACTTTAGAAAAGGTTTAAAATCATCCATTCTAGATGAATAGCCTGCACATATTATCATTGCAGCAATTCGATTATTCTTCATCTTTTGGGCCTCTTCGAACTTTAATAACCTCAGCAGCAATGCTAATTGCAATTTCTTCAGGTGTTTGGGCATAAATATTTACGCCAATCGGGCAAAATACTCTACTTAGATCTTCAGAAGTAAAGCCTTCTTCCTTTAAAATTTT
This sequence comes from Firmicutes bacterium HGW-Firmicutes-7, assembly GCA_002841375.1. Lineage (GTDB taxonomy): Bacteria > Bacillota > Clostridia > Lachnospirales > Vallitaleaceae > HGW-1. Next base: position 20,304 of record PGZO01000036.1, on the reverse strand, counting down.
ATAGGTAATATCCCTCTTACTGCGACTTCCAATCATACCTATATATTTTGCGTCCGTCTTAAGCATTTGTGCCAAAACCTCTTTATCATTAGAATGTCCTCGAGTGACTATAATGATATAACTATTTGCAGTTATTGTAACATACTCTGATAATTTATGAAATGACTCAATCACTTTCACTTCATCGACTTTTTGAAATCTTTCCCTATTAGCAAACTCCTCACGGTCATCCAAAACAATCGTATAAAAGCCCAAATTTGTTGTTAGCTCTGCAATCTTCTGAGCAACGTGACCAGCACCAACGATACAAACACTTTCATAATTGAAATGAGGTTCAATAAGAACCCTTTCCTTCTCATTCTTTATATGAATCTTAAGTTGATGAAAATCTTCTCTTACGCTTTTGGCGATATCTAATACTTCTTCATCTTCAACACCAAAAAAGCCTGTTTCTGTACAGATCCATTTATCCCGACCCGATAAATATCCATTATTTTCCTTCAATCTTGTAATCAAAACAAAATCAACTTGCTTTTGACTACACTCGTTCATTTTTTTATAAGCATTTACCATTTGGTAATCATCCGGATCAATATATTCTAATAGAACCTTTACTTTACCTCCACAAACCATTCCCACTGATTTAGCATCATTATTAGTCAAAGAAAAATCTTCAATGATGTATTCTTTATTTTCAAAGACTTTAGAAGATAGTTTTATAGACACTGCTTCTAATATGCCACCACCGATCGTTCCAACAATAGAAAAATCTTTCTTTACCAACATTTTTGTACCTTCTTCTCTTGGTGCAGAACCTGATTTGTCTAATATAGTTATCATTACGCTAGGCTGATTGCTATCAAATAATTCAATAATTTGTTCGTAAATCTCATTCATCATAAATCTCCTTTTCTAAAGTCAACGATTTTTCTTTTCATCATACTATTACTGATCTTAGGTAAACCATCATCTAACATCCATATTATACTAATATTGATTGGTTTCTGTATCTTTTCTAGAATACTTTTTATTAATTCTTTTTCTATGCTATTCTTCACTATCAAAACACTAGTCCTAAGCAATAGAACTAAGTGATCACCTGCCTTTAAAATAGCTTTATAATCTATAATATCATAATATTTTAGAATTAATTCATCTAATTCTCTTAAGTGAATTGCACCACCATTTTTTAGCGTTACCTTATTATTTATTCTACCAGTTACTTTATGCATTGTCTTTAAAAAAGCACCACATTCACACTTTTTATTTGAAAATGCAGCCATATCTCCGGTCCTATATCGAATAAGTGGCATTGCTTGTCTTTTGAAAGTTGTAAATACAACCTCCCCATATTGTCCATCTTCAACAACCTTTCCAGAATCAGGATCAATGATTTCAAAAAACAAATCGCCCTCTCTCATATGATATCCCTTCAAGGCTTCACATTCAACACCACCGCCATACCCCATTTCCGTCATTCCATAATGGTTGAACACCTTGCATTGGGCTAATTGTGCCAGTTCTGAAACCAGAACCTCAGGTACATAATCTGTACTTAACAGTACTTTTCTGATTCTTTTTCTAAATATCTCACTTTTCATTCTGCTTAAATAGAGAATCTGAAGGGGTATTCCCACAATGCAAGTTATTTGATTTTCTTCGATGTATTTTGCTGTCTCTTCAACATCAGTCAGTACACCTTTTACAAAACATGGTATATTGGAAAGGGTTAGTGCCTTTTTCAGTAAATCGCCTATACTCCCATAGGCTTCTCCCGGAAGTAGCACAAGAACACGATCTGTTTCATCTGTTAAGCAGCTCATACCTATTTGGAAAAAATCAACCGTAAGTTCAAGATCTTTATGGGTAAAATAAATTCTTTTTTCATCTCCACTAGTGCCTGAAGTGTTTAAAGTCACAATCCGCTTAATCTCTCTTTGGGGTACACATAAAAAATCAAGGGATTGTTTTTTGATATCCTCTGAAAAGGTAAATGGGATGGATTCAAAATCTTTTATTGTGTGAATTGATTCAATATCTACCTCTTTTAAATGTTCTTGATAAAAACGGCTATTTTTTTTTGAATAATATAGAGCTTCTTTCAATTGATTTAATTGATAGGCTTCCAGAGCTAATCTATCCTTCCTATCAATACCAGTTTTATCGATAATCCAATTCTCAAGTGGTGTTAATTTCAATGATATCCCTCATTTCTCGTACAGCAGTATGCTTAATTCACGTTATTGGTTCTATAAATTGAGTTCCCCTCTGCATTGGTTATATTATACATACAAAAAGGAATCAGTTTTCCGTCAAGGGTTGAAACATGGATGCAACAATCCTTAATTCTTTCCAAATTCACATTCCAAACATCCTGAAATGCCATAGCCGATATACTGAAAGAATTATTTTGAAGGGTGTTGAGTATCTTATCCCAGTCTGAATGACCTCCATCACAACATTTAGGCTTTTGATAGGCCCAATTTCTTGCAACAAATGCTTTTGCTTTTATAGCCCCTTCTTCTGCCTTTTCAATGTCATCGCAACAGCTAGATCTTTTCGTAATATTCATTAATCCATTTTCGTTAATTACATAATTCCCATGAAAGGAACAAAGTGCATTTTCACAGCCAGGTGGCTTCATGGTCTCTATCCCAATTATTCCTCCCGTCTGCTTATGAATCTCGTCCATCACTTGAGGCAAGGTAATTCGGTCGGTATCTTTTGGAACCTCTGGTACTCTTCCGAAATAACTCACAGGCTGAAAATGTACACCTTTAACCACTGGCGCATAACGAATACCCAATTTAATAATTTCTCCTATATTGTCCAAATTAACCCCCGGAACCAAAGTAGGTACTAACACAACACCTATATTCGCTTTTTGACAGTTTCTTATAGCTTGAAGCTTAAGGTCATAAAGGGCTCTTCCTCTAAGGGCTTCATAAATGTCATCCTTTGTCCCATCAAACTGTAAAAAAACAGAGGATAACCCCGAATTTTTAAGGTCATTAACATAAACTTCGTCATTGGCTAGACGAATTCCATTTGTATTGATTTGTATAAAGTCAAACCCTAACTCTGTACCCATCTTGACAATTTCTGGCAAATCATCACGGAGCGTTGGTTCTCCTCCTGAAAGTTGGATATTGCATTTTCCAGAAGCCCTTAAAATACTTTCATATTGAAATTTAATCTGATCTAAAGTCGGATTCTGATGTTTTGTCCCATGGGAATTAGCAAAACAGTAATGACATGATAGATTGCAATTCCCTGTTACTTCTATTAATGCAGTACAAGTATGCTGACGGTGCGCTTCGCAGAGCCCACAATCAAAGGGACAGCCTTTTTCAATTTTAGTCGTAGGATTTTGTATGTAAGCTCGCTCTTTTTTTCTAATCCAGCTTTCTATTGGAATACTACCCTTCCATATAACTGTCTTAAAGTCTCCGTGTTCAGAGCAGCTCTTAATCATAAAAGCCTGATTATCTTCTACGATGATGTCAGCATCTAATTTTTTCATGCATATGGGGCATAAACTAATCGTGCTGTATATTGTTTTGAAATCCATATTCTATTCCCTACTTCCAAATTCATAGTCGTGTTCAATCAAAATCTGTTGTATCATCTGGTAACTTTTGACTAATATATCTCCACATTTTATCGGGTAACTTTGATTACTGGCTACGTCATCAATCTGCGTTATCCCAATCAAATCGGCACATTCAGTACTTTCAAATTCAGTTTCAAACCATTCAATAAATTCATCCAACATTTTCGAATAATCTTCTTTCGGATATTCTCTGTCAGTTCCCTTTGCTGCATATAAACCCAAAATAGCAATACCTCCTGTTAGTACGCCGCAACTCTTTTGTGATCCACCGATTCCTTTACATAATCCATGTACTGCTCGAATCAAATCCGGATTTTCTGTTCCTTCTTCATCTAATGCTAGTTTCAACATAATTTGTGTACAGCAAAACCCTGTAGCCGTTAGCTTGAATATTTTAAAAACCAAGTCATCCATCATACGCTATACCTCTCTCTTCTGAGCAATTAGCATAAAATATCCTGGCTTGCAGGACTTCAACATTTGTTGGAATTTTACACCATTATTACAATCTCCATGTTCTGTTGCCATACTCCAAAAAATATCCATTGATCCATAGGTAAATATAATTTTAACCAACAATTCTTTTAACAAATCACCACAGTCCTCTATAATCATAATATGAAATCCCTTATTTTCAAGCTTTTCTTTTAATTCATTAAGATTATGTAGACCTCTGATACAGCTGTTAAAAGAATAGTTTTCCAATTCTTTGACCATGGTCGGATTTTTTGCATAAACATCTGTAATAACAAACCAGCCTGCGTTTTTTAGTACCCTATAAACTTCTGATAATGTTTGATTAAGATCCTTCATAAGAGACAGTGTACATTCTGCAAAAACACAGTGGAAGCTATCTACATCGTAAGGCAAGTCATTTCCGGTTCCCAATACAAATTCGGAAAATACCAATTTTTCTTTTGCAATTTTAAGTAGTTTTTCTGAAGGATCTATTCCTTTAGCTTTAATTTGATGCTTTTCATATAAGTATCCAATCGTAGCCCCCATGCCACATCCCAAATCAAGTACTAGATCCTTTTCTGAAAGCTTACAATACTGTACGCCCTTTTCAGTCAAAGTAAAACCTCCAGGTCTTAACGTTTGCCCCATTACATCACTCATGCAATGACTTTCATAAGCATTACAACCCATCACCTTATTTGTCCTCCAATCCCTTTTCAACTTCAAGCATTTTCCCTAATGCTAAGTCTTCACCAATATAGACCATATTACATTTTGTACATTTCATTAATTCCACTTCGAAATTACCCTCTAAATAACGGACTTTGACCTTCTTAAGCGCTAGATTTTGATTGCACTTATGGCATACCCATGTAATATCCTTATCACTTTGACCATTCATATCTATTCCTCCACTATTTCCATTCTGTGGCTGTATACACTCTTAACCGTGACGTCTTTATCCTTTTCCTCAAACTGGACCCAATAAGTAACATTTTCAAGTCTTAGCCTTGCCAAATATTGGTTCATTTCTGGGTTGAAAAAGCACTCATCGTTCTTTCTAGCATGATCAATGACCTGTTGAATGTCTTCAACAAGGATATACCTGTCTTCCATAATAGCCATAATATCATCTGGAATAATTAAGTTAAAATCAACATGATTCATCATATCCATACCTTGTTTTTCACCCCATATATCGTTAAGTAAATTCATCTTTAACTTCGTCCTGTTATAATGCCTTTCGGATAAGGTTGGCATTTTCTTGTTTGCCAGACCGTCTAGATTCGTTCCGTAGATTAGATCTAAAATATGCAGAGTACGTTTTCCTCCACTAACAAATAAATCTTTACACATTGCGCAATAAACCAATAAATCTTCACTACTTTCATTAATCCTATCTTTTATAAATTCTGTTGCCTGGTCTCTATTGGCATAATACACTAAACCACCATAGCCACAACACTTTGTTTTATCCTTCGTATAATCAAGCTCTACAATCTTATAGCTTAATGAGTTCACAATATTTCGAATGCTTTTATGCACGTTTGAGTGATGTCTAGTCGCACAAGCATCATGGATATTTAATACACGTCTCCCTGGCTTAATATTCCTTTGTGGTAATCCATATTGATCAAATATTTCCCATAATGAAACAACTTCAATTTCAGGTAAATATTTTTCAAATATGCTGATGCAGCTGGAACATGCAAGTATAAAGGTGGGCTGATCGTTTTCTTCCCACACTTTCTTTATGTTTTGAGTGTTCTCACCCATCAAATCTTGTCTACCTGCCCAATCAGCAGGTGCACCACAACATCCTAAATAAAGTCCAACATCACCTTCGATATAATTTTCTTTCATCGTACCGACCAAATATTTGTATATCTCACCAATATGTTCAGAATGGGTTGCCGAAAGCTGACATCCTGGATAGAATAAAAATCCTGTTTTCCCTGAACCTCGAAACAATCCCTTGGCATATTTTGAATAAGATAATACTGGATAGTAAAACAAATCCTTCGACGCTTCTTTACTTGGTTGTTTCCTTACCATTGAGAACTTTTTACTATTACTGAATTTCATGTCTTTTAATGCAAAATCATGAGCTGACAAAGGCATTTTCCCCTTTTCTACCATGCTTTCTCTCGTCTCATGGATGACATCTTTCATACTAATATCTAAAAAACATGCTTCTTTACAAAGCCCACACTGTGTACAGGAGTTGATCATTTTATTTGCATAGTGGGTACCTAGAATAATACGTTCATTATGATTAATTTGTCTAACATAAGCATTTGGAGAAATGTTAAAGGTCTGCATATGGGTACACCCATTGATACAATCCCTACATTGACATTTCATACATCTTCTTGCTTCCATAATTGCTTCATTTTCTGAATAATACTTATTCTTCTTCTCAATTGATGCAATAAAGGGTTCTTTATCAACTTTATAATTTAGTGGTGTCTCAAAAACACCCTCACGCTCTCTGGAAGCAGTAAGAGATACTCTACTAATATATCTATCAATAGATATCGCAGCTCTTCTTCCTGAGTTTACGGATGCTATGATTGAATCATTTTTGTTTGCAAGACGACCTCCTGCAAAAACGGATGTATCTTCTATTTGAAAAGTATCAGAATCAATCTTTAGGACTTCTTCCCAAACACCTGTCCCTAAATAAACGGCGTCCACTTCATTTTCAAGTTCTTTTAATCCGCTATGATCAATGTTTGCGTTGAAATTTACCTTGATACCTTGTTTTTCGATGATTTGTAATTCTTCTTCTATTAAGCCCTTTTCCAGCCCTTTGCCTTCATACTTCCAAATTCTTCCCCCTAATCGATCAGATTTCTCGTACAGGGTTACCATATAACCTTTCTTAGTTAAATCTACAGCAGCCGTCATACCACTAAGTCCAGCACCAATGACTGCAACCTGTCCTTTATTCTTTGGTAGCTCTAAAGCTTTTTTCTGCGGTTGGTATCCAAATTGGACAACAGCTTTTTCTAAATCAGAGATACGGATACTTCCACCGGCATCTTTTCTAGAACAACCATTTTCGCAAGGGTGATCACAGATACTTCCTATCAGTCTCGCAAAAGGAATTCTTTTTTCCATTAATTTGTATGCTTTTTTTAAATCACCTTTTTCAATTTCTGAAACAAATGCTATGACATCCAAATGAACAGGGCAAGACGCGACACATATCGGTGGTTCGGTATGAATACATTTATCCCCTGTTTCCAATAACTTATCCAAATCCATTTATTTCATCCTCCTATGGTCGAATGTCCTCTTTCTTGAATGGTAACTTTGTGAACTAGGAAACTTTCATGACATGGCCTTCACCAAGTAAAATGAGATAATGCAAATGAAAGTTATTAGCCATATGTCTTAGACTTTATTTAGTAGGAAAGTTAAGTCCATTGCAAGTAAGACGAACTCCTAGTTCAAAATAGGAATTGGGCGCCCATTAATACCATTATAGCAAATAATAGGTGCTTTCCCAATTCCTTATTTTTACTTCATATTAACCTATAGATGATTACCGATCATCCAACTTTTACTACTATTTATTAAGTGCTTTAAGTCCTTCAAGAACTTTTTCTGGGTATGCTGGTAAATGTTTGATAAGTACACCCGTAGCATTGTAAAGTGCTGCTGAAATCGCTGCATGTGGTGCAGATAGAGGCATTTCGCCTACGCCCGATGCACCGTAAGGTCCCATTGGTCTTGGTGTTTCTTGGTGTATGATTGTTATAGTGTCTGGAGCATCTTTGATTTGTGGGAAGCCACAACCTGTAAGTGTTGTATGTTTCTTTAAGTCTTCAAAGTCTTCACTTAATGCTAAACCGATACCTTGAACAAGACCGCCGTAAATTTGACCTTCAAATACTAATTTGTTAATAATGGTTCCACAGTCAGATACCATTGTTAGGTTTTCAACTTTAGTTTTTCCAGTTGTTGTATCAACAGCTACTTCTGCTAACAGAACACCATACATATAAGTTGAGAACGGATCTCCAAGACCTGTATCAACGTCACAGGCTGTTTTTGGAGCAGACCATTTGCCTTCATATCTTACAGGTAATCCTTCAGCTACCATTTCGTCATATGTTCTGTAAGTTCCATCTTCTTTCTTAAGTGCTGCCAGAAGATTCTGACATCCGACTTTAATCGCATTACCAGTTACAACGTTTTGACGGCTACCACCTGACGGTCCACTATTAGGCGTAAATTCCATATCATTCATCACCAATTTAATAGCTTCTGGTTTAATGCCTAAAGGTCTTAATGTTTCATAAGCAAACGCTAATGTACCCATATCAGCTCCTTGCCCATGATCTTCCCATGTATTCCCTACAGTTACGCCGTCTTTTGTCATTTCTACCCAACATTCTGAAGAGTCCGCACCGTCAAGACCGCAGCCGTACATATTAAGTGAAACTCCAATACCGTATTTGATATTTCCGCCTGCTGCGTTTTTAGCTTCCGCTTTTTCTTTAGCAGCTTTGTAGTATGGTCTAATTGTATCGATCATTTGTGGTAACGCAATAACATCCGGGGCACAACCTGTTGGAGTCGTAGAACCTTCTCTATATACGTTCAAATATCTAAATTCAAGGGGATCCATTCCAATTTTTTCAGCTAGTTCTTCAACTAACATTTCTGATGCGTATAAGCTTTGTGGTGAACCAAAGGATCTGAATGCGGAACCCCAAGCATGGTTTGTTGCAACAGTTCTTCCTATACCTCTCATATTGGGGATGTTATAACCAGCGCCGATAAACTGAGTACCTCTCATGGTTAATAAGTCACCAAATTCACAGTATGGACCATGGTCTACGGAATAGTCAGCATCCATTGCAAGAATTTTACCGTCTTTATCAGCACCCATTTTAATGTTAACAAAGAATGGAGATCTCTTTCCTGTGTAAGTAATTTGTTGGAACATATTAAATTCAAGGAAAACAGGTCTCCCCGATACTAATGCGGCAACACCTAGTAACGCTTCGTTTGTCGGGCTGAATTTATATCCGAATGTCGAGCCTGTCGGATTTTGTACAATAACAAATTTGTCAGGAGCGATACCGATACCTTCAGCTGTCATTAAATGATGGAAATGCATTGCGATACTCTTTGAATGAACATTTAAAACACCTTTATCATCCGTATAAGCAAAACCTACGTCCGGTTCTAATACTAGGTGAGGTTGTCTTCCAACATAGAAATCATCTTCTATGACGTAAGGTAGTTTTTCATATAATGGTTTTGTATCTTCCCCTTTAACTTTAAATGTTTCAAAATAAATATTTGGTGTTCCAGGATGGATTTCAATTGCATCTTCAGCCATAGCTGCAGGTGCACTCATGTAAGCTGGAAGGACTTCTAATTCAACTTTAACTTTTTTAACAGCTTCTTCTGCTTGAGTTGGTGTATCAGCAAGTACCATAGCAATTGCGTCACCAAATTGGAATACTTTCTTGTCATTTAGGATTGGTCTTTCTTTACCATCCCCTTTATTTTGTGGAAATGCAAGACCATTAATTCTATTTGTACCTGGAACATCTTTATACGTGATTACTTTAAATACACCAGGCATTTTTTCTGCTTCAGATGTATCGATAGATATTATATTTGCATGAGATACTTCTGCTTGAACAAGTTTAATATGTAATGTGTTTTCTGGAAGCTTTAAGCCTAAGTCAGCACCAAAGTCCCAAGTCCCTGTTACTTTTGCTACTGCTGATGGTCTTACTGTAGGTGTTCCTAAAATACTGTCTCCCTCTTTTAGTTTGAACCATAATTCCTCTTTTGTAATCTCACCTCTCATTAATTTAGCTGCGTCCATAACTGCATCAACAAGTGGTTTGTATCCTGTACATCTACATAGATTTCTGTTTTTTTGGAACCAATCTCTTACTTCTTCTCTTGTTGGATTAATGTTTTGATCAAGTAGTGCTTTAGAAGAAACAATGAAACCAGGTGTACAGAAACCGCATTGAGCAGCACCATTGACCATCCATGATAATTGTACTGGATGAAGATTATCATGTGTACCAACACCTTCAACAGTGATGATTTCTGCATCATCAGGAACTGCTTTCATTTTTGTTATACAAGATCTTATAACTTTACCATTCATGATGATAGAACAGGTACCACATTCACCTTTTCCACAACCTACTTTTGTTCCAGTTAAACCCATTTGTTGTCTTATTACTTGAGCTAAAGTTGTACCGGCTTCAGTAATAATAGTCCTTTTAACCCCATTAATTGTTAATGACTTCTTTAACATCGTAGAACCTCCTTATACCTTTGATAGTTATATTAATTTAATAAAGCCCACCTTTTCCAAACCCACAGTTGGGGAATGTACAAACTTCACAACCTGAACATAACCCCCCATGTCCAAATTGAATAATATCCTTTTTAGTTAATCTTTCATCTGCTAATAATCTTGGAAGAATCAAATCAAAAATTGTTCTTTTCCCATACATCACACAGCCAGGCAAACCAACAATTGGAATGTTTCCTTTATAACCAAGCATAAACATAGCTCCGGGTAGTACCGGTGCGCCATAGGATATTATATTTGCACCTGTTTTTCTAATTCCGAGCGGTGTCACGTCATCCGGATCTACAGACATACCACCAGTACAGGTGACAATTTCTGCGCCTTCTCTTATTAATTGATCAATAGATTCTGCAATTATTTCTGCATCATCTTTAGAAATGATTTGATTGATGACTTCCGAACCCAGTTCTTCAAATTTCTGACGGATGACAGGCCCAAATTTATCGGGTATTCTCTTGTGATACACTTCACTTCCAGTCGTTACGATACCTACCTTAAACGACTTAAGCGGTAAAACTGTAATAATAGGTTCATTATGCTCGCATATTTGTTCCATCTGAACAATTTTTTGGCTATCCGTAATAAGCGGGATAATTCTTGTTCCGCCAACAGTTGTATCACTTTTGACCACTTGATTCGTATGTAGTGTTGCCATCATAATATCTTCAATATTATTGATTTCAAATAAAGCATTATAGTTGACTTTTAATAATCCGGCGTATTGAGATATCAGATTGACTTTTCCTTCTGAAGGTTCAGTAAAAACAATGCCTTTTCCTGCAGCTGCATGCGCCATCCTTATTGCAGCGTCGTTTTCATGGATATCTCCCTCTCTATACTCAATAATTCCGATATGTTCTTTTCCCATATTTAATAACCTAGGGATATCCTCTTCTTTAATCATATGTCCTTTTTTAAACGCCGCATATTTTGACTTCCCTGGTATGATTTCCGTCATATCATGCGCTAATAGCATACCCACCGCTTGCTCAACAGGTATTAGCTTCATAAACTGCCCCCCTTTTAATCTTTTGCAAATTGTCCTAATACTGTACATTCATTGTATTTTACTAAATATTTTTTGTCAACTGTTCCATATTTGAGCATTTTAGCTAGTTTTTGCAATCATTTTATGCACATTGAAAAAATTATACTAGCCTATGTTATTAATATAATCAATTGCAAGCCTCTATATTTATTGTTATTTTACTATTATTAACTATAATTATTTATTTATTGTCTTTTTTTACTTTAACTTCATTTAGTTGCCAATTTTGCCGTTAGACAGTTAAATGTATCAAAAAGGTGATTCTGATATTTTATTAACAAAAAAACTTTTTAAAATTTTTTTCTTAATTCCTTTATCCACAAGTCAATGATACTCGCAGTGCTCGTAACCCATCAGTGATTTTGGAAGTAAATTAACCCCACCTGAAGAGGTGAGGTTAATTTACTTCGTTAGGTTAAAAAGGGCTGAATTCAAGCATTTATTATACTTTCATCCAAACCCTTTTCTAATCAATTTTATCATTTATTTTTTTATTAAATGTACTTATTCCCTCTTTAAAATTATTCCAACAATAAAACTGCGTCTTCAGGTATTTTTAAATATAAATTTTCTTTATCTATTCTATTATCCCACTCGTCCTTTTTAACTTTATACAATATATCATTATTACTATCTGCTTTTTTTATTTTTTTATTTTCAACAAAAATATTATATTCAAATACATCTTCAATAATTTTCTTGACGCTACATTCAACTACATTCTTTTCATCTTTTCCCTTTATGATGTCAATCATCTGAAAATCGTGGGCTCGGATTCCAATATATTTTATGTATTTAGGTATTGTTTTTTCAGTTTCTAAAGTCAACTCCCAATCTACAATACGGACACTATGTGCTGATAAAACTTCACATCTTGAAATATTTTTACAGCCTGTGATTCTTGCTGCTGTATATAATTTGGGTTGTTTGAAAATTTGTTTCGTATCCCCAAACAAAACAGAGCTTCCTTGATCAACTATGACAAGCTTTTTGCAGAACCTATATATTTCATTCCTGCTATGAGAAACCATTAAAACTTCTCCTTCGTATAGTTTCAACAGTTCTAATACTCCCGTCTGAAGTTGCTCTTTTAAATGAGAATCCAATGCAGAAAAAGGTTCATCCAGCATCAATACATCAGGTTTATATGTAATACACCTTGCCAGTGCTACTCTTTGCTGTTGCCCACCTGAAATCTGATTTGGATATTTTTTTTCTAATCCTGTCAAATGGAAGGACTCTATCATTTGATTAATTTTTTGTTCTTTTTCTTTTTGCGAAAGTTTTAATCCTATACAAATGTTTTCTTCTACTGTCATATGAGGAAATAAGGCATAATTTTGAAACAAATAGCCAATATTTCTGTCTTGGGGTTTCATATTGATTTTTTTTTCAGAATCAAAAAAAACTTTACCATTAAGAACAATGCGTCCTTCATCAGGGGTTTCAACTCCAGCAATACATTTTAACGTCATGCTTTTCCCACTTCCAGAAGCGCCCAAAATTCCAAGATACTCTCCATCTGTATTAAAAGTAATATCCAGAGAAAATCCTTTTACCTTTTTCTTTATATCAATTAGTAAACTCATAGATTTCTCCTACTTTAAATATTTTCTTTCCTTCATGGAAAAATAGTTCGTTAAGACAACAACTATAAAAGATATTAACAAAACTATAATAACATAGTAAGAAGCAGCCTTCATATTTCCTGCAGCAACTTCTGTATAAATTGCTAATGGTAGAGTCCTTGTCTTATCTTCAATGTTGCCTGCGATCATAGCTGTAGCGCCAAACTCACCAAGTCCTCTAGCAAATGCTAATATACCTCCTCCGGCGACACCCGGCAGAGCAAGTGGCATGATTATACGCCAAAAAATTCTTCTATCTGATATCCCCAATGTTCTTGCAGCCATAATTAAATTTTGATCTACTTGTTCAAACGCACCTCTAGCAGAACGATACATAAGTGGAAATGAGATTACTGTAGCTGCTATTACAGTTGCTGTCCATGAGAATACTATTTTTATACCTAGAAATTGCAACAAGAAATTACCAAAAGGCCTATTCACACCAAAAACAAGTAGAAGTAGAAAACCCATAACTGTTGGAGGCAAAACCAATGGTAAGGTCAATAGACCATCTAAAATCATTTTTGTTTTTTCAGATTTCATCTTCACAATGCATCTTGCAGCAAAAAGCCCTAACAAGAATGTTAAGGCAATAGCTGTAGATGCCGTTTTCATTGAGATTATTATTGGTGACATCTGCATATTATACTCCTATTTATTTACTGTAAAACCATATGATTCAAATTCCTTTTTTGCCTCGTCCGTTTTTAAAAACTCAATAAAGATTTTTGCTGCGTCTTCATTTTCAGTGGCTTTAACTATGCCTACCGGATAAATAACTTTAGAGACGGTTCCTTCTGGCGCTTCTGCAACGGTCTTTACCTTATTGTTTGAAGCGGCATCAGTTGCATATACAATTCCGACGTCAGCGCTACCTTCTGCAACCCAATTCAGAACTTGTGTAACATTTGTTCCAAAACTTGCATTTTTAGATACTTTATCCCAAATATCGAGATTTGTTAATACTTCCTTTGCATATTGTCCAGCCGGCACACTATCTGGATCTCCAACAGCAAGTATATCAGCCTTTAGAATATCTTCAAAAGTGTTCATTTCCTTGGCGCTGTTTGCTGTAGCAATGAGCACAATTTTGTTTTCGAGAAGCTGTACTATAGAATCTTTTGCAATTAAGCCCTTTTCATTTAATGCTGACATTTGCTTCATAGCTGCTGACATAAATACGTCTACAGCTGCGCCTTCTTCAATTTGTGTCTGCAACTTTCCTGAACTGTCATAAGTTGATATAACTTTGATATTCGGATATTTCTCTTGAAACATTGGTATCAATTTATCATCCATACAATTTTTCAAACTTGCTGCCGCTGCAAGTGTAATTGTTGTTTCCTTTGTCGTTGTGTTACAGCCAACTAAAGAAAACACTAAACAAACAATACTCAAAAATAGACCAATTCTTTTTCTCATTCTTCTACCCCCGTTTAAAAAAGTTTGATGAAGTAATTTAAAATCATAAAATAAATATAGACAAACACAACTAAAACTAACTAAACATAACTCAAACTAATTAAACACATTTTACACCTGTTGGCTTATTCTGTCAAATTATTTCTTTAATATTTAAAATGATTTTGGTATAATGTTATAATATAATAGATAAAATACAAAAGTAGGTGAGTTGGTTGAACGAAGACATCTTATATACGCCAGAAGAGATCGCACTAAAACTTAAGATAACAAAAGGTACTGTCTATGAAATGATTAAACGGGGAGAGCTTGAGGCTCATCGAATAGGAAGGCATATTCGTATATCTGGAACTCAATTTGAGATTTATCTTTTAAAATCCAAAGGTTATGATAATATATATGAGGCAATTTTAAATATTGTAAACGACGAAACTATTGCAAATATTGGATCAGTAAATTTCCATGTTAATACACCACTTGAAGGTAAGGTAAAAGTTTCTATTCGCCCAGAAAATATTATATTAAGTATGGGTACCTTTGTAAGTAGTGCAAGAAATATCCATAAAGGGACTGTAATTGACATTATCCATATTAATTCTAAGATCATCGTAGTTGTTGACATAGGCCTTACCTTAAATGCACTTATAACTGCAAAATCTTTAACAGAAATGGATATAAAAAAGGGAACCCAGCTCTATGTTGTATTTAAAACTATGTCAGTAACAGTTTATAAATAAATGTCTAGACTACTAATATGTCCGGTTCACGAATAGTTTTAATATGAAATGATTGAAATTTGTCGTAATAAGTGTTATGCTACCAACGGTAAACTCAAAAGAATGTCTTTACTTCATAATAATGAATTGCAAAATTCCTATTGGAAAAGATTATATATTGAAGAGCTTATTCTTATAGGCTCTTTTTTAGTAATATAGAGAGGTACTACTATGATAAAAGTTGATAACTTATCCTACTCATTTCCCCAAAAAGATCTATATAATAAGATTTCATTTACATTAGAAGATGGTCAACATTGTGCTTTTATAGGATCAAGTGGCAGTGGAAAAAGCACATTGGCAGAACTAATTATGGATCCAGAAAGATATATGTTCGATGGAAAATTAGAGGTAGAGGCAAATTGTAGAATTGGATATGTAAGTCAGTTCTCACAACTAGACAAAACAAAAGATACTACAGTTTTCGAATATATAGGGGAAGAATTTATTAAGCTACAAAATGAAATAACCTCTATTTGTACTGAAATGGAATCATCTACGGATATTGATTCTTTACTAAAAACGTACCAGCAAGCTTTAGATGCATTTGATGCAATTGATGGAGATAATTTCGAAAGCAATATTAGTAAGAAACTAAATCTAGCAAATCTAATCAAGCAGGAAAACCTAATGGTATCTCAACTTAGTGGTGGGGAATTTAAACTTATTCAAGTAATTAAGGAAATGCTTAATCGTCCAGAATTAATAATTATGGATGAACCCGATGTGTTTTTAGACTTTGAAAACCTTAATGCTCTTAAAAATCTAATTAATTCACACAAAGGAATCTTACTAATTATTACGCACAATAGATATCTATTGAATCATTGTTTTAATAAAATTATACACCTTGAGAACATGGAGCTCCAAGAGTTTGATGGAAGATATATTGATTATAACTTCTCATTACTTCAACGCAAAATCGAGTTACAAGAACTAGCTATTGCTGATGATGAAGAAGTCGAGAGAAATGAAGCCTTAATCCATAAACTAAGATCTATAGCAACTCATAATTCTGAAGCCGCTAGAGGAAAATCTCTTAAAGCTAGAGTTAAAGTTCAAGAAAGATTAGAAGCGCGTAGAATTAAAGCACCCTTTATAGAAATTAAACAACCGGATATCAATTTAGTTACTGATCATTTGATTGCAGAAACCATTGCTTTAAAAGTTAACAATTACAGTGTTGGCTTCGATGATATACTTCTAGAAAATATCAACTTTGAGATTAAGTCTACTGATAAAGTAGCCCTTATTGGTTCAAATGGTACCGGGAAAACGACATTACTTCGAGAAATATTTAAAAACAATCATCCTTCTATTAAAATTAATGAGAACGTTGATATGGCTTATTTATCTCAGCTTCAAGGTGAAATACTAAATGAGTCTAATACAATACTTGAAGAGTTCTTAGGTGCCCAGTTCAAATCTTATGAAGAGATTAGATCAACTCTTTCAAACTATGGTTTTGAGGCCGAAGTCCTTAACCAAAAAATAGAATCTTTATCTGGTGGAGAAAAAAACATCCTTCAATTGGCTAAAATTTCTGCTAGTAACGCTAACCTATTACTTCTTGATGAACCAACAAGTCATTTAGACACCTATTCACAAATAGCACTGGAAAAAGCTATAAATAACTATAAAGGTGCAATCTTAATGATTTCTCATGATTTCTATTTTATAGTAAACTGTATGGATTATATTTTAATCATTGAAGATAAAACGATTAGAAAAATGAGTATGCGAAAATTCAGAAAGATAATTTATGCTAATCATTTTGATAGAGACTATTTAGAAATTGAACAAAAGAAAAAATCAATTGAAATGAAAATAGAATTGGCTTTAAAAGATAGTGATTTTGAACTTGCAAAAGTTTTCTCAGCAGAGTTAGAAGAACTGATTAAATTACTCTAAATCGTATATTCTTAACAAGAATACGTTGTAATCCCCTTTAAGTAGCAGATTTTCACCTCATATAATATTTAAGGTCAGACATTTGAATTTGTCTGACCTCTTTTGGTATGGCTATTTAATATATCGAGCACTCACTAATAAATCCTCAATCACTTCTGTTGGTATTTCAAAAGTCAAAACACCCATGTAGCCTGGTGCCACTTCATATTTATCAAAAGATATGACCAGCTTGCCTTCTGATGTTATATAGAAGGATTGATTCAAGTTGATGGTTTCGAAGGTATAAAAGTCATCTTCCCGTACCCAATAGACTTTATTATCCTCTATACGCATTTCCTCTTTCATTGTCAAAATGAGATATTCTGAAATCCGCTCTACATAGCGCTCATCCTTGAAAAGACTTGGAAGGGTAATGAGAACCCCAGCCTCTTTATCAATGGTGTCATATTGAAAGGTAGTGGATGATGAACCAACGGTATTGACAACATAACGACCTATGGAGAGTAGGTCATCTGTGTCCGTCTTCACCACATAGCCACTATCCACACCAAGATGCCCTCCCATTTCGATGATTTCTTCCATATCTGCCATAAAATCATCATAGAGTTCTTGGCTTTCTTCATAATACTTTGCATTCAATTCCGATGCCAGCCCTTCATCTGTAAGACCGGTAATGACTGGAACTTCGATGTTGGCATTTACATTTTCATTTTCCACTGTATCAAAATGATAAGAGATTACTTGAACAACAGCCCCGACGATTGGTAGCTCTGACATAGCTATGGCAAAGTTTTGGTTGAGGTTGACCATGCCTGCAAAAAATAAAAAGATCGCAATGACAGCAACAGCAACTTTTTGTGTTATCCTAATACTATTTTTTTTATTGACTCTCTTGATGGATTCTCTTACTTTCATTTCTAGTTCCTCTGGAATATCCATATCTTCATAAATTTTTCTCTGATCTTCAAGTTTATTCATTATAGTCCTCCTTTAATTCAATCTTTAAAATCTTAAGCCCTTTATAAAGTCTTGTTTTTATCGTATTTACGTTTTCATTTAATATTTCCGCTATATCCGATATCTTTAAATCTTCAAAATACCGCAAGACAATGATTGTTTTGTAGGCGTTGGGCAGTTTTTCCATTGCTGTCTTAAGATCAAAATTCATATATTGATCTTCCTTTTCTAGGAAATAGGCCATTTTTTCTTGCTCCATAAGGACAATACGCTTATTGCGACGGGTACAATCGATGGCGGTGTTAATCAAAATTCGATAATACCAACTTTTAAGATGATTGGGTTTATCTTTTCGCTTATAAGCCCGAAGTGCTTTTTCTATGCTGTCTTGTACAACATCCAGTGCATCCTCCTTATTTTTAGTATAACTAAACGCCATACGGTAATGTGCTTCTCTGTTTTCAATCAAGTATTGCTGTAACATAGAGTGTCTCCTAATTCTTGGGTATTTTGCAAACTTACACTATTAAGACGGGGAAATGGGACAAAAAGTTTTAGAACACAAAAAAAAGGCCTCAAGAAGGCTTGATACATAGCTTTTGTGTTACTAAGCCTTTATTTTTGTTTAACTACAAGGTATAATAAAAATGTTAGAGAGGTGTACCTCTGCCATTGGTATTTTACACTTATAGTCTCAGATATCAAACAAAACTGTAGCGTTTTAAAAAAGGGCGGTCTATCATTTTTTAACCGCCATCCGGAGGGAAATGCATGAAAAGCTGACTTTTACTATGGAAAACTACCTTGAAGCAATATTCAAGCTATCTGTTGATGGGAAAGGAGCAAGAGTATCCGATATTGCTAAAATGCTTTGTGTAACAAAGGCAAGCACTAATAGCGCCATGTCGACGCTCTCAGAGAAAGGGTTGATTGTAAATGAAAAATATAAAGAGGTATTTCTCACTCCAGCCGGACTTAAGTTGGCTGAATTCACGTCTAAAAAGCATGAAGTGATTCAGAAGTTCTTTATAGAGGTTCTAAAAATTGATGCTGGTATTGCTGATAAAGATGCCTGTGAGATTGAGCATGTAATCAGCAGCGAATCGATTTATGCAATGCAGCAATTTCTTTCTAGTCTGCTGTATTGTTTCCCGTGTGAATCGTAATTATCTGCCAGTTCGTAATTATTTTGATATTGAGTTGTTAGCATCGTTGAAAATATCCCTTGTTTTTCTTTTAATTCCAAAGGTGTGCCTGTTTTTGATACTGGGCATCCGTCAGAGGATCCAACTTACTTCTGAAAACAAAGTCTCTCGAAGCCTCCACATTCAAATGGGTCAGCGCTGGTATACCTGTCTTGTCCTTTACATAATTCAAAATATCCGTTAGAACTGCTGTCACTCCGATTCCCATCGTAAAAAAAACAATCGGTCTATCATTACACCTTAACGCCATTCTAGAACCCAATTTATAGAGAACTACCTCATCCCCTACACGAAGTTGAGATAACTTTTCCTTAAATTCTGAACAACCTCCCGGGACGCGCGTCGTAAAACCGATTTTCCCCTCTTGCTGTAGCGTCATAATCGACATAGGTCGCACCCACTTCTTATTAGGTACCTCACCCACGTCATATCCTACATGGGCGATATGGGTATGCGTACCTGGTCCACAAGTCAAATCTTCTGGTTTTTCTAAATAATAGGTTTTCGTTCCCTTTGCTTGATCGACAATTTCGACAATCTTTAAAGTATATTTAATCATTGTAACAACCCCTTGTTTGATAATTGTTATTATTTAATTCATATTATCACCCAGGCGGCCTATTGGTCAAGTTCTACCACTTCAAAAATCATACAATATTCTACGATGTCCAGCTACTGCACCTCTTCATTCGCACGAATAAGTCCTTCTAGCACATCAATTTCCTTCCCTTTTTCTTATCATCTTTTAAATATAATTTGATTAGAGCTTTTCTGAGTATGAACCCAAAAGCTTCTAAAAGGAAACTGATCAGAAAAATAGGCGTGAACCTCACATGACTAAAGTCACATGCTTCTATTGTTACCAATAGAAATTCCTGTTTCATAGACCTCGCAACCTACTATCTCCACAGGCGTCTTACT
>PGZO01000035.1 GCA_002841375.1 Firmicutes bacterium HGW-Firmicutes-7 | reverse complement strand
CACCAACTAGAATGAAAATGAAACATGAAAGTTTCGACGTCACATATCAAGTTTATTTTCGTAGGAAAGTTCTACTTTCCTACGAAGCCATAAAAAGAGTGTTGAAAAATTATAATCTTTCATAACGCGCTGACAAGCGCTCTTTTTATGTAACAAGTATACAACAAATCTTATAATAAATCAATAAACCTGAAAAATTCAACTGAAAAAATTTTTTATAAAAGAGTAATTACAGACAATTAATAGTATTATTAAACATAAAAACACAGTTACAAATAAATAACAAGCACTTTAAGAACTATATTAATAATAAAAAAACAATGAAATCTTAGCATGTAACAAGTTAGTTTTTATACCTTGTTTTTAAGCCACAACCTTTCACTTCTTCTCGATACTAAATTGGCCCATTTGTTCTCCCATTACACCAATGATATTTCCTAGTTCTAACGACATAAGAACCAATTGTTCGGCAGATGCCATCTGTTCTTGTCCACTTGCTAATACTTCCTGAATGGCGGCTGCCGACTCTTGTGCAATGGCCGCAATGCTTGTAATAGAATCTGTGGCATTAATTTGTACTTGGTCTAAACCTTCTAGCAATTTATAAACTGAATGGACCTCTGTGGTTATGGCATTCATATTGCTAATAATCTCTTTGAAAATAATTTCAGTGTTTAACACAGCTTTTTCTTGCTTGACATAAATAACTGCACCATTATCAATCATCTTCTCGGTATTGGTCGTATCTTTCTTAATACTATAAATGATGCTGGAAATATTCTTTACGGCTTCACTTGATTGGACGGCAAGTTTTCGAACCTCATCAGCGACAACAGCAAAGCCTTTTCCTGATTCGCCGGCTCTAGCTGCTTCGATTGCTGCATTTAAAGCAAGGAGATTTGTCTGTTCGCTGATGCCATCAATAATGCCGATGATGCTAGATATTTCATTAAATCTATTGACGAGATTTTTAATGTCTTTTTGAATGTTTTGAGAAAGTTGAATGGTTTCACTTGTGGTAAAGTTCAAAGTCTCTAACGTGGATTTTGCGTTTTCGCTTGCTGATCTCGTTTGGTCTGTCGCCTTTGCTACAAAAGAAAAGTGTTCTTCAGTTGCACTAAATTGCGTTACCAATTCTGTTATTATAATGGTTGCCTTTTCAGCATCTTTAGCCTGTTCGGTTGCTCCATTCGTAACCGATTCAACCGCTTGCATCACTTCTTTTGACGCTAAGGCAGAATCTTTTGCAATTTTATTGAGTTCATTAGAGTTGATAGAGACGCTTTCGACTACGGTGCCTACTTCTTGAAGAAGGTTTTTCATGTTCAAGGTCATTTGGTTAAAACTTTGGGAGAGCTGTCCAATTTCATGCTTGCCTGAGTATTTCGATTGAACGGTTAGATCGCCTTGTTCGACGAGCTTAATTTTCTGACGTATATAATCAATCGGTCTTGAAATGGAGAGGGACATCCAAACACCTAATAAAACGGCTAAAACAATGACAATAGCTGTAAGTGCAAAGGCGAGTGTTTTGATTTTTTGTATATCTCCCAAAAATTCGTTAACAGGAATTTCTAATAAATAAGTCCAGCCATTGGTCATGTTTCCATAAAGAACCGAGGTTTCAACATCTAAGCCATCTTGGGTTGTAAAAGTGCCTAGCGGTGCTTCTTTATTATTGTTTTGAACACTTATTTGAGTGAGTAGTTGGTTTAGATAAGGAATTTTATCAAGAGGTTCCTGATCTTTGGGTGTAATAATGACTTGACCCGTGTTATCTAAAATTGCTAAGTTTGCTAAACTTCCAAAATCGCTGCTTAGATCATCTATGAGTAATTTTTTGCTAACCTGTACGACAAGAACTCCGATGAATTTGCCGGTACTGACACTGTTTATGCTGCGCATAATATAAAGATCATCCGTATCATAAAGATCAGTGTACCACATTGATAATTTTGATTGTTGCGCTTGTTCGAAAATATTGCTCTTTGAAAATTCCTTGAGAAATTTAGTTCTATCAAAGCTTATATCTCCAAGTACCTCATCCTCTTTTGCTATAAAAATGTTTTTAATTAAGGGATTTGAAAATTTTAAGGATTGAATTTTGTTATTAAAATTGGTTTCTCGATCTTGCATCATTTCAAAGGCATCGATATAATCCGACTCATTCTTGCTAATGGTAGAATTTAAATCCATATCTGCAATGATTATCCTAGTAATATTTTCTATGCTTGTGATTTTTCCGTCTAAAATTTTTGTTACTTTTGATACATAGGCTAGATTCGAGCTATTAACTTTCTCGAGCAATGAAGTACTAGCTTGCGTCGTCAACGTAATTACTATAATTAAAATTGGTAATACAGCTATAAAAAAATACGATAAAGTCAATTTGATTTTTAAAGGAATTTTTTCTTTAATTTTGCTTTCATTTATAGATGTGTGTTGTTTGTTTTGTTTTTTGAAAACATGCTTGCTTACTTTAAATTTCATAATGATAAACCTCCACAAATTATTATTTCTTCTACAATAGTTACATAAAGTCTATGACATGGATTATTCGGAAAATGTAAAAGGTGGTAATCGCTATTAGATAACGCCTAAAATGACCTCCTGTTTTCAATGTAACAAGTATACATTAAATTTATTTTAAAATCAAGAAGGCAAAAAAAATAAAGTGTATTTTTAAAAAACATGAAGGAATAGGGTGAATTATAGATTTATTCACATAAAAATAAAGCAATTATAAAAAAAACAGTGCATATTTACAAATGTTTATTGACATATGCTTTAAAAGGATATACAATATTTATGTAACAAGTTACTTTTTGTGCGCATATGAAAGGTTAGGAGATAATAATGAATAATAGAATAAAACAACTTAGAAAGAAATTATTTGATACAGATCCTATGATTTGTTCTGAACGATGCGTGATTTTCACACAATCAATGAAAGAGTCTGAGGGCCTACCCATAGCTATTAGACGTGCAAATGCTTTTTATGAGGTTTTAGATAAAATGAGTATAGTAGTTTCTGAAAATGAACTAATTGTTGGTAATCAAGCGAAGTGGCCGAAGTCTTCACCCATTTATCCAGAGTATTCTTACGAATGGTTGGTGGAAGAATTCAACGGGAACCCTTATCGATTTGATGAACGTCCTGGAGATAAATTTTTTTATAATGAAGAAACAAAAGAGAAGATTATGAACTGCATTGATTATTGGAAGGGAAAATCCTTATATGAAAATTTTAGAAAAAACTTACCAAAAGAAATCGATGAAGCTTGGAATGCAAGTGTTATAGATGATACGTGGGTTTCAGCTGCAGGATTAGGTAATATCATTGTTGATTATGAGCTCATCGTTAACAAAGGCTTAAAAGATGTAATCGCCAGAATAGAAAAAAGAATTTCAGAGTTGGATCTTAAAGAACCAGGTAATATTAAGAAAAAATGGTTTTTAGAAGCAGCCTTAAAAGGTAATAAAGGTGTGATACGCTTCGCTAATCGAATTGCAGATGAATGTGAACGACAAGCCGAATTAGAAGGAAATGTTGAAAGAAAAATCGAACTCTTTAAGTTAGCTGGAATATGTAGAAATGTACCACTTAATCCAGCAAGAAATTTTCATGAGGCAGTGCAATCAATATACATAATCCTATTGACTGTCCATTTAGAGTCAAATGGTCATGCAATCTCATTAGGAAGATTTGATCAATATGTTTATCCTTTATATGAAAGAGATATTAATGAAGGTACCATAACAAGAGAAGAAGGATTAGAAATTATAGAAGCATTTTTTATTAAATGTAACGAGTTAAATAAGCTTAGATCATGGCAAGATTCTGTTTTTTTCTTAGGATACCAGATGTTTATAAATCTCGCAGTAGCAGGGCAAAATCAAGCAGGTGAAGATGCAACCAATGAAGTTTCTTACTTGTGCATTGAAGCTTGCGAGGATGTTCAATTATTTACACCTTCAATTTCGGTAAAATGTTTTGAAGGAACGAGTGATGCGTTTATGTTGAGAAGCTTGGAAGCGATGATGAAACATCAAGGTGGGCAGCCGGCTTTTTATAATGATAAGGCGTTTATTAGAACGCTTAGAAATTTAGGAATAGCAGAAGAAGACCTAGTGAATTGGGCACCAGATGGATGCATTGAAGCTTCTATTCCAGGAAAATGGGATTTTGCTGCGAAAGGACCATGGCTAAATGTTGAAAAGGTTCTTGAAATAACCTTGAACAATGGCATCGATCCTAAAACAGGCGTATTATTTAAAAAAACGAATAAAGAGATCGTAAAGTGCCAATCCACGGAAGAGATCTTTGAAGAATACAAATTAATGTTGGAGTATTTCATGGATTTGCAAGTGGTTACAGAGCACATTAATGATGAAATTCATGTGCTAAACGATATTAATGCTTTCAGGGCGTCCTTAATAGAAGATTGTATTGGTAGGGGATTGGATTTAGTTGAAGGAGGATCGAAGTATTCTGTTGATGGTGGGCCTACCGCTGGATCAATAAGTTCTGGGGATGCATTGGCGGCAATAGATTATGTTGTGTTTAATAAAAAAATATTATCCCTTGAGACCTTGCTTCACGCTTTATCAACAAACTTTGAAGATGGTAGTACGACGCCCACAGGTGAAGAAATCAGATCATTGTTATTAAATAAGGCACCAAAATTTGGAAATGATGATGACTTAGCAGATAAATGGATTGTTGAAGTGGAAAGCTACATTGGATCAAGTTATCGGTATAAATATAAAAGTTCTAAATACGGCAAGGGACCAATTCCGTGCTGTTATTCTTACAGCCAAAGCCCAGTTACAGGAAATATCGCTTTTGGTAAAGCAATCGGCGCTACAGCTGATGGCAGAAAGGATGGGGATCCAGTGAATAATGGTATTTCCCCTGCGAATGGTTCTGAAAAAGAAGGTGCAACAGCAGCCTGTAATTCAGTAGCAAAGTTACCTAGCGTATGGTTCCAAAAAGGTGCAATATTTAATATGCGCTTATCACAGGCAGCACTTGAAACGGTTGATAATAGGAAAAAAATTGTAGATATGATAAGGGTTCTTTTTGAAAATAATGGGCAACAAATTCAATTTAACGTTGTTGATGGCAAGATTTATAAAGCAGCAATGGAAAATCCTAAAGAATATAAGGACTTAATGGTACGTGTTTCTGGATACAGTGCGCTTTTTACAACGTTAGTCCCTGAGGTGCAAATCGATGTCATAAATAGAGTCGAATTAGAAGTTTAAATGGAGCATATATGGAACAAACTAGAATTTTTAATATTGAGCGTTTTGCAACTGAAGATGGTAAGGGTATTAGAACCGTCGTATTTTTAAAAGGGTGTGGCTTAAGATGCCGTTGGTGTGCAAATCCTGAATCCCAGGCGTATAATAAAGAAGTAATTTTTAACGCTAACTTGTGTATAAATTGCGAAAAATGTATTAATATCTGCAAGCAAAAGGCCATTAGCTTTCATACAGAATACGGATATATTACCAATTCAAATTTGTGTATAGGCTGTGGTGAATGTGTTGAAGGTTGTTATAGCAATGCAAGAACGCTTGCGGGAACAGACTATTTTGTTGAGGAGCTTGTTGGACAAATAATGAAGGATGAGCAATACTTCAAGAAGTCAGGAGGTGGTGTTACATTTAGTGGTGGAGAACCTCTTTTACATAGCAGATTTATTAAGGAATGCATGGAACGTTTAAAAGAGCATCAAATCACCTCGTTGATTGAAACTTGTGGGCATGTTGCGTTAGAGCACATTATGGAAGTAGCCCCGCTAGTCGATTATGTTTTTTATGATATAAAGCATATTGATCCTATAAAGCATAAGGCATTGACAGGAAAAGACAATAAATTAATTTTATCGAATTTAAAATGGCTTACGGAGAATTTCACAGGAGAATTATCTGTTAGATATCCATATATACCTGGATGTAATCATGATGAGGAGGCAATCAAACAATTTATGGATTATTTGAAAACACTTAAAAATATCTTTGAAGTTGTGTTTTTACCTTATCATAGACTAGGGTTGCCAAAGTATTTAGGTTTAGGACGAAAATATGAAATGGGAGAGCTGAAGTCATTAAAAAAGAATGAATTAACGTACTTAATTGATACCTATAAGAATTACGGGTTGAATATTAAGGTGCAATAATTCATCAGAAGCTTTTAATATATCAGTTAAGGAGGATTATATGAAGCGTATAAAGAATTTGATAGCCTTTGATTGTGGAAACTCTTCCTATCGTTTAGTTCTAGGACGATACGATGGTGAAACAATTAAGATGGAGGTCATTGCACAAGAATCGAATGAAATGGTTAAAATCAAAGACTATTATTATTGGGATATATTAAAGATTTATCAGTTTCTAATTAATAACTTAAAAAAAGTGGTACAAAAGGTTGATCAAATTGACTCCATTGGAATATGTACTTGGGGCGTTGACTTTGCGCTCTTTGATAGGCAAGGGAACATGCTAAATAATCCTTTAAGCTATCGTAATGAAATTGGTGAGATTTATTTGGAAAAATTATCGAAGGAAGTCCAGGAAGACTTATTTTTTAAGACAGGAATATTAAGCAACCGCATTAATTCAGTTTATATGATATCTGCTATTAAAGAGCTTATGCCAGAAATTTATAGTGCAACAGATAAGATCCTAATGATGCCAGATATTTTAAATTATTTACTCACGGGCGTAATGATGAATGAACCTAGTGAATTAAGCACTTCACAACTATTTAATGCGATACATAAAGCAATTGACATTGAAGTATGTAAACAGTTTAATATTTCTTCTGACTTATTCAGTGAAATAGGTGAACATGGAAATAAGGTTGGAAATTTACTTTCTTCCATAAAAGAACAGTTGAAAATTGATTATGATATTCCAGTTATTTGCGTACCTTCACATGATACGGCCTCCGCCGTCGCCGCAATTCCTGCAGTTGAGGACGAATTTCTTTTTATTAGTTCAGGTACTTGGGCATTGATTGGTGCCGAAATTGCTCAACCCATTGTTGATAAAGAGGTTATGGCAAATTCATTTACAAATGAAGTTGGTGCCTATAATAAGATCACGTTACTTAAAAATAGTGCGGGGATGTTTATTTTAGAACGAATAAAAGAGGAATATGACTTTGCTACAAATAAAATAAGTACCTGGAAAGATATTATTGACTTGTCATTGGGAATAGAAAGACTTGACTTAATGAATGTTAACGATAGGCGATTTTTTAATCCTCCAAATATGGCGGAAGAAATTATGAACTATTTATATGAAACAGGGCAATATCAGGGAAGGTTTAAATGGGAACTAATTATAAAAACGATTCTTGAATCCATGGCATGTAATTATGCCATAACAATTAACAATCTTGAAAAAGTAATTGGAAGAAAATTCGATACAGTTTATGTAGTTGGAGGCGGATCGCAAAATCAAGTTATTAATCAATTAACAGCAAACCGCACAGGGAAAAAGATCATTATTGGTAGTAAGGAGAGCACTTGTCTTGGGAATCTTGGTACGCAAATCAGTTACTTTGATTATAGTATTAATCTTAAAAGAATTAGAACAGTTATAAATAATTCAACTATTCGTAAAGAGTATATTCAGGAGTGGGATGATAAAAAAATTCTTGAAAAATACTCAAGATTATTAAAGTAAGGAGTACCTTATGAATGACTATATCCTTGAAATGAAAAATATTAGTAAGAGTTTTTTTGGAATTAAGGTTCTAGAAAATGCACAGCTTCAGGTGAAGCCAGGGGAAGTCCATGTTCTTTTAGGTGAGAATGGGGCAGGAAAATCAACATTAATTAAGATTTTATCATCTGCTTATAAAAAAGAAGCGGGACAGATTTTTGTTAATGGAGTAGAGGTCGATTTTAAATCACCAAAGGAAGCAATTGATAATGGTGTAAGTGTTATTTATCAAGAGTTTAATTTGAATCCGCATATGGCCGTCTATGAAAACATTTATTTGGGAAAAGAGCATTTGAGAAAAGGGTTGATCAATAAAAAAGAATCTATAATAGAATCTGAAAAATATATGAAGTTGATTGGATTAAATGTATCTCCAACGACACTTGTTTCGAAACTAAGCGTCGCAGAAAAACAGATGGTAGAGATTGCAAAAGCTATTACCACAGACGTAAAAGTATTAGTTTTGGATGAACCTACGGCTGCCATCACAGATAAAGAAACAGAAAAGCTCTTTGATATCATTAGATCATTAAAAGCAAAAGGCGTAGGAATCATTTATATTTCCCATCGAATGAGTGAATTAGTCGAGATTGGGGATCGATGTACGATTATGCGGGATGGAGCATTTGTTTCAACCGTTGAGCTTAAGGAAACAAGCGTGGACGAATTGACACGATTAATGGTTGGAAGGAATGTCAGTTTTGAAAAGATAGAAAACAAATTTATTGATAAAGACCAAGTGGCACTACGGGTTGAAAATCTGTCTTTCAAAAAGTTATTAAAAAATATTAACTTTGAAATAAATAAAGGAGAAATATTTGGGTTAGCAGGCCTCGTTGGCGCTGGAAGAACAGAGCTAGCAAAATGCATAATAGGCGAATATAAAACGGTGGGTGCTACAATAAAGATTCGAGATCATTTGTTAAAAGGTAATAGCGTCCCAGAAACAATAAAAAATAAAATGGTCTATTTAAGCGAAGACAGAAAGGATGAAGGGCTCATAACGATCCATTCAGTTAAAGAGAATATTGCATTACCTAACCTTTTAAAATTTAAAAAGATATTGTTAAATGATAAAAAAATGATCAATACAACAAAAGAGTATATCAATAAGCTAAGGATTAGAACGTCATCTCCCTTAGCAGAGGTAAAAACGTTATCAGGTGGAAATCAACAAAAGGTGGTTATTGCTAAATGGTTGTGTTTAAATGCCGACGTTTACATATTCGATGAACCAACGAGAGGTATTGATGTTGGTGCGAGAGATGAAATATATGCAATTATGTATGAGCTTATAAAAAATGGTGCGTCAATTATTATGATTTCATCAGATCTTGTTGAAGTGATGAAAATGTGTGATAGAGTTGCAGTTATGAAAGAAGGTCAATTTGTAACCATTCTTGAAAATGATGAGCATTTAACACAAGAAATAATTTTAACTTATGCATTGCACGGAGGAAATAAAAATGAAGAATGTTAGTGTAAAAGAAAGATTAAAGGATAAAGATATTCAAGCACTAGCCCTATACATAGGTACTATAGCAATTTTAATCATACTATCTGTTGTTTGTAAGCTACTAGGAAAGAACTTTTTAACGGTTGGTAATATTCAGAATATTATTAATCAATCTGCTGTTATTGCTGTTATTGCCATTGGACAATCAATAGTGATTTTAACTGGCGGTATTGATTTATCAGTAAGCTCAGTAGTTGGTTTTGTAGGAATACTAGGTGGTTTATTAATAAAGGGTGGAATGCCTATACCTTTAGTGTGTATTTTGCTCATGATTGTTGGATTGGCATTAGGAATCTTTAATGGAGTATTTGTAAGCTACGGAAAGGTGCCTGCATTTATTGTGACATTAGGCAGCATGCAAATTATTAGAGGACTTACGATGGTATTGAATTCTGGGAAGCCCATATCAGGATTTCCTCAAGGATTAAGAACGATAACAAATGCAAAATTATTAGGTATGCCAGTTTCAATTATTTATCTTTTTCTTTTGTATGCCATTATGATTACCGTTATGAAGAAAACAAGGTTGGGGCGTTGGATATACGCCATTGGAGGAAATGCAAATGCTGCGAAGTTGGCAGGTGTTCGTACAAAAAAAATTGAGCTTTATGCATATGCAATTGGCGGACTCTTTGCAGCAATTGGGGGTATATTTCTCCTATCAAGATTAGCCTATGCAGACCCAAATGCCGGAATGGGTTATGAGTTAGACGCAATTGCTGCGGTTGTTATTGGAGGAATTGCCCTATCAGGCGGCAAAGGGAATATTGGAAACACGTTGATTGGTGCATTGATTTTAGGTATGCTAAAATGTGGACTCCAAATTATGAACGTTCCAGTTTATTATCAAACGATTATTATTGGTGTTACGATTATTGCAGCTGTTTTTCTTGATAAGGCAAAAGAAAGAAAGGCTGAATAATATAAATACAATCTATGTATATTAAAAGGAGGATTTTATGGTGAAAAAGATTTTATCGTTACTAATTGTATGTGTTTTAGTATTTTCTTTAGTTGGTTGTGGTACGAGTGAGAAAAAAGTAGAAGATGCAAGTGGAACAGATGTAAAAGATGTTACAGATACAACAAAAGAGCTTACAATTGGATTTATTCCAATGACAATGAACAATGAGTACTTTATTACGATGGTAAATGGTGCTAAGCAAAAAGCAAAAGAGCTAGGCATTAAGCTTGACGTTCAAGCAGCGGATCAACATGCAAGTGCAGCAGCACAATTAACAATTATTGAAAATATGATTACTTCAGGCGTTGATGGTATATGTATAGTACCAAGCTCTTCAGAAGGACTTGCAACAGCACTAGAAAAATGTAAGGAAGCAGGTGTACCAGTAATAAATCTAGATACAATTATCAATCAGGCGGTATTAGACGAAGTAGGTTTAGAGGTACCTTTCTATGGTACAAACAATTATGAAGGAGCTAAAGCCGCGGGAGAATATGTTGTGGCTAACTTCGAGGCAGGTATTGAAACCATAATTTTAACGGGCATTGAAGGACAACAAAATGCAGCAGATAGAAGAAATGGTTTCTTTGATGCAGCAGGAAAGCATGTTCATGTTGTTGCTGAACAATCTGCAAATTGGGAAGTAGATCAAGGCTATACTGCTACGCAAAATATGCTTAGTGCAAATCCAAACATACAATTAATATTTGCTTCAAATGATGGAATGGCCATTGGTGCCCTTAGAGCAGTTGAAGAGGCAAACCAAAAAGATACAATTAAAATCATTGGATTTGATGCAGTAAGTGAAGCGCTAAACTTAGTTGAAGCTGGAGATTTCCTAGGTACAGTCGCTCAATACCCTGCAGAAATGGGTATACTTGGTGTTGAGAATATGGTTAAGGTAATTAATGGTGAAACAGTCAAGCAAAGTATTGATACAGGAACTAAATTAATAACAATTGATAATGTCGCAGAACACAAAGAATACTCAAGTAAATTTGCAGATTAATAATGACAGATTAATGGATTCTTGTACATTCAAGAGCATCCATTAAAGATACAAAGCAATCATTTGTAAAAGGAGAAACAAAAAATGATAATGAAAAAGGAACGAGAAGAAATAGTCAAGTATGGCAGAATGCTTGTAACACAAGGCCTCACAAAAGGGACTGGTGGTAATCTGAGCATCTGTAATAGAAAAAAAGGCTTAATGGCTTTGACGCCTAGTGGGGTTGATTATTTTATCATGAAGCCTGAAGATGTGGTCTTACTTGATGTGCAAACTGGAGAAGTTGTTGAAGGGGATAAGGTACCTTCAAGTGAATGTGATATGCACAGAATATTTTATAAGTATCGTACAGATATTAATGCATTGGTGCACACACATTCTGACTATGCAACAACGATAGCTTGCTTAAATGAGCCTCTTCCTGCCATTGACTATCTTGTTGCATTGGCTGGACCAGATGTACGATGTGCCAAGTATGCAACGTACGGAACAGTAGAGCTTGCTAAAAATGCTTTTGAAGGAATGAAAGATCGATACGCAGTGCTTTTGGCTAACCATGGTATAATTGTCGGAGGTGTAGATATCGGTACAGCGTTTTATATTACTGAAGAAATTGAGTTTTGTTGCGGATTATATTATAGATCACGATGTATAGGAAATCCAGTAACCCTACCGGAAGATGAAATGCTGCGTATGATTGAACGCTTTAAGAACTATGGTAAAAAACCAGAGGAACACGAGGAGATATAAAATCTTTTATTTTATATTCAAGTAGTACATAGTATAAAAAATACAATTTAGCCAAATGCTATATGATTATTTTGAATGAACAGGAGCAACTAATTTTGGTAGTGTAAAAATCTCTATCCTGGCTATGTAGCTGGGGTAGATTTTTATTATTAGACCAAAGTTTAGCAAACAAAAGCAGATAACGAGTTAACTATAAATAGCATAACTCGATTATCTGCTTTTATGGATAGTGCTTGATTTAAAGCTAATATTTATCTTTCGACAACATCTCGAACAATCATAACTTCATGTACGCGCTCTATTGTCTTATTACGAATATCATCAAGTAATGTTCGGTTAAATGTGTTGTCGATGGATCAACTTAAACACAACTTGATTTTCCATTGCCAAGGGGTTGGAATGAGCGAAGAAGATGACACCGTTAGTAGGTGACAGAATCTGTGCGATAACATTCCCCTCGTAAGGATGAATGATTTCAGCAAGTGCTTGCTGATAAACGACTTCATCTCCGGGTTTTACCTTACTTCTAAAGATCCCAGCAATATGTGTGTGAACAGTAATGAGGTTATCGTCTTCCAAGGTGCTTGAGATATAACCGCTGTGAGTATGGTATTTAATAATGCCCATTCGACTCAAGAATCGCAAGATGGAGGTTACGGCTTCCTTTGCGGAAACTTCGTCGATAGCATCTGTTTGATTTGTGTAGAGGGAAAAGGCTTGAGCGCCCTTTGTTTGCCAGTTGAAGTTAAGGGTAGTCTTATCAAACAATTTTGGCTTTCGGATAAAGACGTACTTCAGACCAAATAAAGTTGCCAAGCTAGCGTTGTTGTAGCCGGTTTCCATCATGCGTACATGAGGAATAAAGTCACCTGGCATATAAAAACTGGCAAACTGTATCCCATAGGTGTACGCCCTAACTTGTTCAAGTACAGCAGCAGCAATTCTTTGTGTGGTTTCACCTTCTATATTGCCTGGGAACATACGATTGATATCTGTATTATCCAATGCCCAAAATCGCTTGCCAACATTCATAGCGTAATGATTTAAGGAAGGGATTACTAAGATCTTATGGTTCTTGGAAATAGCCCCTTTCTTTTCAAGGGCGAGGAGTGCTTGTATGAGCTGAGAACAAATATAGAGTTGTTGAATTTCATTGCCACGCATAGGACCAATAATGGCAGCAGAGGGGGATCCTTGACCAAAAGTAAATCCGTTAATTTGAAAATTGTTTCGATAGGGTGAGTGCAGTTCAAATATGACCTCTTTATTCATATTGGATACCTCCTAACAGTCTAACCAATAAGGAACCGGTATAGACCACAGGATACTCTCTGAGTGTCAAGATTAGCCCATCGCAGGGTGAGCATACTGTCTCAAGGATTTCGCCATTAAGGGTGTCAAGTATATCACCTAGAGGTGTATCTTTTTTTACATTTACAGCATGGTCAATTCTAGGTATAAAAATCCCAGAACAACTGGCACTTACAAGTTGAATGTCACTGTCTTTAATGATGCGTGACGTTGTTCCAGAAGAAATATCTCCTTGCCATATTCCTAACTCCTTCATTAGTCGAAACAGACCTTCAACTAGGATATCCCCGTAATGCGTAGTGATCCGCATGCCTACGCCCATTTCAACAATCATTGTTGGAACACCTATTTCATTTAAGCTGTGAGCGAGTGTAGCATGATGGATCTGCTCTTTTGGGTTGATCCAAACATAATCCATATTTAGTAATTGACTGAAAGGTAGGAGCTTTTCTGATGCGGCTTCACTCATACGAACTTGAGGTGCTTCTTTTAAATAAATAGTGCTAGAATGAATATCGATGCACATTGTAGCGCCTTCAATATTCTTAAGGATTTTGGCAGCAATATTTTCGGCAACAGCGCCATTTTCAGTACCAGGAAAAATACGGTTCATATCCATTTCAAACATGGGAATGTTCCTTGAAATGGAGTCAATCCCTAACGGATTCAGTGCGGGATAAACATCCACAATCCCAGTTAGCTTGTCTAAATTCGCTTTGAGCTTCTTTATTACTTGATAACAAACATATTGTCCTTCTAATTCATCACCATGGATTCCTGTAACGATGCAAATTCTTTTTTCATCACCATTTAACTGAGGTGGAGCTAAGCGATTTCTTTTGATTTCTAATTTTTCATCGACAAACAGGTCGATGGAAACGATGTTTTCTATCATATATATGTCCTCTTTAAGTGTCATTCAATTAGTTTGAAACTTTATAAATATAGTTAGATTATTATATTTATGGTTTTTGCTATTCTTTGATTTTTCTTAATACAACTTGTTGAAAAGGTATTCTGGAATAGATAATTTTTTCATTTACTGTATAATGAAAGCCATCAACAACAATTGTATCTTTATCAATAACTTCACATTGGCTTCCTTCTTCAGTTAAATATAAAGCTACGGCATTTGTAAGATCCGTCTTATCATCATATCTCTCGTCAAGCTCAATAGTAATTACGCCAGTCGTAAGCTTCGAAAATAATTCTTTAAATTCCTTAAGCATAAAAAAATACCTCCTCATTTAACACAAAGTGTAAAATTATAGAATTGGTCTTTCACACAACATACAGTATATAATGCTTTATCATACAATATATGTTGTATAGATATTAGAATAACTTACAATTAACACTATAACCATTATATCATGTTAAATTTTTTTTGCGACATAATCTTTTCAGGTTGCAGAAAATTATATTTACATTCATGTGAAGGAGCATAGCTAATACATTACTACAGCTAGAGGAACATACAATTTGGTTGTGATCGGATAATCTAAAGGACCAAGTTAGAGGTAAAATAACATGCCAAATAGTAGATTAATTGAATTACCAGAAAATTCCTGAAATATTATTAAAAAATATAATGTAAGTTGTTGTACTTATTATCAGAGTTTGTTATAATATTAGAGTAAAAAAAAATTCCATGAGGGAGAAACAAGATGAAATTAAAAAAAGTTATCGCATGTTTATTTGTTATTATTTTAACGACCGCAACGCTTGCAGGATGTAGTAAAGAGGAACTTGCACTTTATAAATTATCCGATGAATTAACAACGTTAAAATATACAAAACCAGTACAAAGTGAAGGAAAAATCGATTTAGAATTAGACGTATTACCACAAGAGGCAACAGATTTTATTGGAGATGACGCAGATGTATTAGCAAAATTATTAGATTTTGTTCAAGCAAATAGTCTTACATATACGGTTAAATCCGATGTTTCTAAAGACCTAATTGATGCAGATATTAATTTGATGAACAAAGAAACTGGTAAAGAAGTTCCATTAATGTCAGTACTTAGAAATGACGGAACAACTTATGTCAAGTTAGATGATTATATTAAGATCATTAAAGAAAATTTTGTTAATGTAGGAACAGAAGAAGAAAATGAGCAAGTTAATCTAGAGTTGGATAAGATGTTTGGTGGTTTAGAGTATATGAGCGTATCAGATGAAGAAGTCATCGTATTCGTTTCTCAAATGTTCAAATCAGCACTAGGTAGTGATGCAGCAGCTGCTGCTGAAATGAGCGCAATGTATGAAGACTTATTAAAACAAAGTGTAGATACTGAGTATGCAATTCAAAAACAAAAACTCAACAAACAATTAATGGATGCACTTATTAAAAAAGTATACAATGATTACTCATTTGATCTTGTTAAACAAGATGGAAATAATTATAGCATAACACTTGATGCTGATAATATTGGAACTACACTTTTCTCATTTGCTGATTATAGTTTAGAAAACAGTGAGGAATTAGGAGAGACGATTAAAGAATTTATTAACAATCTAAGTGTTGAACAATACAGCATGTTAGTCGGTGCTTACGCTGTGAATACCATTAATAAAGAAATGGTATCAGAAGGCATAGATGAAGCAATGAAGGACATTGTTGAAAACAAAGAAGAGTATAAAGAAGCCATTAAAGAAGGCGTAGCTATGTATGATTCAATGTTTAAACAATATATTGATGGTTCAATAATTCAAGTAACAATGGGCAAGGATAAAAATGGAACGTATACATCAGAATTTATGGCAAAGGTTAAAGTAAATGACCTAGATACGCAAAAAGCTGTTTTTGATGCAACACTAACAATTGATGAAGCAATTAAGGAAATAGCGGCATTTACAGTTACAGCACCAACAGAAAATGTTTCTACATTCACTGAGTTTTTACAAAGCATGCCTAAAGTTATGACAATTGAGACTTTAACAAAATCTTACAGCATGTTTAATTTTGAAAAAGGAATGACAATGGATACAGGAGATGTTAACATCGTAATTGTTGATGATTTCTCCTACCTACCATTTAGAAAAATTTCTGAAATGTTTGGGGAACAAGTAGAGTGGGATAATGTTAATAGAAAAGCATACATCCTTAGAGGTGAGGAGAAAATTGAAGTAGATAGTATATTACAAGATTCTTCTGCGTATATAAAAACGAGAGAATTCGAAAAATTAGGATATGTTGTTGAATGGGATGACACTACAAAAATAATTACGATTACAAAATACTAATCAAAAGAATAATATTCAAGTACTGGTAGCCTAATGTGTATATTAATTAGATAAGTATTCGTATCACAGCAATATTAAAAGGTTGAAATAAAGACATTTCTTTATTTCAACCTTATTTTTATCCAGTATGAAACCTTTCATGAAATATATTCACCAACTAGAATGAAAATGAAACATGAAAGTTTCGACGTCACATATCAAGTTTATGGCTTCGTAGGAAAGTAGAACTTTCCTACGAAGCCATAAAAAGAGCGTTGAAAAATTAAAATCTTTCATAACGCGTTGACAAGCGCTCTTTTTATCCAGTATGCAAGCTGTGCTTCCTACCAGCATAGAACAAAGTGTTAGATCGTATAGAAGTTGTGTTACGCACTGACAAGCGATTTGATATAGAAGGAACTTCTATTTGGGGGTAGCACAAAATATAAACAATGATATAATAAATAGTATGATTAGAAGGTTTTGACGAAAGAAAAGAGGTGTTGAAGTGACAAAGTTAAAAGTCCATCAAGTAAAGGTAAGAAAACATTTCACCTTAGGAGAAGAAATCGCAAATGCCATAACCCATGGAATTGGCGTACTCTTTGGAATAACTGCTTTGGTTTTACTAGCAGTAAAAAGTGTACAAAGCGGAAGTGCTATATATACCATTAGCATGATGCTCTATGCTAGTTCTCTCATTATTCTATATGCTAATTCAATGTTATATCATGCCTTTAAAGCAGGGAAAGCTAAAGATGTGTTTGAGCGATTTGATCATTTATCGATTTATATTCTCATCGCAGGAAGCTATACGCCCTTATGCTTATTAGCGATAGGAGGAGTGAAGGGTATGATCCTCTGTAGTATACAGTGGGCGCTAGCAATTGTTGGTGTTGTATTTAAAGCAATATGGATTGATAAGTTTGTAAAAATACATGTAATTATTTATTTATCAATGGGTTGGATGATTATTTTCTTTGCAAGCTCCATTTTTTCATCGATTTCCTTTATGGGTCTTTTGTACTTAATACTTGGAGGCTTAGCCTATAGTATTGGGGTCTTGTTCTATGTATTTAATTGGTTTAAATATCACCATTTTGTATGGCATTTATTTGTTTTAGCAGGAAGTGTATTACACTTTTTCTCAGTATATTTTTATATAGAGGCTTAGGTTAAAATAACCATTATCTTTCTCTAAATCAGTGGGGTAGGCCCCCACTGATAGGAAAGCAAAGAATGAGTAGGGTTTGTATCATTGACTAAAATAACTAGGTGAAATTGTATTGTCAAGCTATTAATGTGTCCATTGAAAGACTTGCATAATTATTAAATAAATAATAAAAGTTCACACTCCAAGCACTAGTATAAGTGTTTTTAGATGTTATAGGTTATGTTCTATGGAGTAACCACAAAATGCTTACATTTAATGAATCGGCAATAGCCACTAATTCAATATCTGTAACTGGACGTTTATAAGACTCAATTTTAGAAATAGAAGTACTTTCCATCAAAACGCCACGTATTGCTAATCGAGCCAATAGATCAGTTTGGGTAATTTTAGGTTTGATTTTATGACGTGCTTCTCTAACTCGACCACCTATTATATTTTTCATAATAAATACACCTCAACAATTATTTTTTATTAAATATAATATTTTTATTACTTGATTATAGAGCAAGAATGATGGTATAATTTGCTCTATAAGCAAGTTTTGGAAGATTTTATAGTGTATTTTGTTTATTTTTGCCAGGACTAAATTACTATATGCATTTATAAATCTCTAAGTAAATTGGGAGGAGGTGTGGGTTTGGGATTCACTTTAAAGGATATATTTGATGTTGAACTTTTAGAAAGAATGTTAAACGATCTTTATAAGCTTGTAAAGGCGCCACTGGCTATAGTTGACATAAGTGGCGAGGTAATTGTCCAAGTGGGCTGCACATCCATATGTACAGAGTTTTATCGTAAGGATCAAATTTCATTCAAACAATGCATGGAAGTAGGTATAGAAGATGATTTGGATATCTCGTCAAGCCATAAAGTACTAGAATGTCATAATGGACTAAAAATGTATAAGGCTGCAATAGTAATAAAAGGTACTGTCGTTGCGAATGTCATTCTAAGTCAGTTTTTATTGGAAGCGCCTATTGAGGAAAAAATTGTTTTCGAGGCAAAAAAATATGGCTTCCCATTGGAGATATTTAAAACGGTACATTACAAGGCTCAGATTATCACATATAAACAACTTGAGCAATTGGTGTTATTCATAGACAGGTTTGTTGCTGTGCTAAATGATATAATAGAAAAACGATTTACATATAAAGAGTTAGAGGAAGAACTGCTTAGTGGCTATGATGTACTAGGATCAGCTTATCAACAGCTTTCCACATTAGATGATGATCTAAAAATTAATATTAGCAAGCTTAAAGAAAAGGACAATGAATTAATTAACAGTGAGATGAGATATTTTAAACTTTTTTCTCATATGAGTCAAGGACTTGTTGTATTTAAAGTAATTAATAATTTTGAAAAAGCAACTGACGAATATTGTGTCGTTGATGTAAATAATGCATTTGAAACATTAACGAATATTAATAGAGAACAATTGATAGGGAAAACCTTAACAGATATAAGAAATCAGTTTGATTTTAGTCTAATTAATAATATTAGAGATTTAATCAATAATGATAGTAAAAAACCTTTTGAATATTTTTCAAAGAAGTTAAATAAGTGCTTTGATATACTAGCGTATCAATTTAGTCAAGACGAAGTTGTTATTCTAATCTCAGATATAACAAGAGAATATGATGAAGCAATTTTACAAAAGAAACAGCTTATGGATACGGTTATAGCAATGGGGAGCATGATCGAAAAAAGAGATTTATATACGGCAGGTCATCAAAAAAAGGTAGCCTATTTAGCTTGCAAAATAGCTTTAGAGATAGGACTAGCTAAAGATCGTATTGAAGGACTATATATTGCCTCTAGGCTGCATGATATTGGAAAAATTGGAATCCCATCAGAAATACTTACTAAACCGGATAAACTTTCAACAGCAGAATTTGAAATTATAAAAAGTCATCCACAAATAGCTTGCGATATATTAAGTAAAATTGAATTTACATGGCCTATAGCAACAATCGTTTTACAACATCATGAAAAACTAAATGGTACGGGGTATCCGAATGGACTATCCGGAGAAGAAATATTACTTGAGGCCAAAATACTGTTAGTTGCTGATGTAGTGGAGGCGATTACTGCCCATCGACCCTATAGACCCTCTCTTGGACTTCCTAATGCACTTGAAGAGATTAGTAATTTTTCAGGCATATATTACGAAGCTGACATTGTGGATGCTTGTATACGAGTGTGTTCAAAGAATGACTGGAGTAAAATGATGGAGGAGGCGCTTGATGATTCAAATTCAAGCCTACTAAAAGTATGATAATAAGGAAAATTGATTTAACGTAACGACGTGGAGGGCTTGTATCGTTTACAAAATATTTCAACATGCCATAGTGTATAACCTGTTTTTTTGTGCACTATCCATAACAAAAAATGAAGTTTTTGTGAATAGTAACTATTTTAAACAAAAACATTTACAAAATAGATGGTACGTGATAATATACATATGTAAGCGGTTACATAAACGTTAACAGATGAATTCGATAGTGAGAGGTATGTGCATGAATATAAAAGATATTGCTAGTGCCACAGGGGTTTCATCTGCGACAGTATCTAGAGTAATTAATAATTCAGGATATGTGAAAGAAGAAACAAAGCAAAAAGTATTAAGAGTAATTAGTGATAACAACTATATACCAAGTGCAGTTGCAAGAAGTTTAAGTATCCAAGATACTTCAAGTATAGGTGTTATTATACCGGATATTGAAAATCCATTTTTCTCTAGTGTAATTAGAGGAATTAGTGATGTAGCAGAAAAAAACAATTATAACATTCTGTTTTTTGGAACGAATGAGACACCAGCGAGAGAACATTCTTTTTTGAAAATAGTTCAAAGTCAAAGATTAAAAGGTGTAATTATAACTCCAATATCAGAAGACGATATTGAGACTAGAGACTATTTAATAAGATTAAATAGTACTGGGATTCCGGTAGTATTAGTAGACCGTAATATCAACGATACAAACTTTGATGGTGTTTTTATTGATAATGTACAAAGTTCATACGAAGGTGTAGAATCTTTAATTAAAGCAGGACATAAAAGGATCGCAATTATCACAGGACCAATCAATTCTAAACCAGGCAAAGAGCGTTTGTTAGGCTATAAAAATGCTATGAAAGCGTATAACCTTGATATTCCTGTAGAATATATTGCACCAGGCGATTTTAAGGTGGAAAAGGCTTATTGTAAGACAAAAGAATTGTTAGCCTTATCGAAGCCGCCTACAGCAATATTTACATCGAATAACTTAACAACCTTAGGCTGTTTGAAGTGTTTAACAGAGAATAAGATTCAGATTGGTAAAGAATTATCTATTATGAGTTTTGATGATATTGATACATTAAAAATTATAGACTTTAAGTTATCGGTTATTGACCGTGATGCGAAGTTACAAGGTCAAGAAGCCATGAATATTTTGATTAATCGCTTGAAAGCGCCAAAACAACTTATGGAATCTAAACGTATCATATTGCCGCATAATGTTATATTGAGAGGCTCTGAAAAGATAAGAAAAGAGAAGCTATTTTAACCAATTTTTTTAAAACAATGTGTAACCGGTTACATAAGTAATGAGCTTGTGTAGCCCTTGACAGTAGTAATTCCGAAAAGATTCTAATAAATAAATCAGCGTATATTAAGGAGGCTTTTTATGGATATGAATATAAGTAAAATGATTGATCACACAGTTTTAAAAGCAGATGCTACAGTAGATACCGTTTCTCGCCTATGTGAAGAAGCAAAAAAATATGAATTTGCATCAGTATGTGTTAATTCATGTCATGTGGAACTTGTATCGAAACTATTAAAAGGATGTGAAGCTAAAACCTGTTGTGTAGTAGGATTTCCGTTGGGAGCTATGTTAACTACAGCGAAAGCTTTCGAAACGACAGAAGCTATAAGATTAGGCGCCCAAGAAATTGATACAGTCATTAATGTCGGTGCCGTAAAAGATGGAAATTATGAGCTTGTTTACGAGGATATTAAAGCCGTAGTGGACGCAGCAAATAAAAAAGCAATTGTGAAGGTAATTATTGAAACCTGTCTACTAACGGATGAAGAGAAAGTAAAGGTAAGTGAGCTATGTGTAAAAGCGGGAGCAGATTTTGTAAAAACTTCTACAGGCTTTAGCACAGGCGGAGCCACAGCCTCAGATGTTGCCCTAATGAAAAAGACAGTAGCTGGTAAAGCTTTAGTAAAAGCAAGTGGTGGAATTAGAACCCAAGAAGATTTAAAGGCAGTAATAGAAGCTGGAGCCGATAGAATTGGAACTAGCAATGGCGTAGTGCTTGTTCAGTAGATAAATATACATAAGAAAATGAGAATTCAATAGGTAAATAAAATTTCTATTGAAGAAAATAAATTTTAATAATTACAAATATAAACTAAATAAAGATATGGAGGAAAATATGGCGAAAAAAGTGACTGTATTTGGAAGCTTTGTAGTTGATTTAATGGCGAGGACGCCGCACTTACCAGTGCCAGGTGAAACAGTAAAAGGAAGTATGTTTAAAATGGGCCCTGGTGGCAAGGGTTTTAATCAGGGCGTTGCGGCACATAAGGCAGGAGCTACTGTATCAATGATTACAAAATTGGGAAAAGATACGTTTGCAAATGTTGCTCTAGACGCAATGAAAGAATTAAACATGGATACAAGCAAAGTGTTCATAACAGAAAAGACAGAAACCGGTTCAGCACTAATTTTGGTAGATGAAAAAACAAGTCAAAATGAAATCGTAGTAGTTTTAGGTGCTTGTAATACCATTAGTGATGAGGAAGTAGATTCTATAGCTGATATCGTAAAGGACTGCGAATATTTATTAACACAATTAGAAACGAACACATCGGCGATAGAGAGGGTCATAGATATAGCTTATAAAAACAAGGTAAAAGTAATATTAAATACTGCACCTATTCAACCTATAAGCGATGATATTTTAGGGAAAGTAGATTTAATTACACCGAACGAAGTTGAGGCTGAGATTTTAACGGGAATTTGTATAGATGGCGAAGAAAATGCTAAAAAGGCAGCAGCGTGGTTTTTTGCTAAAGGCGTAAAAAATGTGTTGATTACTTTAGGTGGAAGAGGTGTTTTTATCGCAACGAAAGAAAAGCAAGAAATTATTCCAGCATATAAAGTAAATGCAATTGATACTACAGGAGCAGGAGATGCTTTTAATGGA
This sequence comes from Firmicutes bacterium HGW-Firmicutes-7, assembly GCA_002841375.1. GTDB lineage: Bacteria > Bacillota > Clostridia > Lachnospirales > Vallitaleaceae > HGW-1. The sequence goes on along the minus strand of PGZO01000035.1, from coordinate 10,213 downwards.
GGGTTAGTTGCTGCCTTGGCAGAAGGAAAAGATCTATGGGAAGCAGCGAAGTTTGCAAATGCACTAGCTGCTATAGCGGTTCAAAGATTAGGAACTACACCCGCTATGCCAACAAGAGTTGAGATTGATGAGTTTATTGCTAAGCACTAGAATATATAAGACATACAGGAGGAATTAGATATGCTTAAAACAGGAATTCTCCATCCACAATTGGCAAGAATTATGGCGGAAATTAGACATATGGATACATTGGTTATTGGAGACGCAGGGTTACCAATTCCAAAAGGAGTAGAAAGAGTAGACTTAGGATGGAAAGAGGGAAGCCCAGCATATTTAGAAGTATTAGAAGAAATATTGAAATATATGGTGGTAGAAAAGGCTACCTTTGCAACCGAAGCAAAAACTGTAAGTCCTGCTTTTCATCATAAAGCAGTGGCGTTATTACCGAAGGGGTTACCAGTTAATTATATATCACATGCTGAATTAAAAGAACAAAGCAAGAGTGCTAAAGTTATCATATTAACGGGTGAGTTCACACCGTATACAAATGTAATTTTAGTTGCAGGATGTGCGTATTGATTTAACGTGAATGCAGAGGTTTTGTATCATTTAAATTAAGGGGTGAAAAAAATGCAAGATAAAGAACTAATACTTAAATTAGATTCAATTGTAAAAGTTTTCCCCGGGGTAAAAGCGTTAAATGGTGTACATTTAGATGTAAGACCAGGCGAAGTTCACGCATTGTGTGGAGAAAATGGAGCTGGAAAATCAACTTTAATGAAGATTATTTCAGGTGCCCAACCATATTCAACAGGAAAAATGTATATGGAAGGTGAAGAGGTTGTATTCCATTCAACAAAAGATGCTGAGCGTAGGGGAATTGCAATGATTTATCAAGAATTCAATATGGTTCTAGATCTATCGGTTGCAGAAAATATGTACTTAGGAAGATTGCCTAAAACCAAGACAGGTAGGGTGGATTGGAATAAATTATATGAAAATGCACAAGAGGTATTAGATAAATTAGGGCTCAAGTTTAGTTGTAAGGCGAAGGTCAGAAGCTTGTCTGTTGCAGAATCACAGATGACAGAAATTGCAAAATGTCTAACCATTGGCGCTAAAGTTATTATTATGGATGAACCAACCGCAGCATTGACAGATGAAGAAATAAAAGTGTTATTTGAAATCATTGAGGATTTGAAAAAGAAGAATATCGCAATTTTATATATTTCTCATCGTATGGACGAAATCTTCGAAATTTCAGATAGACTTACTGTTTTCAGGGATGGTAAATATATCGCAACAAAAAATATTGAAGAAACAGATTATGATGATGTTGTATCAATGATGGTAGGTCGAAATGTAACACATCTATATCCAGAACGTCATTATGATGAAAGCAAAGTTGTTCTAGAATTGAAAAATATTAAAAGTAAAGGCATACAAGATGTGAATTTACAACTGCATAAAGGTGAAATTCTAGGAATTGCTGGATTATTAGGTTCAGGTACAATAGAGCTGTCGAAGATAATTTATGGAGCGTTGCCAATGTATAGTGGGAAAATTTTGATTGATGGGGAAGAAAAAGATTGTACCTCGCCCATCAAAGCTTTAGCAGCTGGAATTGGATTTATATCCGATGATAGAAAGCAAGAGGGTTTAGTGCTTATAAGAAGCATAAAAGAAAATATTTCTATGAGTTCCTTAAAAAAACTAACAAAAGGTATTCGTCTTGATAAAAAGGTCGAGATGGAGCGAGTAAATGAACGTGTTGAGCAGCTAAATATTAAAATTAACAACATTGAACATAGTGTAGGGAATTTAAGTGGTGGGAACCAACAAAAAGTAGTGTTTGCAAAAATGCTAGAGGCGAATCCATTAATATGTATCTTAGATGAGCCTACAAGAGGGGTTGATGTTGGTGCAAAAGCTGAAATCTATGCAATTATGGATCAACTAACAAAACAAGGAAAAAGCATCATATTAATTTCATCTGACTTACCAGAACTAATTGGAATGAGTGATAGAGTACTTATTATGCGGGAAGGAGAAATTATTATGAGCGTTTTAAAATCTGAGGCGAATCAAGAGGTTATTTTAGCCCATGCATCTGGAGGTGTCAAAGGAAATGAATAGCATAAAGAAAAAATTGATCTTTCAAGTGAATATATATAGATCAGTATTAATTCTACTCACCATATGCGTGTTTGCAGCATTTTTATCACCTGACTTTTTAAGTGCATCAAATTTATTTAACGTATTTAAACAGATTGCTGTAGCAGGCATTGTGGCATGTGGGATGACCTTCGTTATATTAACGGGTGGAATCGATTTGTCAGTAGGTTCTATTGTAGGACTCTCAGGCGTAATGTCTGCAGGCGTACTTGCGACAACAGGAAGCCCCATACTGGCAGTTTTGACAGCAATTGGAATTGGTATTTTGTGTGGAGCGGTAAATGGATTTTTTGTAGCAAAATGCGAAATTCCACCTTTTATTGCAACCTTAGGGATGATGACCTTGCTAAGAGGATGTGTACTAGTGTATACAAAAGGCTCTCCGATTCCTGTTAAAATAGATTCGTATAAATTCATTGGAAAAGGCAATATATTAGGAATTCCTTTTCCAATTATTCTTCTAACGCTATTATTCATTTTAGCACATTACATATTAACGCAAACTGCTTTTGGACGTAGCGTATATGCTTTTGGTGGGAATAAAGAAGCGGCTCGTTTATCTGGGATTGCGATTAAGAAAACAGAATGGATGGTATATGTCATTAACGGTTTTTTATGTGGAGTAGCAGCAATTGTATTAACTGCAAGGCTGGGATCAGCACAATCAACAAGCGGTGGAGGCATTGAAATGGATGCCATAGCAGCTGTAATCTTAGGTGGAACAAGCTTAAGTGGCGGAACTGGTTTTGTTTTGCCAACAGTAGTTGGTGCGATGATTATGGGGATTATCGACAATATCTTAACCCTAATGAATGTTAATCCACATGCAACTAACATTGTGAAAGGTGCAGTTATTCTAATTGCAGTATTAGTTGACAAAAAAGTAAAAGATTTATCTGCGAAAGCAGAACAATAAATCTCAACAAGAGAAAATAAAAAAGGATGGTATCTATTATGAAAAAAATGAAATTAATGGCAACTCTATTAACAATGACATTTGTTGCATCCGTATTTTTTACTGGTTGCGGAGGTACAAGCACTGAAAAGACAGCAGATCCAGTAGGAAATGAAGCAACCCAAACACCAGATGATACAAAAGAAGGTTATGTAATTGGTCTTTCAATGAATACACAAACAAATCCATTTTTTGTAGATGTAAAAGATGGCGTGCAAAAAGCAGCTGACGATCTAGGAATCCAACTTTTTATTACGGATGCACAAGATGACCCAGCAATTCAAATGAAAGACATTGAAAACCTTATCACTAAAAGACCAGATGCAATTATCATCGATACGTGTGACTCAGATGCAATTGTAGCAGCTGTAGAAGCTTGCAATGAAGCCAATATCCCTGTATTTACTATGGATCGTCAAGCAAATGGAGGCGTTGTTATAGCACATATCGGATATGATGCAATTAAATCTGGTAAAATCGCAGGGCAATACCTAGTTGATACGTTAGGTGGAAAAGGTAAAATTGTTGAGCTACAAGGTATAATGGGTACAAATGTTGCGCAAAACAGATCCGCTGGTTTTAATGAAATTATCTCAGCAAACCCAGGCATGGAAATCGTAGCAACTCAAGTTGCAGATTTTGATAGAGCTAAAGCAATGAGTGTTATGGAAAATATTTTACAAGCAAACAAAGAAATTGATGGTCTATACGCTGCAAATGATGAAATGTTATTAGGTGCCTTAGAAGCAATAGAAGCAGCAGGTAGATTAGAGGAGATTACGATGATCGGTTGCGATGCAATTGATGATACACTTGAAGTAATGAAGGCTGGGAAAGTTGAAGCAACAATAGCTGAACCACCATTCTTCCTAGGAAAAGCTATCTTAAACACAGCATTTGATTATCTAGAAGGTAAATCTGTAGAAGCATCTGTTGTTCTTGATAATAGCCTTGTAACACAAGAAAATGTAAATTCCTTAGTAACAAAAGAATAACTAGTTGTTACGTTTCATAGAATCCCCCCAGAAAAATCAGCAGGCTATGCGCCCGCTGATTTTTTTGCTATTTCAAAGAATTATTTTGTACAATTGTCAATAATTAGATTTTTAACACTCTTACGCTCTATCAACTCATAGTTTGCCACAAATTTCTTAATACCCGGGCCACCCTCTTCCAAAATCTGAAGTAAAAGCGTAGCAGCTTGTCTACCTACAGCATGATTATCCGAATGAATCGTTGTTAAAGGTGGATTTAGATAAGGTGCGACATCTACATCGTCGAAACCTATGATCGACATATCCTCTGGCACAGTGTAACCTTTTTCTGTAAGATAGTGCATAGCGCCTAGTGCCATAAAGTCGGTAGCTGCAAATACAGCAGTAGGTTTAACGACGGATTGAACAAGGATGTGTTTCATGCTAGCATAACCGCTTTCAATCGAAAAGTTTCCCTCAGCTAGGTAATGAGGATTAATCTCAATATTATTCAACCGCATAGCTACTTCAAAGCCTTTACGTCGTTCTTTTCCTGCGGCAGCATCATACTCAGGAATTCCGATGTAACCAATTTTTTTGTGACCCATTTGAATTAAGTATTCCGTAGCAAGTTTTGCTGCATAATAATTATCATGTAGCACACAAGGAAAATCTAGTAATTCGTTTTCTTGTCCAATCATTACAATTGGAATGGGATACTTCTTTAAGAACCAATAATGTTCCTCGGTAAAATTGACAGCAAAATAAAGGATACCGTCTACTCGTTTCTCTTGGAAAATTTTAAAATAATCTAATTCTTCTTTGGAATCAAATCTACTATTGGCTAGCATGATGCTATAGCCCTTGGCTTTAAGAACATCCGTAATGGCATTAATCGTCGTACCAAGGGAGGTAACATCTAAAACGGCCACCGAAATAATAACACCAATTGTATTTGTTTTATGGTTTTGTAATTCTTTAGCTAAAGAGTTGGGCCTATAACCAGTTTCATTAATAATCTCTTCAACCCTTTTTCTAACATTCTCACTTACAGGAGTTGTATTATTTATGACTCGTGATACTGTGGCAATAGAAACGCCTGCTCTTCGTGCTACCTCTTTAATATTCAAATGCAATCACTTCTTTCTATGAAAATTTTCATAAACACTACTACTAATAATACATAAAACGTCACTTATTGTCAATATCATAAAGTAGTTATGCTCATTAGTGGGTATATTTTCATAAAAATATTAAATAATGTATTGACATTTTGTTAAAATAGTACTATGATTTGTCTATGAAAAGCTTTACATTAACAATCATATTGATGGAGGGAAAGAAATGAAGAAATTAATTAGCACGATTCTTATTGTAACAATTGTAACAACGCTTTTTATAGGTTGTAACAAAAAGCCAGAATACGATGTTTACATATGGCAATCAAAAGGTGAAATGGCAGAGGCATTAGAGGCATTAACTAAAATCTATGAAGAAGAAACAGGAAAGACTGTAAAAGTAATTTCAAACAGAGCCTCTGATGATCATATGGGTCCTCTTAGAGCAGAAATGAACAAAAAAGATATGCCAACCGTATATTCCATTCAAGGTCAGAGAGAATTAAATGAATGGATGGGAGGAGATTTCGTTGCGGATTTAACGGATTGGTCTTTTGCAGATCAAGTAGCTTTTGGCCAAGGTGGCATTACTAAAGATGGTAAGTTGTATGGAATTCCATACAATATTGAAGGCTATGGCTTTGTATATGATAAGCAAATGTTAACGGAACTAGGTCTTACAGCTGCAGATATTGAAAGCTTGCGAGATGGGTCTTTTGAAGATTTTAGAGAATTTGTTGTTGCTGTAGATGCTTGGATTAAAGGCGAAGCAGTTACAGGAAAATGGTCTGTAATCAACAATGCTAAAAAAGCAGGAGAACTTAAGAATGTTAATAGCGTAATTGGATTCCCAGGAAAAGCAGCTTGGGTTTATGGGGATCACCTTGTTAATATACCTTTTGTTTATGAATTTGGTACGCAAGGGAAGGCGCTAGAAGCGAAGACAATAGATTTTACTTACGCAAATCAATATAAGGAGCTTTTAGATTTGCAAATAGGCTTTTCAAAAGAAGGCTTTAGCAATGATTTATTACAACATGACTATGATGAACAAGTAAAAATTAAATTTGGTGGTGGAGAAGTATTCTTTATTCAACAAGGCAATTGGGCATATGGATCTATTAATGATGTTAATGTGGAAAAAGCAACTAGATTAGCATTCATACCATTAAAAGTACCAACTACTGCAAGCGGCGTGACAATTCCAGAAAATCGTCCAGACGCTATGCCGGTATTTGCACCTAATTATTGGGCAATTAATGCAAAAGTATCGGAGGAATTGATAACAGAAGCAAAAGCTTTTATTGAATGGATGTATACAAGTGAAGTTGGTAAAGATTATGTGGTAAATAAATTTAACTTTATACCAGCAGTGAAAGGTTTTGAAGAAGCTGATTTGGCCTCCATGTATTCCCTTGGTTCATCGGTTCTTGATTATGTTAATCGTGGTAAAGCTCTTGATGGAGTATTTATGGCTATGCCTGGAGGTTGGTCTCAGAACGAATTTGGGAAAAAGCTTCAAGGTGCATATTTAACATCTGGTAAACAAGAAGATTTTGATGCAGCGATTGAACATGCAAAAGCTAAGTGGGAAGAATTAAGGTAAGAATAATAAATAAGGGATATTTCATATTAACATTTTTATCATTAAGGTTATAGGCGCTGCCTATAGCCTTAATGGCACAATAATAGGAGGCGACCTATGAAACATTTACGAAAGTCATTCCCCTTTTTTATTGCACCAGCCTTAATAGCTTATATATTAGTAGTGATTGTGCCTTTTATCATGGGAATTGTATATTCTTTTACTGACTGGAAAGGTGCATATGTTGCGGATTGGTGGGTTGGTCTTGAAAATTATAAGATTGCACTAACAGGTGCTGAATTTTTATACTCACTAAGGCTAACACTTTTATTTACAATTTGTAATGTTATTTTAGTTAATATCTTAGCGTTTTCTTTAGCCTTATTGGTTACAAGAGGTTTTAAGGGGAGCAATTTTTTTAGAACAACCTTCTTTTTGCCAAATGTGATTGGAGGCTTGATTTTAGGTTACATTTGGAAGTTTGTGTTTGATGTAGTCTTTGATAAGATGCTTTATAATGCCACGTTTATGGAAGGTTTTAGATACTGGCTTCAAGATGAAAAGAAAGCATTTTGGGCACTTGTTATTGTAGCTACTTGGCAAATGGCGGGATATATGATGATTATTTATATAGCTGCTATTCAAAACATTCCAGAAGAATTGCTTGAAGCAGCGGATGTGGATGGAGCAAAATTTTTTACAAAGCTTAAGCATATTATTATGCCTTTAGTTACGCAAGCATTTACTGTAACGATTTTCTTAACGTTATCCAATTCCTTTAAATTACTTGATGCCAATCTTTCATTAACAAGAGGCGAACCAGGTAGAACGACTGAACTACTTGCGCTACATATTTTTAAGACAGGTCAAGAGTACGGTCGTTATGGCCTAGCTCAAGCCCAGTCCATAATATTCTTTTTAATGATCGCTGCTGTTACACTGGTTCAGGTTTATTACAGTAAAAAGAAGGAGATTGAATCCTAATGAATAGAAAAAAAATAAAATTATTTATTATTTTTGTAGTTACTTCTTTATTAGCATTGATCTTTGCATCACCACTATATTTTATTTTTGTTAATTCCTTCAAACCAGAATTAGATGCTAATCTTAATGATATTTTGACTGAAACCATTAAGTTGCCTTCTGTATGGACGCCTAAATATATTATTGAAGGGTATAAGACGGTTAATTTCACCCAAGCTTTTTTTGTATCCTTACTGATTACAGTGACCTCTGTATCAATAATTATAATAATTTCTGCAATGGCAGCCTGGGTATTGGTACGGGTTAAAACAAAAACATCAACAGTACTTTTCTTTTTTTTAATTGCGTCGATGTTAATACCTTTCCAATCCTTGATGTTTCCATTGGTAAAGTTTATGTCTTTTCTAGGATTTGACAATGTAGGCGGATTAATCTTTATGTATGCAGGCTTTGGCGTGAGCTTATCTACCTTTTTATTCCACGGTTTTATTAAAGGAATTCCTATTTCTCTTGAAGAAGCAGGATATTTAGATGGGTGTAATAGTATCCAGTTATTTATATTAATCATTTTACCTTTGTTAAAGCCGATTATCATTACAGCAGCAGTGCTGAATGTTATTTGGATATGGAACGACTTCTTATTACCGTACCTTATCCTACAAGATATTCAAACCATACCGCTAGCAATGCAGAACCTATCTAAAACATATTCTATAAGATGGGACTTATATATGCCAGTAGTATTGCTATCAATCATTCCCGTACTCGCCTTTTATTTCTTTGCACAAAAGCACATTATTAAAGGCATTACAGCAGGTGCGAACAAATAATCTACTTACGTAGGAGGCATAAATGAAGAAACAACAAGCTGACAGTTGGATAGCTGCAAATAAAAATGAAATAAACAATAGTTTTAGGTTAAAATACCATTTAATGGGAGAAGTAGGATGGATTAACGATCCAAATGGGTTTTCTTTCTATGAAGGGTACTATCATTTATTTTACCAATTTCATCCCTATACCGCTAAGTGGGGGCCGATGCACTGGGGGCATGCGAAAAGCTTGGATTTAATCAAGTGGACATATCAAGAGGTTGCACTAGCACCGAGCGCTCCTTGGGATCAGGATGGTTGCTTTTCTGGAAGTGCACTTATTCAAGGGGATGAAATGTACTTGTTCTATACAGGAAACATAGATGAAATTCATCATGAGGAGGGGCTGCAGGTTCAAAACTTAGCCAGCTCTAAGGATGGAATTAATTTTGTGAAATACATAAATAACCCGGTTATTAGACAAAATCAAGTCCCTGATTTTGCATCAAAGAAAGATTTTAGAGATCCTAAGGTAGTAATGCGAGAGGGCAGTTACTACATGTTGGTTGCATCTATGTCCAAGGAAGGTGTAGGGCAAATACTATGTTATAAATCATCAAATTTGAAGCAGTGGTCGTATCTAAATGTATTTTCTAAGGGGTGTGCGGCGCTAGGAAAAATGTGGGAGTGCCCAGATTTCTTTACGCTCGGGGATGTAGATGTGCTTATGCTCTCGCCCCAACATATGCCAAGTCAAGGGGAGCGTTTTAACAACCTCCATAGCACACTATTTATGCTGGGTGAAGCTGATATGAAAGCAGGAGTATTTGAAAAAAAGGATTACTATGAGATTGACTGTGGCTTTGATTTCTATGCACCCCAAACCGTTATGTCAAAGCACGGTGATATCATCTTAATCGCTTGGATGGATATGTGGGAAGACTCTAAGCCTACAGATGATCTTGGCCATGGGTGGGCTGGCGCTATGACGCTTCCAAGAGTATTGACTTATAAAGAAAGTAAAATATTAGCGAATCCAGTTAAAGCAATTGAGGCTTATCGTAAGCATCAAATAAAATATAATAATGTGTATATAGATGGTGCGTTAACGCTTCCACTTTTACATGGGAAATGTTATGAAATGCAAATTGAGCTTGATTTGACTCGTATAGATGACTTAATATTTTCATGCTTTTTAAGAGTATTTGAAAAAGAATATACAACATTAACGTATGATCAAAAGGCTAACTCTTTGACCTTGGACCGAGATTATGCTGGTGTGGGTTTATCAGGACAACGAACCGTCGTATTTGAAAATACACTTGATCTATTAAAGCTTAGAATTTTTGTTGATGTATGTAGTATTGAAGTATTTATAAATGGAGGTACCCATACAATGACTTCAAGAATATTTCCCTCAACCAAGTCGCAGGGGATAAGATTTGAGACCAATCAAAAATATAATATAAATGAAATAATAAAATGGGAGATTCATATATAGATAAGTTAAAATTTCTTGTCCAGTAGGAAACCTTTCATGAAATATATTCACCAACTAGAATGAAAATGAAACATGAAAGTTTCGACGTCACATATCAAGTTTATTTTCG
>PGZO01000058.1 GCA_002841375.1 Firmicutes bacterium HGW-Firmicutes-7 | reverse complement strand
TTGTAACTACGCGGGAAGAGACTGTGATTTTTCAAAGAGTAACTAGAAGGAAGCCGTCTTATAACATGATATTGGCAACATTCATCAGTTTAGTTAGTTAAAAAATCATAAGTAATCGGTTGATGAACGTCGTCAATACCCCGTCCGTTATATGAAATAAGCACTTTCTAATTTAGGAACTTAAGTTTATCATAGGAGATTTATTAATGGAGTCAAATAATTACACTAATAACGCTGAATATATTGCTCATTTAATAGAACAGAATTATTCTGATTTTTATGTTGAGATGGCTAAACTAAATGGCTGCGAACATAGCATAGGAAACAGCTATAATTGGGTCAGAGGTGATGAAGGTAATTGGCCATCAGGAATTTTTGATATAAACCTTCAAGTAGACAGTAGTAATTATATGATTAAAAACATTGTAATGAGAATGAAAGAGGGTTTGTTACCTAATACAATTATGACTGGGCCATCTACGATGCCAAAAGATTACGATACATATTTTTATGAATACGGATTGAAGAGAAAGTATGAAGCTACTGGTATGGCTATAGATATACTAAACATTAACTCAGAATATTTAAGTAGTATTAATGATATAAAGGTATCAGTTTTAGAAGATGAAGAATTTTTATTTAATTGGTGTAAGATTGTATGTATAGAGTTATTTGGTAAATCTGAAATTAAGGCTATAGAAGATTTCTATGATTTAATAAAATTGACGTTTTCGAATGATAACTTTAAATGCTTTGTCGCAAAATATAAAGGTGAGATAATAGCTACATCGTTCTTATACGTAAATAAAGACATTGCGGGTATTTATTTTGTAGCTACAGATAAAGCACATCAAAATAGAGGGATAGGTAAGTTAATTACAATGGCTCCATTAATATTTGCGAAAGAAAGAGGTTATAGACTTGCAATTTTGCAAGCAAGTCCATTAGGTGAAATAATTTATAAGAAGATAGGATTTAAAGAGTATTGTAGATTAGGAAGATATCAATTAGATTAATGGCAAATGTAAGACAGTCAAGTGCTTACTTCATATAACAATATGTTCACAACATTCATCAGCATGTAGGTGGACAAGATTGATAAGTTTATTGAGCTGATGAACGTCGTAAACACGCGAGCGTTATGTGACATTACACACTAATTATAAACCACAAAAAGAGGGTGAATACCAATGGGGAGAGAATATCTTTTATTGAGATTTTTTTCTGATGATAGTCATGTGAGAACTTTACGTGAAGGAAAAATCAGAATGATGAGTTCAAAATATTATAAGTCTTTAGAGGATGGCTTACAGAGCGATGTGGGAGCGGATGGTAGATTTGATATGTACGAAAATTCTGCATATATTTATAATCCGGACGATAATGGTGAAATCACTCTTGACCAACCTTTAAAGTTGATGAACAAGGATATTATAAAAATCAGAGTTTATGAGGGTGTTGAAAGCCCAATAATTATTAATAATGAAGCTGATGATGAATTAACAAAAGTGTATTGTTTCTATGCATTATTTCTTGATGAAGTGAAAGAACAACAGCTATCTTCGGTTTTTAAAGATATCGAAAAATTTGGTACATATTATTGCATCATTCATGATACTGAAGATTTTGTAAAGAGAATAAATAGAGGTATAGAAGAATATTACGTTAAAGATATTATTAAAAACCCAGAACTTAAATTTGTAGATTATGTTGATGTAAAGAAATTTAATGGCGTTTATGGAGCATATCGAAAGCCAACCCAATTGTCTTGGCAGAATGAACTTAGATTTACAGTATCAGCAAGCTCAACTGATCCTTTCATGTTAGATATCGGTGGAATAAAGGATATAAGCATCTGGGGAAAAGTAACTGATTTGAAGAATGGAAGAATTTATAGTAACAGAGAATTGTCAATAGATGATTATGAAATAGATTAATTTTCGTGAGAGTTTCCGTGTGTAACGTCACATAACAATATTTTCACGACATTCATCAGCCCAAAGGGTTGGTTAATTGTAAGGTGTCTGAGCTGATGAACATCGTGAAAACGAAACGTTAGGCGACAGAATAAGACTAGTAAAAGTATTCTGTGGTTTTTATTATTATAGTAACAGGGGGATTGCTCATGAAGAAAATACACGAAAATTTATTAGACGGTTTAATTGCGTTACCATCATTTCCAGTTGTATTTGTAACTGTCGAGAAAAACATTATGGTAGCAGCTGCATTCCATTTCTATTCTTTTAAGCCGCCGTCAGTAATGGTAGGAATTAAGCCAGAAAAATATACATATGAGCTGATACGTACTAAGAAAGAGTTTGCAATCAATATTCCTAATATAGAACAATTAGATAAGGTAAACGTCTGTGGAAGTATATCAGGAAAAGATGTAAATAAGTATCAAAAATCTAATTTATCTTATGAAAAAAGCAATATTATTGATAGCTACATTATTAAAGAGTGTCCTGTTAATCTTGAGTGCAAAGTAGTGCATCAGATAAATTATAATGGAAGTCATAGATGGTTTATTGGAGAAATCCAGGCGGTCCATATTGATGATATGTATACCCGAGATAACGCATTAATGTTTTGGCTTGGGCAATTTAGATCTGTTGGCAAGATCATTGAAGGTCGAAAAGATGAAGAACTGTTCTGTAATGAATGATTTAAGGTATCGGTGATTTCCGTCTTTTTCCATCGCCTAACAGCGAATTGCCAACATCTATCGGCTTTAAGGCTACGATTAACAAAAGCATTTTGAGCCAATAGACGTCGGCAATTCGGTAGACGTTAAGCGACAGCTTGGCATAGGATTTTTTTAGTGTGACCGCTCTAAGCCCGTTTCAGCTAAGACTTGAACATTTTCCAGTGGTGAATGGGTAATAAAATAAAGCTATACGGTGGAAACTGATTGAGTAAAATTAAGTAGATGCTGAAACGGAATGCGAATTTGATAATTACTACGCATTAAAGTATTATCCGAACGCTCTAGAACGCTCTGTTGCACTCAACAAATTAAGCGCAGTTTCATATAAGTTGAACTAAGCCACATAAGTATATCAAAATGTGAAGTATATCGAGTGGCTCCAAGATATTAAAATGAAACATGCGCAGGGGAGCTAGTTGATTGCAATAGAACTAATGTAATAGATGAATAAATCAACGCGGGGAGCGACTGTTATATTTTGAAGTGTAACTAAGAGGTAGCCATCGCCTAACAAAATGTTGCCTAAATTCATCAGCATGAAGATTGTTAAGTTGGTAAGTACGTGAGCAGATGAACTTCGGCAACACGGAGACGTTATACGTCATGCTCTACATAGAAAAAATTGAAAGGACTAATCTTAAATGCCATTTACATTTGCTCATCCTGTTGCAGTTTTACCTTTAGGTATAAAAAAATATAAGTATTTTGATTGTACTGCATTAATAATTGGGTCAACGGCACCAGATTTTGAATATTTTATTCATTTTAGGCCGTATCAATTATATGGACATACTTTGTTAGGTCAGTTGTTTTATAATTTACCATTAGTTTTAATTGTTTCACTTATTTTTCATAGAATTCTAAAAGAACCGATAGTTACCAATCTTCCTGATCCATATTGTACATATTATTACTATTTGACTAAGAAAAGATGGAAAATAAATTCTGTGGGAGGACTCGCAAAATTTATTTATTCTGCTTTAATTGGAATGTTTACACATTTATTTTGGGATAGCTTTACACATGTTGGCGGCTACTTTGTAACGAAGATAACTATTTTGTCTAAAAGTATTGATATAATGAATTTCAAGGCGCCGATATATAAGATATTGCAGCATGAAAGTACGGTTATTGGTTTGGTAATAATCTTTATAGTATTATTGAGAATTCAAGATAAGAATGGTAAATATATTTTGAAAACCAATAAAGTCTCAAAGGTAATATTTTGGTTGAGTATTGTAGTTATTAGTGTTGTGATTGGATTCTTAGTATTATTAATGAACGGTCTTACAATTGGTAGTTTTGTTGTAAATTTTATAAGCAGTGGATTTATTGGTGCAACTATTGTTTCACTGATATATTTAAGAGAGATTGCTAAACAGTCGCACGACGTATAACAGGTTGTTGCCAACATTCATAGCTTTAAGACTGTGTAAGTAGGAAGTGCCTGTGCTATGAACATCGGCAACAACGAAGACGTTATGCGACAGAATTTACTAGTTTAAAACATGAGGGGTGAGGCATTGAAAAGCAATGAAGAACAGCTGAAATCAAGGGGGTATGTTGAGGATATTGATCTAAAAAATTATTCGGATTTATCAAAAGAAGAACTATTGAGCTATCTAAATTCGAAAGAAGCATTTAAGAGGACAGTTGCTGGAAAGGTAATAAAGAAGTATAAGGAAACTAGCATTTTAACGGAACTAATATCAAGCCTAATTGTCGAGAAGAAGCTGTATACAAAGATTGCATTAAGTGAATCTATAGGTGAATATGGTGAAGATGCATGTTGTCTACTTATAGAGTATTTAGGTAAAGTTGGCAAAAACCAATACAAAGAATTGCCGGATAAACCATTTGATAAGAGCAATTATCCACTTCCGAGGGATATAATAGCAAGGACTATATGTAAGATAGGAATACCTGCATTAAAACAACTTAGAGAATGTTTACATACAGGAAGTTATGAGCAGATATTGGAAGCAATTGATGCAATTGGATTTATATCATATTATGAGAATGACAATTCGTGTCAGAACGATATTATAATACTAATGGATAAGTACAAAAGTGATAATCTAATGTTATGGAAACTCATCAGAGCACTTCAATCATTTGCCAATGATGAGGTGTTGGATTTACTGAAGAGATTCATATTTTCAAATATAAAGCAACATCAATGGGAAGCTCTCAGAAGTATAGAACAAATACAAAAACGTTGACTTGATACGCAATAATTGCCAAATTTATGGCTATTGGCAGCTTCCGTAAATTCCATCGCATAACAGGTTGTTGCCAAAATTATCAGCCTTTAGGTATGGCTTCAAGAATCATTGAGCTGATAACTTCGGCAACAACGAAGACGTTATATGACAGTGCGTACTAATGTGGTAATCAATAAACTGAAACATAATGGCTAGGATATTATTGCAGAGCGGTGCATCGATGGTCATCGAAATCGTAGATAATCAATAAGATCATGAGTCATTGGTCGATAGATAAAAAAAGAAAGAAGGTGAAGCATTGAGTTT
>PGZO01000034.1 GCA_002841375.1 Firmicutes bacterium HGW-Firmicutes-7 | reverse complement strand
CGAAAATAAACTTGATATGTGACGTCGAAACTTTCATGTTTCATTTTCATTCTAGTTGGTGAATATATTTCATGAAAGGTTTCCTACTGGATAAAAAAGCTATTGGACCGATAAGAAGATAATCAACCAATAGCTTTAACTATTTATTATATCTGTTAGGTAGTTTTAGTCATTTTCCAAGTTAAAAACATCATTA
This sequence comes from Firmicutes bacterium HGW-Firmicutes-7, assembly GCA_002841375.1. Lineage (GTDB taxonomy): Bacteria > Bacillota > Clostridia > Lachnospirales > Vallitaleaceae > HGW-1. The sequence continues at coordinate 36,702 of PGZO01000034.1, read as the reverse complement.
GTATACCAAAAGGAATTAGCAGTAAACTAATTGGATTCATTGATGCAATTCCAACCATCCAAGCTTTAAAAAAATTTCCGCCATCTAAAAAGCTCGTAAAAGTTCCGGTATAGTCGGCAAATTGATAACCTGAATCAGCGGCCATTTTTGTGTAGAAGGAGGCAAAATTTGAGGCAACATAAAGACTAGAAATGATTACTGGTATGCCGAGTATAAAGCCACGAATGATGTTTCCATTTGTAGCGAGACATATAAAGCCCATTGGTATCATAATAAATGTTAAATCTCCAAGGGGAATAAAATTAATGCCTGGAAGGATAAAGGCGAAGATTAATGCAACTGGTATTAATAATAATGAGGTAACGACAACGGAAGGTGAACCGAAAAGTATGGCTACGTCAAGGCCCATATAAGTTTCACCCATAGAGGGAAAGGTTTTTTTTATATAGGTTTTCATACCTTCAGAAACGGGTAGTAGTGCTTGCCCTAATATTCCACACATAATAGGAAGTATGTAAATAACTGCAGCAAAGTTTACTGCTATTTGTGATATGTTTTTTATATTATACCCTGCACCAATAGATAACCCTGTTCCCAAAAGAAGACCAAGAAGCATTGGCTCTCCAATTAATCCAAGTTTCTTCTTAAGCATTTCGGGATTGGCATTGATTTTATTAAACTTTGGGATTTGATCCATCAGCTTATTTGCAACTAGTGCATAAGGAAAATAAACAGCTCCTCCAAGATGTGGGATACAAATGCCTTCCATGTTCATCATAGTGTTTACCTTTGGTGCACTCCATTCGGTAAGTTTAAGAAGTATAATAAAAATTATTATTGCCATGAGGATTGTTATAATGAGGCTTTCTGTGACATGAAAAATCATTGCGCCAGCTAAGAGAATATGCCAATAATTCCAAATATCAATATTTACTGCTTTTGTAAGCTTAAAGACGAGCATCAATACATTAGTCACCATAAAGATTAACAGAAGAGCAGGCGCTAGGGGGAAGGCCCATGCAATTGCAGCAAGTGGAGGCCAGCCTGTATCTAGGACATTGTAACTAATACCTGTTCGTTCTATAAGGGCTTGAATAACGGGACTGATTACCATAACAAAATAATCAAAGGTCATGAAAATCCCCACAAAGCCGATACCGGTAGTAAGAGCGGATTTAATTGCTACAGAAAGCTTAATTCTAAAAACCATGGAAAGAATGAAAATTATGACAGGAAGTACGACATAAGATTTGAAGCTTAAAAAATATAGTACGAATTCTTTCATATAAATTCTCCTAAAGTTATTTTATCCATTCTTAAATTATTACTTGGGACATTAAATAAAACATCGGATACTGTCTAGTGCTAACATGATCCAATTTGACAGAGGTAATAGTTTCAATTTGAGGTACAAATGGTCGCAAATCTGCTTGCCAATAATGAACAAAGTAACCAAAACGAATTTCGTTGCAAATTGGACCCCAGACAAAGCGGCGCTTAAAGCCAACACCAGTAGTTCTACAAACAAATGGTCTCACAGGATAAATTTGGCAGTAGCCTTCTTTGGATAAAAAAACACAAGGTAGATGGATTTTAAAACGCTCAGGATGCTGATAATAGGATTGAGCTACAAATTGATTATCTTTGTGGAAAAATTCTTCATAAAAGTCTCGGTGATATTCCTTGAACAATGACATTAAGACTGTTGAGTTTTCCTTGAAGATATCAAGTAGTGTTGGATCAATGTCTTTAAGATGGTTTTGTATGACAAGAAATTCGACGGGTGATATTTCGAAGAATTGACTACAGCAAGATGCGCAACCTTTTGTACAAGGCGCAGGCTTTTGTTTAGCGGATTTATAATGTGAAGCAATATGTGCATCGATTTGTTTGTAAAGTTTAAGTGTATCTTCGTATATGCTAGGCATTAGATTGTGGTCTCCAATATGTATAATTAGCCTCATCATACCACATTCAGCGAACTTCGACTATATGTTAGACAAATTAATTGATATTGTTAATAGATTATGGGATAATTAGGATAAAGAATATACATCCTTATAATTAATATCAATAAATATTATATTGTGTAGAATAAACGTCTAAAGAAAGGAGGGAGGATATGATGTCAATTACATTTATATTGATAGCATTTTTAGCATTACTATTAATTGGTGGTGGCGCATTAGTCATTATATTATTAAGTCTATCAAAAAGGAAAGATCGAGACTAGGGAATTCATAGTAGTTACATTGAAAAATGGATAAAAGGAGATTTGATATGGATAAGGATAAGAAGATTGCTGTTTTAATAGATGCTGATAATGTATCAGATAAATATATAAAGTACATTATTGATGAAATTTCAAACCATGGGACACCTACATATAAAAGAATTTATGGAGATTGGACCAAGCCCCAATTAGCTTCATGGAAAAATGTTTTACTAAATTATTCTATTAGTCCAATACAACAGTACTCCTATACTACTGGTAAAAATGCAACAGACGCAGCTTTAATCATTGATGCAATGGACATCCTTTATTCTAATAATGTTGATGGCTTTTGTATTGTGTCTAGTGATAGCGATTTTACAAAACTTGCAGCTCGCCTTAGAGAAGCTGGAATGTATGTTATTGGGATGGGAGAAAAGAAAACGCCTACACCCTTCATTTCTGCCTGTGAGAAGTTTAAATATTTGGAAGTACTGGCTTCAGTTTCTACTGAAAATAAGGAGACTGACATAGAAAAAGGCAATCAAGTACAAGAAGAAACTGAAAGAGGGATGACAAGTAAGGATAAATTAATAGAAACTATTAAAACCATAATTACTGAGATCTCTGATGAAGATGGATGGGCATTTTTGGGTGAATTAGGTAGTACACTGAATAAACGTTATCCTGATTTTGATACTAGAAATTATGGATATTCAAAGCTAACACCATTCGTAGCTTCACTAAAGCATTTCGAGATTAGAACAACGAAAACCAATAATTCAAGTAGAGGTGTAAAATTTATTAGAAATAAAGAAGGTAATAAAGGTAAGTAAATTTCTTGATAGGCTGGATGCAGAAGAAAAATATAGACGAAGGAGTAATACTAAAACATGGAGACAAGATTAGAGGCATATGAATTACTTACTAAATATAATAAGAGTGAAAATTTAATAAAGCATGGAATGGCAGTAGAAGGCGTTATGAAGTATTTTGCTCGAAAGTTTGGGGAGAATGAAGAGTATTGGGGCAATATTGGATTGATACATGATTTGGATTATGAATTATATCCAGAGGAGCATTGCTATAAGACGAAAGAGATCATGGAAAGTGAGGGAATTAAAGAAGACATTATACATGCAGTTGTATCCCATGGCTATAATATTTGTATTGATGTAAAACCTGAATTAAAAATGGAAAAGGTATTATATACAATTGATGAATTAACAGGACTCATTACCGCTGCTGTTTTAATGAGACCAAACAAGAGTATTCTTGACCTTGAGGTAAAATCTGTAAAGAAAAAATTTAAGACATCAAATTTTGCTGCTGGTGTAAATCGTACGGTCATTCTTTCAGGTTGTGAAATGCTAGAGATGGATCTTGATACAGTTATTCTTTGGACCATTGAAGGCATGAGAGAAAATGCCGTTCAATTAGGTCTTCAAGGAGAATAAATAGATTGAATTGTGAGGAAGCACCAGTTTTTTGGAATTTATCTTTACAGATGTACATGCACAAAACGCGTTTAGCATAACATATACTAATATTGAATAAAAGCTTGGAGATATCCATGAAAAAATATAGTTATGACTATGATATGCAAACAAATCCGTATGCAAGTAATATTTCAAAAGATTATCCGGTAGCCGATAGAAAGCCGACTTATGAACCAGAACCACCACAAATGTATATACCACAGGATATGCAAAGACCAATGGATGAAGATGTTGATTATGATGATGATGATCAAGCAGATGTTCAGTATATGAAAAGCTTATATCCAGATATGTGTAAACGCATTCAGGTTCTAGTAGATGAAGAATGTGATAAACTAGAATATGATGATAGTATAATGTATGATGAATACCCTGATAAAGAGGCCATCATAAGTATAGTCGGTAGAATTTATGTGAAAATGGAAAAAGAGTGTGCAGTTCCAAAGATGGACGTAGACATACAATCAGATGAAGAGAACGTAGAAGCTCAACAATTTGGCGTTCCTGGGAGAAACATATGGTTATGGGACAATGTTCAAGTACAATTGTTAAACGAAATGTTCGGAAGAAGAAGACGAAGATTTCCAAGAAGGTACAGATTCCCATATCAACCATATAGGAGACCTTTTAGATTTTATCCACGCCGTATATATTTGCCTTACCAACCATATAGACCTTATGTACCTTATAATTATAGATATTTTTATTAAGTTTATAGCTTTTGAGTATAATGAAATACCTGCTGGTTATACTAATCATTAAGACGATTACCCTAACAATCATATGCACTTACATTGCTTTGAGAATTCATAGTATTGAAAAGGAGTAACTAATGATTAATGATATATATGAACAGCGAAAAAGATTAGAAGAAGGCTATCACATTTCATTATCTATTCCTAAAAAGGAATATACAAGTATTTACGGGAATGAAATAAACGAAATAAATGCAAAAGATGTTGTAAATAATTACCTTCAACATAAAGATGATGATGGTGAACCTCATGACATCAAAATTTATGACCATAGTGATGGGAACTTAATTGAAATTGAAGCAATATTAAATTATATTGGTAATGATCATAAAGATTATGATAGTAAACTCGTTTAGGTGATTACGACGAAGCTTAAATAATTAGATTAAGGAAAGGGAAAATCGAAATGAAAACGATTTTCCCTTTGTTTTATATTTTTAAATTTATAAATTAACGATTGATGTCACATCATAACCGGCTTCTTGTATCACCTCTTTAAGTTGTTCATCTGATACGTTGTTGATAAGATCAATAACAGCATTATTACCTTTCAAGTCAACAATTACTTTGTTGGTGCCTTCAATTTCCATTAATGCATTTTCAACATGTTTTACACAGTGAGCGCAGCTCATACCTTCAATATTGATTTGTTTTTTCATAGATCTACCACCTCTCTTAATTGCGTTTGCAATTAACTTTTCTTTTGACTATACGCTATCACTAATTTAGTGTCAATAAAATATTTCTCGCAAAAAATGAAATCTTCATAAAAACAACACATTATTTTGTTATAATCTTTGTAAAGAAGATAAAATTTAAATCACTTCATCTTAAAGGAGGGAAAACGTATGTCGAAAATATTGAACAGTATTAAAAAAACGTACAACAAATTCTTGCAGAATATTGCAAAAGAAAACGAGAAGACCTTTGGAAATGGAAAGTTGGATTGTTGTGATCTAAGCAAGAAGAATAATAAGTAGCTGGTGGTGAAATTATGAAGTATAGCTTAAGGACAAAGTTATCACTATCTTACGTATTTGTTGCACTTATAAGTATTACTGTAATTAGCGTTCTAACAAATTCAATGCTAAATAAACAGTTTGAAGTGTATGTTAAAAAGAATATTGAACAAAGAAATATTGAAATTGTTTCAGCAATAACAAATCAATATGTACCAGGTGGAGCGTGGAAAACTTCTTTAGTTGAAGACATTGGTGTAGGTGCATTGGGAAATGGATTAATCATTCGCCTTGAAAATAACAATGGGGAAGTCATCTGGGATGCAACGGTTCATAACCATGGTCTTTGCCAAAGAATTATTCATCAAATGACGAACAACATGAATAGCCGTTATCCTAACTTAAAGGGAAGCTATATAGAAGTACCTTATGCTATTATGAGTGACTCAAATGAAGTAGGAAAATTATATATTGGTTATTATGGTCCCTTTTATTTAAATGACAATGATTTTGAATTTATTAATAGTCTAAATCGATTGTTTGTTAGTGTTGGGGTTTTTTCCATGGCATTTGCACTTGTGATAGGATACATTATGGCCAGAAGGTTAAGCAAACCCATTGCACGCGTAATAGATGCTACGCAAATGATATCAAAAGGTTATTTTCATGACCGAATTAACGAAGCGTCAAATACAAAAGAAATTGGACAATTAACGGAATCTGTCAACCAACTCGCTCAAACCTTAGAAACACAAGAGCTATTAAGGAAACGCTTGACAGGAGATGTTGCCCATGAATTAAGAACACCAATTGCCACATTACAAAGTCATATGGAAGCTATGATTGATGGAATATGGGAGCCAGATATACAAAGAATTCAGAGCTGCCACGAAGAAATTATGAGAATTGGTAGAATGGTGGGCGATCTTGAAGAACTATCAAGATATGAAAGTGAAAACCTGCTGCTAACAAAGACGAGCTTTGATATTTCTCAGGTGATAAGCAGAATACTTCAAAACTTCCAAACTGATTTCAGAAAAAAGAATATAAACATCGTTTTCACAGACAAAGAGCATATAATAGAAGCGGATCAAGATAAAATAAGCCAAGTGATTGTGAATCTTGTATCTAATGCGCTGAAGTATACGGCTCAAGGAGGACTTGTTGAGATTGAGGTACTAGCGGAAGAGAAAGCTACAAAGCTTATTGTAAGAGATAATGGTTCAGGAATACCAGAAAAAGATCTTCCTTATATATTTGAAAGGTTCTACAGAGCTGATCAGTCAAGGAATAGAATGACAGGTGGAGCTGGAATAGGTCTTACAATTGTGAAAACTATCGTTGATGCGCATAAAGGAACGATAATGATCGATAGTGAAATAGATATGGGTACACAAATTAGTATTTTATTACCAAAACAAGCATAATATTGACGATGTATAAGAAATAGTGATATACTTTTCGAGAACAACAAATAGAAAATACTGGTTGTTCAAGATTGGGAGTCGACTTATGGCATATAAAGATTTACAAGAATTTATAGAGAAACTAGAAGAAAAAGGAATGCTTAAAAGAATTAAAACGGAAGTAGATTCAGTGCTCGAGATTACGGAGATTACGGATCGAGTTTCTAAGAACTACGGCCCTGCCTTACTATTTGAGAAGGTGAAAGGTTCAGCGTTTCCAGTTCTTATAAACGCAATGGGTACTTATGAAAGAATGAGTATGGCCCTTGGTGTTGACAACTTAGATGATATCGGAAAAGATATTGAGGAATTCATCGATATGACGAATTACTTGGGGCTTATGAATAAGTTTAAAGCGTTACCAAGGTTAACAAGAATGGTGTCAGTATTTCCAGTGAAATTACCGACTAAAGGGGCGTGCCAGCAAGTCATTGAACATGAGCCAGACTTATTTAAACTTCCAGTTTTAAAATGCTGGCCAGGTGATGCGGGTAGATTTTTTACGCTTCCTCTAGTTTTCACGAAAGATCCAATAAGTGGCATTCAAAATGTCGGCATGTATCGATTGCAAATTTTTGATAAAAATAGTACCGGCATGCATTGGCATATGCATAAGGATGGGCGAGAAATTTATGAACACTATAAGGCATCAGGAGGTAGGATGCCTGTTTCTGTTGCACTTGGCTGTGATCCAGCGATCACTTACGCCGCTACGGCACCTCTTCCTAAAATGATAGATGAAATGATGTTCGCAGGCTTCTTGAGGAAGATGCCAGTTAAACTTGTTAAATCCATTACAAATGATATTTATGTACCAGCAGATGCAGAATTTGTTCTAGAGGGCTATGTGGACGTAGAGGAAGAAATGCGTTTAGAAGGCCCTTTTGGTGATCATACAGGTTATTATTCTCTAGCAGATTATTATCCAGTTTTTCATGTAACGTGCATAACACGCAAAAAAAATCCTATTTATCCAACGACTGTTGTTGGTAAACCACCTATGGAGGATTGTTACATGGGTAAGGCTACAGAGCGAATTTTCTTGCCACTCATTAAAATGCAACTTACAGAGATTGTAGAAATCAATTTTCCTCTGGAAGGTGTGTTTCATAATTGTGTCATTGTTTCCATTAAAAAAAGATATCCAGGACATGCTAGAAAAGTAATGAATGCGCTTTGGGGTATGGGACAAATGATGTATACAAAAATGATTATTGTAGTGGATGAGGACATAAATCCAAGTGACTTAAGCACTGTAGCGTGGAAGGTATTTAACAATATCGATGCTAAAAGAGATCTTGAGATTTCAGAAGGACCACTAGATGCGCTTGATCATGCTTCCAATCTGCCACATTTTGGTCATAGATTAGGCATTGATGCAACGAAAAAGTGGACAAGTGAAGGGCATACAAGAGCGTGGCCAGACGATATCACAATGTCTGAGGATATAAAAGAGCTTGTGTCTAGAAAGTGGGATGAGTATGGCATTGAATAAATGGCTTCAGAAGCTTTTTAAGAAAATTAAGGATTATGGAACACTTGTTATGTTTTCACATACCATCTTCTCACTTTCTTTTGCTTTGATTTCAATGCTCTTAGCAAGTGGGGGTCACCTGCCAGGGATTACGATATTCTGGATTTTTGTAGCATTTATGGGTGCAAGAACTGGGGCAAATGCGCTTAATAGAGTGATTGATGCAGAAATTGACAAGAGAAATCCTAGGACATCTAGCCGTCAACTTCCCCAAGGATTAATTAAAAAGAAAGAGGTGATTCTTTTTGCCTCTATTTGTTTTGTAATGATGGTTTTTGCAGCAGCAATGCTAAATCCACTATGCTTACTACTATCACCTATCGCACTTTTTTTATTAATTATTTATTCCTATACGAAAAGATTTACTTATCTTTGCCATATAATACTTGGAATAACCTCAGCAGCTGCACCGGTAGGTGCTTGGCTAGCAGTAACAGGAAGATTTTCTTTTATTGCACTCGTCATGGGGATCGCTAACACATTATGGGTTGCAGGCTTTGACGTGATCTATGGTTCTCAGGATTTCGATTTTGATAGTCAAAACAATCTACATTCTATTCCAACGAAGTTTGGAATTAAAAATGGGTTGCGTATTGCAGCCGCTTTTCATGCAATTGCCTTGCTTTGTCTGTTGATGGTTGGCTTATTGAGTGCAGAGCTTGATGTTATTTATTACGTAGGATTGATCATAATAACTGTATTGTTTATTATTGAACATAAGTTGATTTCACCAGATAATCTAACTCATGTAAAAATTGCTTCTTATAGTATCAATCAAATGATTAGTATTGTATTTTTAATAATGGGTGTAGTTGATGCGCTGTTATAAGTTTGGAGGATGAATAAATGAAAAAAATAGTAATTGGTATCACAGGTGCGAGTGGTAGTATTTATGCAAAACGTATCATTGAAGTGTTATTGCCTATGGGTTACGAGCTTCATGTAATATGTACAGAAAATGGTAGGAAAGTGATGAAATACGAAACAGGTACGGATATAGATGAATGGATTAAGCACTTAAAAGATCACTATGCGACTATTCATATAGAAGATATTCAAGATATGTTTTCGGGTGTAGCGAGTGGTTCCTACCCTTATGATGCCGTCATAATTATCCCTTGTTCTATGGGTACATTGGCAGAAATCAGTCAAGGATATGCTAAGAACCTTTTAACAAGAGCTGCAGATGTAGCCATTAAGGAAAATAGAAAACTCATTATAGTACCTAGAGAGACGCCTTTTAATGCAATACATCTAGAAAATATGTTGAAATTATCAAGGTTGGGGGTAGCACTAATACCTGCTATGCCTGGATTTTATCATCATCCACAGTCAGTCCAGGATATCGTGGACTTTGTTGTAGGAAAAATATTAGATTATTTATCAATAGAAAACAATTTATTTAAGAAATGGAGAAATGAATAATGAAAAAATTAATTATGCTTATGATGGTTGGGGTGTTAATTTTATCTTTTACTGCATGTTCTGAGAAAAAGAGTAATACGGTGGAGACGAAAAAACCACTAATCATTGGATTAATGGCATCAGAAGATGCAACACCTTTCATATTAGCTGAGGAAAAAAAATATTTAGACAAATATAATGTGTTGGTCAGTTATGAAATATTTAAAAGCGCTAAAGATAGAGATGCTGCTTTTCAAGCAGGGAGCTTAGACGGTATTGTTGGTGATCAAGTAGCTATTGCTCTTTATCAAAACGCAGATTTTGATGTTAAAATAGCAAGCTATACAGACTGCGATTTTATGCTCATCGCGTCCAAAGAATCGGGGATTAAATCCATCAACGATGTTGTTGGCAAGCGTGTTGCGATATCAGAGAAGACGGTTATTGAATATACTTTAGACAGGATGCTAGAAAGCTATGACATTAATCCAGAAGTTGTTATTAAAACACTTATCCCAGCAATACCAACAAGGGTGGAAATGCTTAACAATAATAAGGTGGATTTAGCGCTATTACCTGAGCCTTTTGCAACATTAGCGTTAAATGACGGTGGGATACTTCTTGAAAGAGCAAGTAATATTGGGTTGAAACCAAGCGTCATCGCGTTTACTCAAGAGGCTATTGATAATAAGCGAGAAGAAATCACTCTCTTTTTTGATGCCTATGACGATGCAATAGAATATGCAAATAATACCCCTATTTCTGAGTATGAGGATATTGTTATTAATACGGTTGGATATCCAGAGGATATGAAAGGTAAGGTCGTATTTCCTAAACTAGAAAAAAGTGGGTTGCCATCAGAGGAAGCGCTACAAAGTGCAATTGATTGGGTTGAGGCGTATGGCTTGAATAAAAAAACATTAACCCCAAAGGACTTAATTATTGAATAAGAGAAGGTGGAAAAATGTTAGAGATTGATCAACTGAAGGTTGTATATACCTCAAATCAACAAAGTATAAATGCACTAGGTCCAATAACGATGAGCTTTGAACAGGGTGAAATTTATGCGGTTATTGGACCTTCTGGCTGTGGAAAATCAACATTATTACATGTGCTAGGTGGTATCATTCAAGATTTTGAGGGACAAGTGGATTTTAATGGAGACCGCCTAAATGCGAATAAATATGCAATTGGCTTTATTCCCCAGAATTTTGGATTATTGCCGTGGAAGAATGTTGAGAAAAATTGTTTGATATCTCTCAAAATAAGAGGCATGGCTATTGATCAACAGGTTAAGGACCGTGTTAATTCTATTATGAAAAGGCTCAACATTCATAACTTAATGAATCGATACCCGAATAGTTTAAGTGGAGGGCAGCGCCAAAGAGTAGCAATTGCAAGAGCCTTTAGTATGAATCCTGATCTACTATTGATGGATGAGCCGTTTTCAGCACTTGATTCTCTTACAAGAGAAGAGGCACAGGAGCTTTTTATTGATTTATGGAATGAGTATAAAGTAACGACAGTGTTTGTGACACATAGTGTTGAGGAAGCCATATATATGGGAAAGAAAATTGTGATTATGTCTCATTGCCCTGGGACAATTGTAGAAGTAATTGATAACCCGCTGTTTAACCATATGGAAGGGATCCGTCATTTAAGTGAGGGTACTAACGAAAGTTTAAGGGATAGTGAAAAGTATTTGAAGTTATCTGCTCACATAAGAGGAATTATTAAACGAGGATGGAAAAAATGAGAACAAAAAGAAAACTGTCGACATTTGTTCAGGGATTCATCATAATTAATCTGTTGTGGTATGGTTTGTCAATATTTATGAACCTACGTGTTTTGCCGACGCCCTTCATGGTTTATCAAAAAATAAGTTTATTGTATACGGATAAAATTTATCAACATATATTAGTAAGCTTATATCGGGTTCTTAGTGGTCTAGGTATTGCGATGATTTTAGGCATTGGTATAGGTTTGTTAATAGCGTATTCTGGATGGTGGAACAAGTTGCTAAACCCACTTATTTACTTTACATATCCTATTCCAAAAACAGTCCTACTTCCTATATTAATGCTTTTGTTTGGTCTGGGTGACAGTTCTAAGATTACTTTAATTGTTCTTATTATTATATTTCAGGTAATTGTTTCTGCTAGAGATGCAGTCCAAGGAATTTCTCAAGAAACCTATGCATTTATTCACAGTTTAGGCGCATCTAAATATCAGATTTTCATACACGTGACATTACCAGCAATCTTGCCAGAATTATTAACAAATTTAAGGTTGTCAGTAGGAACTGCACTTTCAATACTATTCTTTGCAGAAGCGTATGGTACACATTATGGTATTGGTTACTATATTCTTGATGCATGGTCAAGGATGGATTATATTAGCATGTATTTAGGTGTTGTTACTATTAGTTTAGTAGGATTTGCATTGTTTATTGCCGTTGATCTTCTGGAAGAAAGCGTATGTAAATGGAAGCAATAAAACAATAAATCACTAGGCTACGACTATTGACAAATACAGATTAAAATCATATAATGGTTGTAGCGTAAAAAGTGAGTTAGTTCTAATTCTTTCACAACATATAGCGATGGTTAAAGCATCCATGCACTATATGATAATCATAAACTAAATAAGGAAGTTCTTCGGGGCAGGGTGAAATTCCCGACCGGTGGTTATAGTCCACGAGCCGATAGGCTGACTTGGTGTAATTCCAAGACCGACAGTAAAGTCTGGATGTGAGAAGAATATAAGTTTTTTTGATATGTTTGATTGCCCTGAAATATTATATTTCAGGCTTTTTTAATTTAACCATACAAAGAGCGAGTATCGTTTGAAACCGTAGAATTTGCTACAAAAATTTAAGGAGTTATAATTATGAATACTACACATTCATCACTTAAAGTAAGGTACATAACAAGAGTTGGAATTTTATCTGCATTGGCATTTGCTTTTATGATCTTAGAATTTCCAATAATATTTTTCTTTCCAGAATACCTAAAGATTGACTTTAGCGATGCCATTGCAATTATTGGGGGCATTGCGCTCGGACCAATGGCAGCTGTTTTTATTGAGCTAATTAAGAATCTATTAAACCTGATATTGCATTCTACTACAGGTGGCGTTGGCGAGTTGGCAAACTTTTTAGTTGGTGTTGGACTTGTATTACCAATTGCGATGATTTATAGAAAAATATCTAACAACCAAGGGCTGATCCTCGGCATGATTGTTGGTACGATTACAATGGTAATTGTAGCCTCACTAGCAAACCTGTTTGTGCTCCTGCCATTGTGGGGGATACCAAGTGCGGAACGCTTCAATATGGTTGTTAGCTTATTGGTTCCATTTAATATTATTAAGGCTATTCTCGTATCCATCTTCTCTTTTATCGGAATTAAAGCAACAAAAGGATTAATGAAATATATTAAATTGCCAAAAATAAGTTAAATAGCAAAGCCACTACTCATCAACAGTAGTGGCTTTTTCAAGCTGTGTATAGATTTTTGTAACACCTATATGCCAGTTTTGATCTTCTGCATATTTTCGATTGATCCATTTAATGGGATCTTCATCAGGGGGACAATCCTTGCTTAAATTAATAATTGTCTTTGCAGCAATTCGAGCGGCATCATCAATGTCGGTGTTATAGGCTTCCCAACTTCCAAAAACATTAAAGGGATTATTTGCCATATCGCTCGCATCAACATTCGTATTAGGTACAAAGGCTTGTTCTTGTCCAGTTATAGCAAACATTAATAGGGGGTTGATATTATATTCTTTTGAAATATTGTGAATGCTGGTAAAATATTCCTCTTGTGCTAGAATAGAGTTCTTCTCTTTTAACCATTGGGTTAAGATATCCAAGTTAATAGTTTTGTACTGTAAATATTCAGGTAAATAGCTTTCGGGTGATGCAGGTAATATCTCATTATTGAGAGTCGATATCTCAATTGTTTTCAGAACAGGAGTAGGAGCATTTTTGCTATGAGTATAGTAAGCTAGAGAGCCAAGTATTGACAATAAGCTTGTTGAAATTAAAACAATGGTCAAGGCTTCTTTAGAAAAACCCTTGAAGCGGCTCAAAAAGATTGAGTGGAAGTGAGCCGGTTTGACTTTAGATTGTTGCTTTGGGACAGGTTCTTCTAAAATCACTGCTGGAACTTGTATTGAGTCTTCAATGAGAAGCGCTAGTTCTTGTTGTGCTTTTTCTTCTCGTTTCGTTTTTTCATCTAGTTCCCTCAATTTTAATCTCAAAGCGCTAGTAGATGACTTTAATATTGGTGGGACAGAAGTAGTAGATGGTTCAATGCTGGGTTTTCTTAGTTGCATCGTTAATTCAACAACTTCATCTGTAGATATACTTTCACTCTGATTATGATTGATCCAAGTAGTTAAATTTTTTATATACGATTCATCAGCATGATATAATTGCGTACAGACTTCAAATATTTCATAAGCATTAATAGAAAAAACTTTTTTTTGAGAAACTTCCTGCAAAAGGTTTTGCTTTATGGAAATTCTTGAAGACGCATCAAAGTGTATAATATTGTGGTCAATAATTTTATGGACAGCATCCGCAAAGATTATTGCAGTTCGATCTGCAGAATCATTTGGATATTTTAGAACGATATATTCTTTTAGAGCCTTTACACTATGGCTATGTATAATATGATTATTTTTAAGCGCTTCGATAATTTGAACCAAAATATCACCTACTTAATTATTGATTTATTGCGTGGACGGTCTAGTAAATATAAACATGAAGCAATATAAATATAATATTAATAATTGTTTTGGTTGCATGATGAAATTATACCATTTTCATGTCATTTGAACAAGAACGGTATCAAAATTAATCCTATAACATTATGCAAATTTATTTGTCTAAAAGGAAAAAAAGGTCTATAATAAACAAATGAGTAGTTTGTGGCTCTTTATGTACATTAGAGAAGAAGAAGGAGATTTTTATGAAAAGATTTGACAATCAACATGAAGCAATGTTTAATAAAGTTTTACTTGATGAAGTACCAATGCCAATCTTTTATAAAGATACTCAATTAATCTATCGCTATTGCAACAAGTGCTTTCTTGAATATTTTGGTTTATCAATGAATGAAGTTATAGGCCATACGGTTTTTGACATAGCAGGGAAAGAACTAGCTGATGTTTATAATGAATCAGATGAAGCGCTTATGGAAAGTAAAGATGACCAATACTTTCAAACAAAAGTTGTGCATCAGGATGGTACAGCGCATGATGTCATGATACATAAAACGGCTGTGTTAGACGATGATAATAACTTTTTGGGAATAGTAGGTGTTATAACTGATATCACACAGCAACTCATGCAAACGAAAAGAGTCGAACAGATTGAAAAAATAAAAGACTTTTTACTTGAAGTTAGTAATTCTATATTAGAGCAATCTAGTTTGGAAGATGTTTTTGGTTTTATATTGGAAAAATCAATTAGTTCAATTGATAATGCGGATTTTGGCTGTATTCTTACATTGGACGATGATGATGTGCTTAAAATAGTAGCTTCTGTGGGATATTTTGAGGAGGAAGTCCAGGAATTTCGTCTGCCCTTAAAAGATTCTTTTCAGTGGAAGAGAACGAACGGTAATATTAAAGAAACAATTATTATAAAAGATGTTCAACAATATATTAAGCAGTCTGATAGACATAAGTTCCTTGATAATACTCAAGGGAACAAGGTACAGTCCTTTATTAGTGCACCACTTTTTCTTGAAGGAAAGCTCTTTGGATTTTTAAACATTGACAGCCAAGAGAATAGTATTTTTTCTTCGCAGGATTATGAAATTGTTGAATACTTAAGGAAACAACTAATTATTGCACTTACAAATTATAAGCTTTATGAAAATATGCTTTATATAACTGAACACGATAGCTTAACAGGTTTAAACAATAGAAGATTTTTTGAAAACTCTTTAATGAAGTTAATTACAAAATCAACTCGTTACAACGAACACTTTTTTGTTGTAGTTCTTGACTTGGATAATCTAAAAGGAGTTAATGACGCAAGGGGACATCTTGCTGGAGATGAATTGATTAGATACTTTGCGAAGAATATAAAAAAGCAACTAAGAGCATCAGATATTCTAGCTCGAACAGGGGGCGATGAGTTTATTGCAATCATGCTCTACGGCACAGAACAGCATATTATTAACAAAATGAAGAGATTAGAAAAATATTTTATTGAACATCCATTAATTATAGATGCACATGCTATTGTATGTAGTTTTAGCTATGGGCTAGCTTGTTTCCCATCAGAGGGAACAACATATGATGAATTGATTGGTCTAGCAGATAGTAGAATGTACCAGTTCAAAAAAAGATTAGAGAAATAAATATATGATTAGTAATATTATCAGCAGCAACTAGATTCGGACAGGAGGCTATCACTATTATGAAAAAAAGGGTCTATATTATATATACAGGTGGCACAATAGGAATGGTCAGAACCAATAAAGGTTATGCACCACAAAAGGGTTATATGCAAAAAGAGCTTGATACGTTTTCAGAACTAAAAGCAGACATTATGCCTGAATATACGATTAAGGAATATGAACCATTGCTTGATTCCTCTAACATGTCTCAGGTGGAGTGGATAAAAATAGCTAAAGACATTGAAGTGCATTACAATGAGTATGATGGTTTCGTTATATTACACGGAACAGACACAATGGCATACACTGCTTCGGCTTTATGTTTTATGCTGGAAGGCTTAGATAAGCCGGTCGTCCTTACAGGATCACAAATCCCTCTTTGTGAAGTTAGAAACGATGCTAGAGAAAATATCATTACTGCACTTCAGATAGCAGCTGGAGGTGAAGTGTCAGAGGTATGTCTCTATTTTGGAGGAAAGCTATTTAGAGGTTGTAGATCAGTGAAAACCAGTTCCGATACACTAGATGCCTTTGGCTCTCCAAACTTTCCTCCCCTTGCTGTTGCTGGGGTTCGTATAGAAATGAATGAGGATTTGATCATGAAAAAAAAGAACAGAGGTATCCATGTTCTGGAATTCGGGGATTATCCCATTGCAGTAGTGAAAATATTCCCTGGAATTCAAACAGAAATTTTAGAGAATATGCTTAAGCCTCCCTTAAGAGGAATTATTATTGAAGCATTAGGTGTTGGGAATATTCCGGATCGTGACCAAAGGCTAGCAAGTGTTTTAAATGAAGCAGCTCAGCGTGGTGTTATTATTGTGGTGTGTACCCAATGTTTAAAAGGATATGCATATATTGGTGAATACGAGACGAGTAGCATGTTAGTAGATGCTGGTGCAGTAAGTGGATACGATATGACAGCTGAAGCTGCCGCTACAAAGCTTTATTATCTTTTAAGCAAAGGATATTCAGTAGAAAGGATTAAAACTTTAATGCATGAAAATCTTAGAGGCGAATTGTCAAAACCACTCCATCCTGATATGATATAACATAAAATATCTTCGTGAAATACGATTCCTATAAATAGCATAGAATATAATTAAGAAATGATTTGGAGTATTTATGAAGACATATCCACTCAATATATTCTTAATTGATGATCGAGGATTGGAGTATTTAGTTGCTACAAGAGTAATAATTGCTACGAGTGAACAAGCTAGAAGAGTAGGGTTAATTGGAATGGAAACGCTACCACCTTATTATGGCATGTTGCTTTATCCGTGTAATGCCATACATATGAGAGGTGTGAAGTTTCCAATAGATGTAATTTATATGGATAAAAATATGCAGGTGGTAAGAGTTGTACGAAGTATTAACCCTGAGGAAACAGATAAAGGACATCATGAGGCTTATTATACATTAGAATTACCTTCAAACACAATTCAATACAATCCTATAAGTATGAGAATGGCGTATAAACTATAGTAGATAACATTGAAAATACATAATATAAATGGTAAAATATACTAATGGAACAGGACAACTTACAAGGATAAAACGAATACAAGGAGATAAAATATGAACATTTTTGAATTTGCTATAAGAATGGAGCTTGATGGGGAAAAATATTATAGTGATCAAGCGAAAATCAATAAAGGTAATAGCCTAAGTACGGTATTGCTTATGTTGGCTAAAGATGAAAAAAACCATGCTGATATTTTGCAAAAGAAATATAATGAAGCTTCCTATGAAGTTATAGATCAAGACTTGATTTTAGAGGCTAAGAATGTATTTAAAGGGGCGGAAAATTTTAATACAGAAGTTAAAACAATTCCAGATCAACTTGACTTTTATAGAATGGCATTAGATAAAGAACAAGAAAGTATTCAGTTATATGAAAAATATTATTTAGAAGCAACGGATAAAGAGACAAAGGATTTATTTGAATATTTAGTAAAACAAGAAAAAGAACATTATGAAATACTTGATGAAATTATTTTGTTGATTAATAAGGCAAATGAATGGGTAGAATCAGCAGAGTTTGGTGTAAGAGAAGAATATTAAGTACATTATCGTACATAATTAGATGAAGAGCTCAATCTACTACATTCGTATAGATAGAGCTCTAATTTTTTGAAGGGAGTGAACTTGAGCGAACGCTTGTAATTGCATAAAAACACGAGTCATTTAATATTATATAGTAATGAGTAAATTGGGATATGATCCATTGAAGTTGAAAAAACATAAAATTTCCAAGTTAATTGCATTACTTACTATTATTCTAATTTTGGAGCTTATACCGTTAGTGGTTAAAGCTGGAATGAGTATGAGATACAGCGAGGATTGGGGTTTAGGAAAATCAGATGAAGGAATACAGCCAGTGGGAAATGAGGAAGCAGCTTACTTAAAACAGTTTGATGCGTATTATGTTGGAAGTCCAAATGATAAAGTTATTTATTTAACTTTTGATGCAGGTTATGAAAATGGGTATACCGAGAAGATATTGGATGTATTAAAAAAACATGAGGTTTCTGCCACCTTCTTTTTAGTTGGACACTATCTTAAAACGAATCCTGAACTTGTTAAGAGAATGGTAGATGAAGGACATATTGTTGGGAACCATACATGCTCTCATCCAGATATGACAAAGCTTTCACCAGATAAATTTACAGAAGAACTTCAAGAGTTTGAAGTTTTATATAAAGAAATAACAGGAGAAAACTTAGTGAAGTTTTATCGTGCTCCAGCAGGAAAATATAGTGAAGCAAATTTGAAAACGGCTCATGAGATGGGCTATAAGACATTTTTTTGGAGCTTGGCATATGTAGATTGGGATAATGACAAACAACCAACCGCAGAAGAGGCATTAACTAAAGTTTTACCTAAAATTCATTGTGGAGCTATCGTACTTTTACATAGCAATTCAAAAACCAACTCAGAAATATTAGATACGCTCATAAATTTGTGGGAGGAAAAAGGCTATTCATTTAAAAGTTTGGATACACTTTATTAAAGGATACTCGCCCTCCGCATTCGCTACGAGCTCGTAACCTAACGCAAGCTTTGCTTGCCCATCAGTGGGTGCTTGAACACCCACTGATTTTGGAAGGAAGTACCCCACTTAAAGAAGTGGGGTACTTCCTTCGTTAGGTTAAATAAAAAGGGAGGTTTGCTTTGCATATTACTATGCATAACAGACATCCCATATTTTTTTGTTATTTTATTGAGGTTTCTTTTAAGACAATAGATTTATTTCTATCTAGAATATGTTTTACCGCCCATTCATTTTGAAATAATACAACAGGCTCATCTGTATCGCTATATACAAGGACAGTATCCATTGGGGCGTTGAAGTTGGCGGCATCAAAACCATTAGGATCAATCCAACGTATATGCTTATAAGGAAGACGTTGACTAGTTGTTTCCACACCGTATTCATTCAGTAATCGGTACTCTAATACTTCAAATTGCAGGATCCCAACTACACCAATAATTAATTCTTCGACACCCCAGTTTGGGCGCTTGTATACTTGAATTGTTCCCTCTTCAGCGAGTTGATTAATTCCCTTTATAAAATGTTTTCTTTTTAGCGCATTAGCAGTAGATATTTTAATGAAATGCTCAGGTGCAAACTTGGGAATGCCTTCAAAAACTAAGTTGGAATCATTTGCACAAAGTGTGTCTCCAATATTAAAAATACCTGGGTCATGAATACCAATGATATCACCTGGGTATGCAACCTCTGTAATAACACGATCTTGAGCTAAAAATTGTTGAGGCTGAGCAAGTTTGATTTTTTTACCCTTCTGAACCAGGTTCGCGGTCATACCCTTTTCGAATTTTCCAGAGCATATACGTAAAAATGCGATACGATCTCTATGAGTAGGATTCATATTAGCTTGTATTTTGAAAATAAAGCCAGTAAAGTTCGTTGCTTCAGGATCGATATCACCTAAGTTGCTTTCTCGAGGACGTGGTGGGGTTGTAATATCTAAAAAAGATTCTAAGAAGGGTTCAACACCAAAGTTTGTTAAGGCACTACCAAAAAATACCGGTGTTAACTCGCCGTTTAAGACCTTTCCTATGTCAAAACCATCACCAGCAATATCTAATAGTTCAATATCACTAAGAAGTTGTTGGTGGAGTGCGTCGCCTAAGAGCCCACTGAGTTTTTCATCAGTAACGTGCGCGTTTACAACCTCGAGCTTGTTTTGACCATGGTCTCCATTTTCAAAAAGTTCAACCTGATTTTTTTGACGGTTGTAGACACCTCTAAATTCTTTTCCTGAGCCTATTGGCCAATTCATCGGACAAGATCGAATTCCAAGAACATTTTCTAGTTCTTCAATTAACTCAAAAGGATCCTTTCCTGCACGGTCCATTTTATTTATAAAGGTAAAAATTGGAATACCTCTCATTTTACAAACTTGAAATAGCTTTTTTGTTTGTGCTTCAACACCCTTGGAACAGTCGATTACCATAACGGCATTGTCAGCAGCAACTAACGTTCTATAAGTGTCTTCACTAAAATCTTGATGACCGGGTGTATCAAGAATGTTAATGCAAAAATTATTATAATGAAATTGAAGGACACTAGAGGTAACTGAAATTCCTCTTTGCTTTTCTATTTCCATCCAATCTGATACAGCATGTTTTTCAGAACGCCTGGATTTAACAGAACCAGCTGAACGTATAGCCCCTCCATATAACAAGAACTTCTCTGTTAATGTTGTTTTGCCAGCATCTGGATGTGAAATAATGGCGAAGGTTCTTCTTCTTTTAATTTCTTGAATAAAGCTTAATTGTTCTTCTGACATTTTTTTGATTCCTTTTACTGTAGTCTAATATGGTTAACAAAGATAACCTAATGATGTTACCTTTTTATTAAGGATATGTCAATGGGTGTTATTGCTTTTTGCTAAGAATGTTCTACATTTATAATATGTTTTTGCATCAAAAAATGTTAAAATATGGTATAATAGAATATATTTTAACGTTAAGAAGGTGGACTATATGAAGACAGATAAGAGGTTGATGCAAGCTTATCTTAAAGCGCCTGTTATTGAGTTTGATGATGAAGATAAGTTTATTATTTTTGGAGATGTTCATCGAGGTGATAACAGTATGTCTGATGAATTTGCACATAATCAAAATATTTATTACTATGCTTTAAAAGACTACTATAATAAAGGGTATACATATATTGAGGTTGGGGATGGGGATGAACTATGGGAGCATGCTAAATTTAGTCATATTAGAAGTGCTCATAGTGATGCCTTTTGCATCCTAAGAGAGTTTTTTTTAGAAGATAGATTCTTGCTTTTGTATGGGAATCATAACATGTACTTAAAGGATCCCAAATATGTACAAAACAATTTGCACGAATTTTATGACGAGTTTTTAAATGAACGCAGCTTATTATTTCCTGATATTACTGTTTATGAGAGTATTATTTTAAAATATAAAGAAACAGGCCAAGAGTTTTTACTTCTTCATGGACATCAAGGAGATATTATGAATGACCAATTATGGAAAATTTCTATGTTAGGACTACGATATTTCTGGAAATTTATGCATGTAATTGGCTTACAGAACCCTTCAAGTCCTGCCAAAAATAGAATTAAGCGGCATAAAATAGAGTTAAACTTTACTAAATGGATAGAAAAGGAACAAAAACATATTATTTGTGGACATACACATAGGCCTAAATTTCCAAAACAAGGAGAGGTAAGTTATTTTAATACAGGATGTTGTATTCATCCTAGGTGTATAAATGGTATAGAAATTTACAATGGAGAAATTATGCTTGTCGATTGGCGTATTAGACCAAATGACTTGGGAGAGCTCAGAATTAGTAAACAAAACATTAGAGGACCTGTGAAAATAGATACTTTTAAATTTACCTAACGAAGTAAGTTACCCCCACTTCTTTATGTAGGGGTAACTTACTTCAAAATTTAGTGGGTGTGGGGTACCTGCTGATGGGTAAGCAATCCTGCGTTAGGTTTATGTTAGGAGGTTAAACGTTGCGAATAAAGAAAGTTGATAAAATAAGTGTACCTGGTGGGGCGTATAATGAAAGTATTGCGAATACCGTCTCAAATGCTGCGTGGGTGATTGATGGAACGAATGGTTTAGATTTTCAAGTGGTTACATCAAGTGAAAGTGATGCTAAATGGTACGTACAAATGCTAGATAAATATTTATTAGAAAATATTTCAAATTTAAGCCTTTGTCTAGCCGAAATTGTCCTGCAGGCAATAACCTTTTTAGAGGAAAAGTATAAGGAATTTACTGGAGAAAATATAATTAAAGAAGTCAACCAACCTACTGCCTCAATTGCATTGGTAAGATGGCATAAGGATGAATTAGAATATTATATTATGGGTGATTGTCAAATATGGCTTAAGGACTACAGGAACATTAAGGTGATTGCAGATTATAAAGTTGCAGGTCTAAATAAAAAAGTAATAACGGTCATTAAGGACTATATAAATCAAGGGGTTTCTCATGAAGAAACAATTAACAATATGCAGGATTTTTTAATTGAACATAGAAATAAATGTAATAAAATCAATGGCTATTGGGGACTTAATTTTAATAAGATTGCAGTATATCATGGTATTAGTGGTAGGTTGAAGTATACAAAGGAGCATAACTTTCTAGAAATATTGTTAGCAACAAGTGGATTTTATGCTATTGTTGAAATATTCAAGAAAATGTTAGAAGCAGAAGTCTTTGCATGTGCTAAAAGCAAAGGATTAAGCGGGATCGGTGAGTTTATTAGAAATACTGAAAAAGAGGATAATGATATTAGGAAATATGCTAGGTTAAGAAAAAGTGAAGATGTTTCAGCAGTTTATATAGATTTTGAAAAAAGCGGATCGAAGCCAAAAGAATAGAAAGTTAATTTAATATTTAGAAAAGTTTAAAGAATAGCAAATTCAATGAATAAAGCGGACATAATAAACCAAACTAAGAGAGTAGAACTCATTATTTATAATATTTTGGAGGTTTATTATGCCAAAGGAAAGAGCTAAGGACAAAGGCGGCACGCTAAACGGACAATCTAAAAGTGCACACAATAATAGAAGCCCTAATGGAAAAGAGAATGACCCTGAGAATACAACAAATCGTGAAATGAAAAACACGGGTCAAATAAAAAGATAAAATTTAATATCAGTATATTATAAAAGCTATAAGATTCTCTCTATAGCTTTTTTGTTGCAAGCAAACGTATTACGGTGATTGACAAATTTGTGAATGTTTTTTATCATAATAACTTGAATTATAAATTATTATGTATATAATGTGAAGTATGATAGAACTATTAATATGAAACAAAGGATGGCATAAAACAATGTTAGGTACAGATATCGGAATCGATTTAGGAACTGCAAATGTTCTTGTTTATATAAAAGGTAAAGGGCTGATTTTCAGAGAGCCCACAGTTGTTGCCGTAGATATAAAAACCAAAAAAATCATAGCTATTGGTAGTGAGGCGAGGGAAATGCTAGGAAGGACACCTCAAAATATTATTGCAATTAGGCCATTATCCCAAGGGGTAATTTCAAGTTTTGATTTAACTGAAAAAATGCTTAAGTATTATATTTCAAAAGCAATAGGTAAGACCATTAAGAAGCCAAGGGTTTCTATTTGTGTGCCAAGTGGTGTATCAGAGGTTGAGAGACGAGCAGTCGAGGAAGTGGCATATAAGGCAGGTGCGGGAAAAGTTCAAATTGTAGATGAACCTATAGCTGCTGCTATTGGGGCAGGGATCAATATAGATGAGCCCTGTGGAAGATTAATTGTTGATATTGGTGGTGGAACTACAGATGTTGCTGTAATTTCTTTAGGCGGATTAGTAATAAATAGTTCAATAAAAGTTGCCGGGGATGATTTTGATGAGGTTATTTTGAAATATGTGAAAAGTGAATACAACATATTGATTGGGGAAATGACTGCTGAAAGAATAAAAATGGAGGTTGGTTCTCTTTATACAAGAGAAGAAGTTCTAACCATAGAAGTGAATGGAAGAAATCTTGTGACAGGCTTGCCTAGAAAGGTAGCGATTACTTCAGAAGAGATGATTCCAATACTAAACGAGGTTGCATTAAAAATTGTTGATGCAATTTTGTTAGTACTTGAAAAAACACCGCCTGAACTAGCTGCTGATATTGCGGTGGAAGGTATAATGATTACGGGTGGAGGGAGTTTGCTCTATGGGATTGACCGATTGATTGAGAGTAAAACAGGAATTCCAGTT
Organism: Firmicutes bacterium HGW-Firmicutes-7; assembly: GCA_002841375.1. GTDB lineage: Bacteria > Bacillota > Clostridia > Lachnospirales > Vallitaleaceae > HGW-1. Next base: position 12,185 of record PGZO01000034.1, on the reverse strand, counting down.
ACGATTGCAGACGATCCTTTATCAACTGTTGCTATTGGTTTGCAACATAGAATGATGGAATAATGAATACTTGGTTATAATATGCTAAGCCCGAGAAAGATTTTCTTGGGTTTTTTATTTACAGATTTTTTTATTTATAGTGTTGACATTGACGTTGCGTCAAGGTGTATAGTAGTTGTCAGGAGGTGAATTCATGGAATATACAGTACAAAAGCTTGGTCAGTTAGCAGGAATCAGTACAAGGACCTTGAGGTATTATGATGAGATCGGAATCCTTACGCCGGCAAGGATAAATTCATCAGGATATCGTATATATGGTCAAAAAGAAGTAGATAGGTTGCAACAAATTCTTTTTTACAAAGAACTAGGTGTTAATTTAGAAAGTATTAAGCGTATTGTAACGGATGTTCATTTCAATGGAACACTTGCCTTGAAGGAGCATCGTGAAAAGCTTCTTCTAAAAAAAGAGCAACTTGACTTATTAATAGCTAATGTAGATAAAACGATTGCATTAACACAAGGAAGGATTATTATGGCTGATAAAGAAAAATTCGAAGGATTTAAAAAAACAATGATTGATGATAATGAAAAGAAATATGGTAATGAAATTAGAGAGAAGTACGGTAAGGAAGAGATTGATAAATCGAATCAAAAATTAATGAACATGACAGAAACTCAATATGCGGAATTTGAAAAACTATCAGTTGATGTAATAGACACCCTAAAGATAGCCTTTGAAACGGGCGATCCAGCAAGTGAGCTAGCTCAAAAAACTGCTGATTTACACCGACAATGGATTAGTTATTGCTGGAATAGCTATTCAAAAGAAGCGCATGCAGGACTCGCACAAATGTATGTTGATGATGAAAGGTTTACAGCATATTATGATGAGAAGCATCCAGGTACAGCAGAATTTTTAAGAGATGCCATCTTCATTTATACTGGCATAAAAAAATAAGAAAAATTAGACAAAAATAAAGCAGGAATTCTCTTGCTTTATTTTTGTGTAAATAGCAATTAGTGGGTATTTAGCTTTAATGAATTACTGCACCGAATTGCTTTTTTTCGACATTTCTATTATGATATTTAAGCATTCCTAATATAGGCCACCCCACTTCTTTAAGTAGGGGTAGGAGCGCATAAACAGGAGGAAAAACTTATGGAAACACTAAATAAAAAATATGGATTATGGACATCCATAGCGATGGTTGTTGGAGTTGTTATTGGCTCTGGTGTCTTTTTTAAAGCAGATGATGTACTAACACTAACAAAGGGTAATTTAATTGGCGCCTTAATTGCATGGGTTGTAGGGGCTGCATCAATGATATTTGGTGCTTTAGTTTTTGCAGAATTTGCTGGACGAATTGAGAAAGCGAATGGGATTGTCGATTATTCAGAGGAAGCATATGGTAAAAAATTTGGTTATTTAGTTGGATGGTTTAAAGGTGTCCTATATTATACACCATTGTCTGCAATTTTATGTTGGGTAGCAAGTATGTATACAATGATACTTTTTGGTTCAGATAATCCTACAAACAGTGGAATGACATGGGTAGTAGCTGGAATTTACTTGATTTTAGGTTACGCAATGAATTATTTCTCACCAATATTAGCAGGAAAGTTCCAAGTTGCAACAACGGTTATTAAACTTATTCCATTAACACTTATAGCCATTGTTGGAGTGATTTCAGGCGTTTTTAATGGTGTTATGCTTGAAAATTTCACATCAGCAGCACAATCAATAGGTAGTAGCTATGGAACATTGGCATCTGCTGTTGTTGCAACAGCATTTGCTTATGAAGGATGGATTGCAGCGACAACGATTAATAGTGAAATTAAAGATGCAAAGAAAACTTTGCCAAAAGCGTTAACGATCGGTTCCATAATCGTTTTAATTATATACATCTTATACTTTTTAGGCGTTTCAGGTGTATTGCCGACAGGGCAAATTGTAACAGAAGGTGATAATGCAATAAGCATTGCAGCCAATTCATTATTTGGAGGCACTGCTGCAGTTATATTAACAGCCTTTGTTGTTTTTTCTTGTTTGGGTACTTTAAATGGATTGATTATTTCTAATATAAGGATGCCTTTTTCTCTTGCTTTAAGAAATCAAGGTCCAGCACCAAAGCTCCTTGCTAAGGTTAATCAAAAGACAAATATGCCACCGTATTCAACTATATATGCATTTATACTATCTGTAGTATATACAGTCATATGGTATGGCAGCTTAAATGAGTGGTTTGGACGATATATTGCACTAGACGAAATTCCAATTGTATTGATTTATGGCTTGTACATATTCTTGTATGTTTGGTATATTAAAAATTTTACTGACTTAAATCATTGGAAGAGATATGGTCTACCAATTTGTGCAATTATGGGCTCCTTGATTATTCTATATGGTGGTATTACAAACCCAAGTATAGGTATTTATTTAGGAATATCAGTAGTAGTTATATTATTTGGATTATTATTTTATAGAAAAGAACAATAAAACAAAAAGCTATCTCAGTAGAAATAATTCTATGAGATGGCTTTTTTTTAGCTTAACGTCTAGTATTAATATTAAAGGTCTTATATAATGGGGTTATAATATACTATAAAGAATATTTTACAGGATAAATCTAATAGATGAAAGGATGATTTGATGATGAATCACGGATTTAATCATTTTCAAGAAAAACGCATGATGATTTTTGGAGAGCTTGTAAAAAAGTACTGGAATGGTGACCTTAAAGATGCTAGTGACTTAAATCAACTTGCAATAGGCATTAAAGAAAAACTTGGGTTCAAAGAACAAGAGCTACCTTTTATAATGGATCATATAAGAGTAGCAATGGGAATTGATCCAAGAGGAAACACAGAATTTGAAGATGAACTTGATATTATTAAGAAATCAAATTCAATTGGTCAGCCGGTTATTGCAAAAATTACAGGAGTTTGTGAATATTGTGATGACAAAGACTGTAAGTGTAAAGATGCCTGTAAGTATGAGGCACATGTTTATAAGAGAAGCGAAGGCCCAGTTATCGTTAATGATAAATGTTTAAGCTGTGGAGAATGTGTGAGTAGCTGTGACTTTGGAGCGTTAGCAGATAAAATAGAATTTTTACCAGTTGTTGATCTGCTAAAAAATAGAGATGTTCCAGTATACGCCGTCGTTGCGCCAGCCATTGCGGGTCAATTTGGTGATGATGTATCAATGGGGCAAATAAGGACTGCGTTAAAGTTGATGGGCTTTCACGATATGATTGAAGTGGCTCTATTTGCAGATATTTTGACGATAAAAGAAGCATTTGAGTTTAATCATTTGGTTAAAAACGAAGAAGATTTTTTCCTTACAAGTTGCTGTTGTCCTATATGGTTTAATATGACCAAGAAAAGCTATAATAGTTTGTATGATCATATGTCTCCATCTGTATCACCTATGATTGCATCCGGGAGGATTCTAAAAAATCTTTATCAAGATGCGAAAGTTGTTTTTATAGCACCATGTATAGCCAAAAAAAGCGAGATAAAAGAAGCTGATTTAGTTGGTGCAATTGATTTTGTATTAAACTTTAGAGAATTGAAAGAAATATTCAATGCTCTTGATATGAACTTATCTCATATGAAAAGTGATGATAAAGATCAAGCTTCATTAGGGGGGCGATTATATGCTAGAACTGGCGGCGTTAGTTTCTCAGTAAAAACTGTTGTAAATCGATTAGAGCCAACTAGGTTAATTAAGCTAAAGCCAAAGAAGGTTGATGGTGTAGTAGCCTGCAAGAAAATATTAACAGAACTAACAGAAAAACAAGCAATAGATGCAAACTTCATTGAGGGTATGGGTTGTGTGGGTGGTTGTATTGGTGGGCCAAGAACCAATATTGAAGTTGAAAAAGCGTTGAAGTATGTAAACGAGTTTGGTGAGGATTCATTAATAATGACGCCTTTTGACAACTTAAATGTAATGAAAATATTAAAGCAATTAGGAATTGAAACGATTGAACAAATAGTGGACAATGAACGAATGACAAAGCTATTAACTAGAAAATAACGATCTATAAATTATGTTAGTAACAATAATGTATATAAGTCTTCTTGAAAGGTAGTAGTGGACTACAATACATTATGTAAAATCTTAGAAAAAGAGATTATATAATGCACTAGCATTATACAAGGAGCTCATATGCGACTAGAGGAGTTTAATAAAATAAAAAATTGCTTTGGTTATAACGAAGGTATAAACGGAAAAGAAGAGTTTTTCAATTCAGTTGTACTCGTCTTATTAGTTCCGATTGGTGATGAATACCACTTTGTTTTACAAAAGAGAAATGAAAATATACGCCAAGGTGGAGAGATTTGCTTTCCAGGTGGTCGAATTGATGAAGCGGATAAAACACTTGAAATGGTAGCGATACGTGAAACAAATGAAGAAATGGGCATTCCAAGTGAACAAATAGAAATAATAGGACGTTTAAATACGGTTGTTGCGCTAATGGGTGCAACAGTTGATGCATTTATAGGTGTTTCTAGCGTGGGAATAGATGAAATGATTATTAATAAAGCTGAGGTTGAAAGTGTTTTATCAATTCCTGTTTCGTTTTTTGAAGAAAATGAACCAGAAAATTATAGTGTATTATTAAAAGCGCATCCAACCTATGTTCATGAAGAAACTGGTGAAGAAATCACTTTACTGCCCGCAGAAGAATTAAGCTTGCCAGATCGGTATAAGGCCCCATGGGGGAATTATAAGCATAGAATTCTTGTATACAAAACTGAACATGGTGTTATTTGGGGAATAACAGCTAGACTAATTTATGAATTTGTCAATAAGGCTAGACAGTATAAGTTGAATAAAACATAAAAGACTTGAGGGGTGAAAGAATTACTGCGTACTTCCAAGTATGTATTTTATGGATTTTGTGCTATTATTGATAGAAATAGACATAAAAAGGACGAACACTAGATGGCAGAGAAATTAAGAAATATGGATAGAGGCTTACTTATTTATTTTATTATTATTGCATTGACAGCATTAGGACTTGGACTTAGTAACGATGTTATGTCAAATTATTTTAAAGATGCGTACAATGTATCGGCATATCAACGAGGTATTATTGAATTTCCAAGAGAGCTTCCGGGCGTACTTGTTATACTTGTTATAGCAGCACTTTCGTTTCTTTCAGATGTTCGCATTAGTATGATTGCTCAGCTATTGAGTATTATTGGAATGACAGTTTTAGGTCTTTTTACACCAACCTTTTCCGTAATGTTAATATTTGTTTTTATTAATTCTTTGGGCATGCATCTTTTCTTCCCCTTACAAGACAGCATTGGAATGTCCTTGATTAAAGATGATAATATTGGAAAGAGGATGGGACAATATAAAGGTGTTTCAACAGCGTTTACAATGGTGGCGGGCATAATTGTATTTATTGGATTTAGAATGGGATTTTTCAGTTTTACAACAAAAATCAAATGGTTATTTATTAGTTCTTCATTGGTATTGCTGGTTGTTTTTATATTATTTATTTACTTTAATCATATCAATAATAAAACAATAAAAAGCTATAAGAAGATCAATTTTGTTTTTAGGAAGGAATACAAGTATTATTACACATTAGTTGTAATGTACGGTGTTCAAAAGCAGATTATGATTGTTTATGGACCATGGGTTCTAATTGAACTTTTAAGTAAGAAAGCGGATACGATAGCTATACTTGCGATTGTTGGTTCATTTATAGGTATTTTTTTTATTCCTGCGGTAGGCAAGTGGATAGACTATTTTGGCGTAAAAAAATTCCTTTATATTGATGCATTATCTTTTATTGGTGTTTATTTAATATATGGTATTTTAAGCGCAGGGTTTTACTCTGGGAAACTAGCCGTTATTGGGCTTCCTGTTATTATGGCATACATATTAATTATAATGGATCGAATGTCAAATCAATTTGGAATGATCAGAACCATCTATTTGCAATCTATTGCAGTTGATCGGGCAGATATTACACCTACATTGTCGTTGGGCATTAGCCTTGACCATATAGTTTCTATTATATGTGCTGTTTTAGGAGGTATTGTCTGGACTGCATGGGGACCACAATATATTTTCTTTCTTGCATCAGGACTATCATTGGTGAATTTGTTTGTCGCAACAAGAGTAAAAGATGTTGAAAAAATAGCCTAAAGAACCTCTATTCAGCTAACGATGCCTGAATAGAGGTTCTTTTGATCCAATAGGAAACCATTCATAAAATATAAGCCATTTATTCTAAAAAATCCATTTGTTCTTTTCTATGTGCTTGCTTTTCTTTCGTGTTTTCTAATGTTGTTTCGTCCATGGTATCAGCATTGTGTTTTAAATAACCCTCAGTATATTTATATCGCTTTTTCACATTTTTTGCTTGATCATTATTGCTGTGTTCACCAGTAACTATAATATTTTTAAGGTTATTTATTTCTTCCTGTCTTTCATCTTGAATTTCTTTGGCATGTTGAATATTTTCGGGAGATGAGATTTCTGAATGCTGTTCAAGATGTCGCTCTGTACGCGTTTGTTTTTCAACTAAATCCACTAAGTTATCTACGCGATGTTCATTTTCTCGGTGAGAATTGCTACTTTCTTTTTCGTGCATTTATAAGCCTCCTTTTTTGAAATTTATCTTATACATTCAATAGTAACGCTGAGAATATTATATCTCTATTATATTTTTACCTCTAATGTTTTGGTCATACTATTAAAAGTTATCCATATTCGATTTAACTGAAGCATGAACGTTTTCTTTTTATGATATAATGAAATAGATTAAAGTATACAATCAAAGATAAAGTTTTTTTAATTAGACAATTACTTGATGAATAGGTGCTACATATAAAGTGAAACAACAAAAGGAATGATAACAGATGAGTAAAAATGAGATGTGTTGTATGCGTTGCAACCATGAACTTTGTGCAAGTCGGGTACAAATATTTTCGGAGTTAAATAAAGAAGAACTAGGTAGAGTTGTAAGTTTAATAACAAGAAAGCACTATTCAAAAGGCGAATTAATTATTATTGAAGGGTCAACACTTGATAATTTGATAATTATTAATAGTGGACAAGTTAAAATCTTTCGAAATACCCAGGAAGGTAAAGAACAGATTTTGTATGTTTTTACTGAAGGGGATTTCTTTGGAGAGAAAAATTTGATTAAAAATCAAGTGGCTACCTTTAATGTTGAGGCACTTGAAGATACGAATATATGTATGATTAAAAAAAGTGATTTTCAAACGTTATTAAGAAAATTCCCTGATATTAGTCTTAAGATCATGGAGGAACTTAGTAATAGACTCGATAAATTGGAAAGCACTATACAAAAAATGGGAACGAGAAATGTCGAGGCTAGAGTTAATGCAGTGCTTTTAGAGTTTGCAAATAAGTATGGAAAGCACGACGCAAGAGGTATTTTAGTTGATCTTCCATTAAGTCGCGAAGGTATTGCAAACTATATTGGACTTACCAGAGAAACAATAAGCCGTAAAATGAGTCTTCTTATGGACGAAGGAATTATTGAAATGGTAGGATACAAAAAGATTATTATTAAAAATATTCAAGCGCTTGAACAATCAATTGAATAATGATCTTACTATTTGATTTCAATCACAGTTTTATTTCCATAAAGGTTATACTATGAATATAGAATAACAAAACATCTACTAATTATGGAGGTAAAGAAAATGAATACAACATTTAACACTACTCAAAGTGTAGGAGATATCGTTTCGATCATGCCACAGGCTAGTGAAATTTTTAAAGCGTATCATATTGATTTTTGCTGTGGAGGGAACAGGTCGTTATCGGAAATTGTTAAAGAACAAAAGCTTAGTGAAGAGGAAATTTTAAATAAGCTAGAGATGGTGTTTAGTGAGAATCAAAAGTCTACAAATAAGCATATTGACTTTAGAAAAACGTCTAAGAGTGAGCTTATTGACTATGTTATTAATAAACATCATACCTATTTGAAAAAAAACCTGCCTGAATTGAGCGAGCTTTTAACGATGATACTTAGAGTACACGGTCCAAATCATACGAATTTATTTACTATTCATAAGCAATTTCATTCTTTGAAGACGGAGCTTGATCAGCATCTTATTAAGGAAGAGGAAATATTATTTCCTATGATTAAAGAGTATGAGAAGCATCCATCGAAGGAGTTACTCGATAAAATCAATAAGGTTATGAAGGAAACAGAAGATGAACACGATACTGCTGGAGATGTAATTAAAGAAATTAGGAGTATTACTGATCAATATAAGTTACCAGAGGATGTGTGTACAACCTTTGAATTAACTTATTTTAAACTTCAAGAGTTAGAGTCAGACTTATTTGAGCACATTCATTTAGAAAATAATATTTTATTTAAACTTTAATATGGAAAAACCACAAAGCAGCTTTGTGGTTTTTTTTATTATTTTATTGAGCATAAGGTTTTAACTAATAAATCAATTTCCTTTTTCGTATTGTATATTGCGAGGGAGGCTCTATTTGAGCTTTTTAATCCATACCTTTCTAGGGTCGGTTGAGCACAATGATGACCAGCCCTTGTTGCAATACCATATTTATTTAGATGGTTTGCAACTTTGTCAGGAGGATAAGGTTCTATAATAAATGACAATATACTTGTTTTGTTGGATGCTGTTCCAATTAATCTTAAGCGTGGAACTAGGGATAAGGATTCCATTGCGTATTGTGTTAGTGCACGTTCATAGCTCTCTATTTTATCTAGACCAATTTTATTCATATAATCAATTGCTTCACCTAGAGCAATTGCATCAGCAATATTTGGCGTCCCTGCCTCAAACTTTTCAGGGAGTTTGTTGAATTCAGTCTTATTAAAGTTTACATTTTTTATCATTCCCCCACCTCTTTGCCAAGGGGGCATTTTCTCAAGGATTGGTTTTTTCCCATATAAGACACCTATACCCGTTGGTCCAAAAGCTTTATGTCCTGAAAAAACATAAAAATCTGCATTTATTTTCTGCACATCAACACTTAAGTGACAAGCTGCTTGTGCACCATCAATTAGAACAATCGCACCTTTGCTATGGGCCATGTGAATCATTTGATCAATTGGATTTACAGTTCCAAGTATATTAGAAACATGTGTGATTGCCACTATACGAGTTCTAGTGGTTAGCATTTTATCATATTCTTCTAATAATATTTCACCTTGCTCATTAATAGGGATCACTTTTATAACAGCGCCAGTATCTTCACTTAACTTTTGCCAAGGTACGATATTTGAATGATGTTCCATTGTTGTCAATAGAATCTCATCACCATAACTTACATTCTTCATTCCATAAGTTTCTGCTACAAGATTAATGGCTTCGGTAGCACCTCGAACAAATATTATTTCTTCTGGTAAAGAGGCACCAAGAAATTGCTGTACCTTTCTTCTTGCTTCTTCGTAACGTTTAGTTGCAATATCTGCTAACGTATGAGAACCTCGGTGAATATTTGAATTGTATTCTTTATAATAAGTCGTTAATGCATCTATGACACAACGGGGTTTTTGCGTTGTTGCACCATTATCAAGCCATATTAGGGGATGTCCGTTTATGTTTTTATTTATAAGGGGAAAGTCTTTTCTAATTGAATCTATGGCTATAGAGCGCTGATCGTTTTTGAAATTCTGAAGAAAATAATAATCAGAGCCATATAGTTCAATTGGCGTAAGGCTATTCATAATCATGATAATAACCTACTTCTACATCTTGAAGTACCCCTAAAGCATCTTCTGCTAGTACAGCTGCTGAATAATACAATCTTAAAATATATGAAGTAATGCCATTAACATCGATTCCACCGTTTTTAACAGACAAACTTGGCATATACTTTTCATCCGGTATACCTGGTTGGTGTAGTCCAATTACGCCTTGTTCTTCCTCGCCAACTCGAAGTAACAATATATTCGTTGTGCCACAGGAATAGCTGTTTTTTTTGCCATTAATTAATAATTTATCACAGGGTACAAGTGGCACGCCTCTCCATGTTATAAAAGGCGAACCATCAATATTAATTGCTACAGGAGGAACGCCTCTTCTTGTACATTCTCTTCCGAATGCTGCAATTGCTTGGGGATGTGCCAGAAAGAAAGCGGGTTTTTTCCATACTCTAATTAATAATTCATCTAGCGCATCAGGAGTTGGAACACTATTTTTAGAGCGTATGCTCATTTTAGGAGATATAGAATTTAACAATCCGAATTCTTTGTTGTTGATTATTTCCCACTCTTGTCTTTCGAGCATTGCTTCAACGGTTAAGCGCATTTGCTCTTCCAATTGGTTGATAGGTTGATTGAAGATATCAGTTATTTGTGAATTTATTCTAAGAATAGTTTGAACTATATTTAATACATATTCTTTTGGAGTCTCATCGTAATCAGGATATGTTAATGGTATATCAGTTTCTCCGAGGCTCCCTGAATAAACATTAATTGATCTTTCGCCAGATTCATTTGATTCCATTCTTGTTTGATCCCATAAATCATTTGCATGATTAAATTGATCCAAAACATCCTTTGGAGATGAAGCCAACCAATTTTCAAAGGCATCTCTATTTATACTATATAGAATACTGGGTGTGATGGCAGTAATATTAACAAGGCGATTGGATTTTTGTATAAATGCATCCATGTCAGAGAAATCTCCATCAGCTAAAATACCAATATTAATAACTTCCCCTCTTGGGCCAGTAGTCGTCACTTCAATTTTACCTTTTGTTACAATATATAGTTTATCTCCTTCTATACCAGCTTTAGTAACTGTAGTACCGGCATCAAATTGTTCTTTTGTAAGATGCGGTGTTATCGTGTTAATTGCTTCGGGGTGCATATATTTAAAGGGAGGTATGTCTGATAATTGTCTAGTATCATCCGTTAGTACTTCGTTCGGTTTTGGGTAATTAGAGGTGGAGAGTAGATTATAATTCTTTCGTTTATTTACACGGTAGATGCCTGCTTCTACCGATATCCAAGGAAGAAAGTTAAGCAACCATCTAGGCGTTATACTTTCCATAATTGGTTTTGATTTTGTTGAATTAGATAAGTTTCTTGCAGCTCTAGGCTGTAAACTGTAGGAACTTAAATCACTTTTTATATCCATTTAGATTTCCGTTAAGTTGAATTGATATTAGTATAGTATATGATATAATCAGTAATTTGGCTCAGAAAAGATGGTTAATTCAGCGGTTAAGAATGGGAATGGTAACGATCAATAAATAGTATTCTAGGGGCAAGAGGAGTATTATATTGTTATTGTGATATGCAAACAAAAAAAGATTGCAATTTAATAGAGGGAAAAAGTTAGTTTGATTTTTAAGTGTCAATCATTTTTAAAAATGTCCCAATAAATTCAAAATATAAGCACCAATTATAGCTGGTACTCAGACTGTCGATTAAAGCATTTTTTTCTGATGCGTGTATTCATTATTGACAGTAAGTATTCATTTTTCTGGCCTTTCCCTTCGGCCGGTCGGGCGAAAAATGAACACTTACTGCCTTTCGGATTAATCTTGAAGAAAAAATACTTTTATCTCTGTATCGTTAATTGATGATTTATTAAATTGTCAACAACCTGAGAATGATAATAGTTGGTGCTTAAAAATGGGACATAATCAAATGTGTTACACTAGGACATTACCATATGTGAATCAGAGGATAAAAGTTAGTTTGATTTTTAAGTTAACATAAGATATCGCAGATGATATACTAGCTTTCCGCTCACAAACAAACGAGCCAGTCATCCGGACATGATATGCGAGATGTTCCTGTTTAAAGCAAATACAAAATATTATAGCAAGATAATGATGATATTTTGTTAGGAATAAGGGTTCCATAATATTCCGAAAGAAAGCAGTTGACATAGGATATGTAGGCATGATATACTAGCCTTCCTGCTAAAAGCAAGTACAAACTATTACAACATAAAATGTTGATATTTTGTTACAAGCGAAGGAAAAAGAGCACCATAATATTCCTTGAAAAAGCAGTTGACATAACATGATGAAGATGATATACTAACCTTCCGGCCAAAAAGCAACACGGTCCGACAAAAGTAAAAGCGCAATAACAGAACCTTGAAAACTGAACAGTAAACAAACCAACAAACAAGTAATAATGATAATAGTCAGCACAAAATGAACAAGATTAAACATG
>PGZO01000057.1 GCA_002841375.1 Firmicutes bacterium HGW-Firmicutes-7 | reverse complement strand
TTTGAACAAGCTCTGACTATTTTAACTAAGCAGCTCAAAATATGTCCAACTTCTTTAGGAGAAGACTTTAGAGTAATTGCTGCTGCAACTATTCCTTTAAAGGAGATATTTCATTTTTCGGTTTTTTCCTGATTTGTTTAAGAGAATCATAAAAATATTTTTTTGAAATTACTTAATAAAGTCACTGAAAAAAGTAAGTATGGCAACAAAAGAAATGATACATATTAGAAGCGACAGAAAATTTCCCTTTATCTGGAGAAAGGGAGAAATAGGCTTTCAGAAAACTCGCTCTTTAAAAATTAAATATTAGGAAGGAAAGATTTTACCAAGCGAATCTTATTTTTGTTACCGGTCTTAGCAACGGTTAGGGCTATAAGAAGTACAGTATAAGGGGTCAGAGTTTTTTTGAAAGTCACAATCTTATTAATATTGAGGGGGGTGATAAAAGAAGAAGAAATATTTTCTGTTTATTGATTCTTTAATTGTTAAAAAAAGAAGGAGGTAAAATAGTTAAAAATGTCAAGAAAAACAATTATTTTGTGTTTAGTAAGTTTACTGATTTTAGCAATAATGATCTTTGGCAGTTTCGCTGGAGAGGTACATGCAGAGAAAACAAAGGTGCAGGTTATATCCTGGTGGGACTTCACCGCATCGGAGCCGTTAATACAGTTAAAAGCCAAGTTTGAGGAATTAAATCCTGATCTGGAATTGGAATACATCCAAGTCGGCAAAGGATATGCCGATAAAGTTCTCGTCATGATCGCTGGGGGAGCAGATTTGCCTGATGTGATGATGCTGGCCATGGACAAGGTGCCAATATTTGCTAATAAAGGAGCCATACAGAATCTTGGTAAATATGTGGATGAGGAATATAAGAATAACCTATATCCAGTGGTATTAGGTGCGCTTGAATATAATGGCAGTATATACGCTGTTCCAAGAGATATTACCAGCAAAGTGATGTTCCTAAATAAAAAGATGTTTGATGATGCTGGGGTTCCTTATCCTGATGAAAATTGGACATGGAAGGACTTCAGGGAGATAGCCAAAAAGCTTACCAAGAAGGATTCTCAGTGGGGATTCTATTTCCCGAAATACAATGATGGTTTCTATCACTGGTTGGTTCAAAACAATGGAGGACTGGTAACCCCTGATGGCAAGGCATCGCTACTTGGCAAGCCGGAGAGTATAGAAGCTTTACATTTCCTACAGGATCTGATAATAAAGGATGGTGTGGTTCCGAGGGAGATTCAGGCCCAGCAGTTTGGTGCCTCCGACTCGGCACCTTTTATAGCAAACAAAGTCGCCATGGTATGTGGTGGTCTCTCTATGACCGTTGCTTTAAAGAACAACAATGTAGAATACGTGATACGGCCGCTTCCTACGGGGAAAAGACGAGTAAGCACTGCCTTTGTCAATTCATGGACTATGCCCAAAGGAGCTAAGAACCCCGATTTATCGTGGCGTGTATTAAAGTTTTTTGCCAGTAAAGAGGCACAGCAAATTGTTTTAAGTACAGGTATGGGCTTGCCTGCCTGTAAAGACGTAGACACAACAGCGTTTGTGCAGACTCACCTGGATAACAAACACTTGGTCGAATCATTGGCTTATAGCGAGCCTTTTCCAACGCCTTTGTACGGAGTGGATTTCTTCAACTTAGTTCAAAAAGAGTTTGATTTAATGTGGATGGGGCAACGGAGTGTTGAAGATGCTGTCAGTGCAGTAGAAGAAAAAGCAGCCAAGGTTCTTGCTGGACAGGAATAATTTGCAGGGCAGAATTGAACTGTACGGTTTGTAAGGGGGTATCCAGACCGGGTGCCCCCCTTTTTTACTAGAGTCTAATAAAGACGAAAGGAAAAGGAGAAAGAAATGGCACGAACAGGCAAAGTTGATTATCACATACACTATTATCTGGATAAATGCGCTAATGGGGAGATGAAACTAGAAAATATTGTTCCAGTGGCTATGTCCTTGCATCTCGAAGAAATAGCTATTATTAAGCATTATTCAGAGTGGTTACCTAATAATAAGGAAAAATGGGTTGATTGGAAGAGGATTGACCCTGAGCAGTTTGATTTGTATCTAAAGGAGATGAAACAGTTCACTGTTCCAAAAGGGATACATATACTAAGCGGGGTCGAAACGGAACTGCTGGATGAATCCGGGAAGATCAATATTTCTCCCGAAAAAGCGGCAAAGGTGGATGTGATTCTCCTTAGTGTTCATTGGATGCCAGAATTAGAGATTATCCGCGAGATTTTCCCGGTCTTGATAAACCCTTACGATCCTGCAGAATTGGAAGCACTAGAACCGTGTTGGAATGAGGTAAAAGGTGATCTCGGATGTAGACAAATTATGAATGCTTATGTTACCGCTTATATTAATGCTTTACAAAGTAATAAGCAAATTAAAGTTCTTGCACATATGAGAGATGGCTGTGATTTACCCGAACGCCTGGGACTCTTGGGGCCGAACATAGACTTGGTAGAATGTTTTGAGCCACTTTTTGAAGTGGTAGCTAAACGTAATGTATTATGGGAAATTAACTCTCCCGTTAAACATAAAGAGATACTTCTGCAGGCTAATAAGAAAGGAGTTAAGTTTGTCGCAACCAAAGATTCTCACTCCTTATCAGTCCTTAAGAACCGGTTGCTAATAGAGCAGTATATAGACTCCCTGGGCCTAAATAAAGGAGTTGTTTATAAAAGGTGATTCAACACCTATAGTTTAGTTAAGACAATTCTTTATCCTAAGATTTAACAAAAATCCTAAGAAAAAGAAAATACTTTTTATAGCGACTTATAAATGATGATGTTCTTTAAAAATATACTAAATTTCTGACTACAAGATATGCTTGGGGATTGTAACAATTACTCTATCGGGCATTGAGGATTTTGAAAAAATTCTCCGACTCCTTTATGCAAAAGTAATATTAGTCGAGCTAACCGGGCTCGAGAAATTCCTTAGAGTAGCTATGTCAAGGAACTATTAATGAGTTTAGTTTGTGGTATTTAAGACAATTGAATAAAAACCTGGCACGATGATAGAACCGGTCTCTATGGGTTAGGTTAGGGAAAGATAGTCCTCGAAATATCACCATATGTTCAGAATAATTCTAGTTGAGAAAAAGAAAGAAAAGATAAGGGGAAATTCAAATAAATAAATGAGAATTGTCAACATAAGGAGGATATGTAAATGTTTATTCTAAACAAAAAGCTAATATCGTATTTTTTAATGCTCATGTTTATTGCACTTTTAATATCGATAGCAGCTGTAAGTGTGAATGTAGCACAGGCAGCGGCTCTTAATTATTTAACTGAGACCACCCATTCGGTGCTAATAGGAACAGTAAATACAATTTACGGAGCTGTTACCAGTGGAAGCAGTAATTTCTTAAGAACAAAAAACCAAGGATATATGGTTATGAGTTCAGCTTCGAATGGCACAGAACAAGAAACAAGTTTTTGGTCAGAAATTACTTTGGATTCAGTCGATACATACATTATGAGCCTTAAAATAGACGTCGCCGCAAAAACTTCTATTTCCAACTCTACCCAGAAGATTTATTTATACAACTACGATACGTCAGCTTATGAGGAGGTAAAAAGCAGTTCTATAAATACCTCCGATACGGATGTTGTATACTTGAATGAAGTTAATTCAACTATTGCAAAGTATGTATCGGCCACAAACTTATTAAAGATTAAGATTGTAGTTACAAATACCTCGTCCTTCACGGCGTCTTTTGACTATGTCAACATTATATATGAGTATCAGCCGCAAGTTAGTAACAGGGTGGTTTGTACTTATAATGTGGATAATGCAACCCTTGAAGAGGGTACTATATCAGCCAATAATGCCATTTATTTAAAGGATAGAGATGCCTCTTACTTTAGTGTTGATTCCTCCGCATCTAATAAAGTGGCATGGAATTCTATAGTAACTATGGATCAACCTAGAAGTCAGATAAAGACCCTTATAATAACCTATAGCGGTAAGTATTCTACAAGTTGTAACAACTCATGGCTGTCCCTGTGGAACTATGAAACAGGCAACTGGGAGGTTATATATAATTTTGTTTCCAATACAAGCACGGCAATTGTAAGATGGCTTACTTCCGATCCTGCGTATATAAACAAATTTGTTTCCGAGTTTAATGACGTTAAGGTTAGGCTTTACAATTCAGCGTCCGCATCATTTACAAGAGACGCCGATTATTTGAATGTTACCATATATTACGATACTTCAAACAGCGTCAAGAGTTTTTCTCCGGATACTTTGGAACTTGATTATGGTACAATAAGCAGCGGCGGTGTGACAAACCTGTCCGCCTTTGACAACAGTTCTGTTGTAATTAACAGCGATGCGGCTAACAAGATTGCCTGGAAGTGTCAAACGACAATAGACGTAGATAGGCAGTACATAAAATTTCTTACCGTTATGACCAGGGTAAAAGTAAATACAGCTACAAATAGCCAGTATTTTTCCCTGTGGAATAACAGTACAAGCAGTTGGAATGTATTCAGGACACATACCAGTTCCACAAACAATGAAAATTTGATAATGACCTTAACCGACCCGGAGGGTCTATATAAATATATTTCCTCTTCGGGAGTTATAAAGGCAAGGCTCTATAATTCAGCATCATCGGCATTTACCAGAACTACCGATGTGCTTACCTTCTGTATTGAATATGGCACAGTAGGAACATTTGAGTTCGCGCATCTTTCCGATGTCCATGAACTTATCGGGAGTGACAACTTTAAAGCGATAATAAATGAGTTAAATAACAGCATATATCCTGCTTTTACCGCTGTGACAGGGGATATAACCGACCATGGTACACATGTGCAGTATGACCAGTATATTACGGACAAGGCTTTAATAAACGGGACAGTATATACTGGTCCGGGCAATCATGACGTAAGGTGGTGGAATGCGAATGGTAAAAATGATTGGAAGACCAAGATCGGCGATCTTTATTACTCATTCGATTACAGTGGGGTACATTTTGTAATGATGGATTCAACTGTTAACTTAGAACTTGATGAAAAATTCGGTAAGGCCCAGCTGAGCTGGCTGTCTAACGATTTAAGTTCGGTCGGTACAAGTAAGCCAATTGTAATTTTTGCACACCATCCGTTTAAGATACATGATAACGTAACCGGGAAGGCAGAATTGCTGGATTTGGTAAAGAACTATAATGTGGTCGCATTTATATCAGGTCACCAGCACTATTACGGTTATACCATTGAAAACGGCGTGTTATGGGAATACATTACTTATATAAAAGATAATACTTCACAGGAGTATACAACTGTAAAGATTACGCCTAACGATTAAGATTGCTTCCGAAGTTGGAGCACAGATGAAGCTAAGGTTTTTGACTTTAATGTTACCTATGCTCAATTTCGGAAGCAATTCGGTT
>PGZO01000089.1 GCA_002841375.1 Firmicutes bacterium HGW-Firmicutes-7 | reverse complement strand
AAAAATAAAATATTAATTGTCTAAGAAAATGGGATGCACTGTTTATTCCCATATAGCATATCCTTTGTTATATTGCAAGACCTGACCCTAAATTCTCCCTGTTATTGAGCATGAACACCTGTCTATTTAAATGGCGAAAATTAGCACTCCCAATTCTCGCTTAAGCAAAACATTATTTACTATACATCTCAAATAATTTTATTAGCGCTGCAATGCTATCTTCAAATGCAATATCATTGGCATAAACAAATCTCTTTGTGTAAGCTTTCCAAATACCTTGGATTGTTTTGTCCTCTTTAATTTCTTCAATAATACTTAAAGAATCATTAATTTTTTCAAGTTTTTCTCTTTTTGTGGCAGTTGAAGTTAAAGCGTTTTTGAAATCGTCTTAATTTATATTTTTTCCCTGAAGAGTTGTCAAAATATAAATATCATAAAAATCTCTTGCACGAGTGTTAAGCATACCTCTGCTTATAATTGTCTCAAACTTTTCTGCTAAAACAGTTTCAACATTATATGCAAGTATTTCTATATTTCTGTCTTCAAATAGCAAATCAAAGCTATACAGCACTTCTTTGGGTGTAATTATATCACCAGTACTTATATCAATCTTTAATGGGACAACAATAGTTTCATAAACTACTTCAATTGATATTCTATAACCCCCGTATTCAGATTCTTCTCTTATTTCTTCAATTCCTTTCAGAATAAATTTTACTTTATCCGGAATTTGAACTTTTAAAATCCGTTCAAATATTGATAATAAGTTTTCTTTAGAAAAATCTACTCCTTTAATAGTTGCATCCATATCCATAGTAGTCCTGCTATATAATCCAACAATAGCACTAATCAGCATGCCGCCTTTAAGTATAAACTTCCACTTATATTCAGAAACAGAAATTCGCTCAAGCAATCTCTCTAACATATAGTTCTGTAAAAGAGCATTTGCTTTTATTCCTGTTTTTGCTGCCATGTTTTTAATAATTCCTTTTAACTGCATTGCATTTTTCAAATCAGCAACTCCATATACTCACG
>PGZO01000033.1 GCA_002841375.1 Firmicutes bacterium HGW-Firmicutes-7 | reverse complement strand
AAACAAACGATATAAGTTTATTTTTGGTCATCTGCTTTATTTTTAGTAAAAAAAGGAAGCATCGCTCGCTACTAAAAGTAGTTTTGCGACACCCCCTTCTTTCTAGAACCAGTGAGCGTTCAAGCGCCCACTGATGGGCAAACAAAGCTTGCGTTTTTCTTATAGGAGCTTCGTTACTATTTGAGGTGACGAAACATAGCGAACGTGGAGCTATAGATCATTGACTACACATAACAATGACAAGGTAAGGAGTAGTTTGAGCGGGGATGCTTCGTGTAGTAGAACCATAGATGATTATTAGATACCTGTTTTTTAGGTTTTGAGTAAATGTTTGTGCGTTTTCAAGTAGTATTTGCGTAGAGGGGGCGATGTTTAGTTTTAATAAGCCATCACTACTGATGAGTTGGTTATTAAAGAAATCTACTTTTATGTTATGTGTTCTAGATGTTCTTGACATTACAAGAGCTTTATATTGTGGTGGATAGATTAAAGGTACAGGGGCATCTGAATCATAAAATCCGATGACTGGGTTGCCAATTTCCATAGTTGTATGGTCTACAAAGTATGTGGAAGGTGAAACGACGAAATTGACGATATTGCCTTCTCGGTTTTGAACTGTCATGAGTTTGTAGCAACCTACGAGCTCGTTTTCAGACGTAAAGAAATCATTAATTTCAGTTATTCTTCCAGCAAAGGAATTATATGTTGGCAATTATAGTCCTCCAAATCATAATAGAACTTATCATTTTAATATATTCAGAAGTAAGATTCTTTGTTATGATATAATCATATTGGATCAATTTACTTAGTGGCGTTAAGATTGAGCTTTCCACAAAAATAAAAGCACCTTAAATACAATAATGTAAATCATAATATGAGATGTGATAAAGATGAAGAATAATTACGAAAGACAAATACTACATATTGATATGAATGCATTTTTTGCTTCATGTGAGCAAGCCATGAATTCAGAGCTCAGGAAGGCACCGCTTATAGTAGGTGGGGATCCTGAAAAACGGGCTGGAATAGTTTTGGCTGCAAGTTACGATGCTAAGCGCTGTGGTGTGAAAACAACGATGACCTTATATGAGGCGGCTAAGTTATGTCCAAATGCCATCTTTATAAATCCCTCATCGGGGCTCTATGATAAAATGTCGAAGCAAGTTATGGAGATTTTTGGGCAATATACCCCAGCTGTGGAACAAGTATCTATTGATGAAGCTTTTTTGGATATGACAGGTACTGAAAGCTTGTTTGGAGATATCTTGCAGGTAGCAGAAATTATTCAACAACGGATCTTGCAAGAATTGGAATTACCATGTTCAGTTGGCATTTCTTCTAACAAGCTACTTGCGAAAATGGCATCTGATTATAAAAAGCCTATGGGAATTACGACGATATACCCTCATGAAATACAGGAAAAATTGTGGCCCCTCAAAGTTTCAGATCTTTATGGTGTTGGAAAAAAATCGGTAATAAAGCTTAATCAAATTGGGGTAAAGACCATTGGGGATTTAGCTAAAATTCAGTATGATATTTTAATCAATTATTTTGGTAATAGTATGGCACAAATGATGATTAGACACGCTCAGGGGATTGGTGATTCTAAAGTAGAATCTGTGAGAGATGATGTGAAAAGTGTGGGCAATGAATTAACTTTTCCGAAAGATTTAACTCAGTTAAAAGATATTTGCAGGGAGTTACTGGTTTTATCGGATAAAGTAGGGTACAGGTTAAGGAAGAATAATCTCAAAGGTAAAACCATTAGTATTAAGGTGAAATACTTTGACTTCAAGGTGATTACACGAGCTAAAACCATCGATGTAATGACTGATTCAACTGACTGCATTTATCAGGTCGTAAGGGAGCTTATTATAGCCAATCAATGCAATAAACCAATTCGCTTGTTAGGCGTTATGGTTTCAAATTTTGATAATGAGGATATTCAGCAATTGTCGCTTTTTAATCAAGAGCCTAGTACAAATAAGTTGGATGGCATGGTGGATGAAATTAGAAAGAAGCATGGTTATGGTGCTGTGAAAAGAGCAACAATACTTGGGAAAAAGAACGATATTGATTTTTGAATGTTTTTTTAATCTAACGATCTTTTGACAATATGTTAGCAGATAAGCATATTGTCAGCCCAAACATGATTATTGAGTTTTATTTATCTTAGTGATATAATTAAACAACTGGTGCTAAAATTGGACAATATAATGA
Organism: Firmicutes bacterium HGW-Firmicutes-7; assembly: GCA_002841375.1. Lineage (GTDB taxonomy): Bacteria > Bacillota > Clostridia > Lachnospirales > Vallitaleaceae > HGW-1. Next base: position 37,084 of record PGZO01000033.1, on the reverse strand, counting down.
CACAAAAAACTGGAGGAACTTATGACCATAGCATATGAAGAAATTAAGAACCGTTTAAAAACTGGTGATATAGTCCTGTTTAGTGGTAAATATACAATGAGTAAAATGGTTGAAAAGTTGGAGCATTCCCGATGGTCCCATTGTGGGATGGTTGTGAGATTGCCAGAATACGATGAGCCACTTATATATGAAGCAACAGCATTAACCAACCTTGAGGATTTAGTCCATCATGATCATATTACGGGCCCCAAAGTCGTTAATTTGCTTGAACGACTAAAGACATATGGCCAGGATGTTGAACCTTATGAACCTCCAACTTATGCTGTAAGACTATTGGATAAGCCATTACCTGAAGCAGATATGGATATTCTCAATGAACTTCTTAAAGAGTTACATGGGTTACCGAATCCTGATGAAAAAAGAATGATTTTTGAGGTCTTAGTAGGTAGATATTTATACATTAAGACAAAGATGAAAGACATTACTTGTAGTGGATTTATATCGTATACATATAAAAAACTTGGTTTACTTAAATCATTAAAACCAATTAACGGGTATATGCCAAAAGATTTTTCAACAGATGGGCACTTGAACTTAAAAGGTGTTACATTATCAAATGAAATTGTTATTGATATACATACATAATGAATAGGTATTGTTTTAAGAAGAAAAATCAAGGTGATATACGTGAGAAATAGACGAATTGTTATCATAAGTAGCATAGTTTTGTGGGTCGTTTTTATTTTACTTGGAAGTATGAAAGTTTTTCCTGTTATGAACGATGATAAGGTGGGTAAGACACGATTACTTGATGAGATAAAGATTCTAAATGATCAATCAAGACAGTATATTATTGAAGAGATAGTCGAACTTAAGGAAGGAGATTTTATATCCTATCATAATTCGGCTTATGTTGGTGCCCTTAGTGCGTCCACTTATTGGTTCAAAGTAGTAATTGATAGCACTGTGGGGGATGAGATTTTAGAGATTGGAAAACCACATTTATCAAAAATAAATATGTATCAGATCAATGGAAATGGTCAGATAATTAATATGACTCACCAGGGTAGATCATATCCAATAGAACAACGTTCTATAATCTATCCAAACTTTACCTTTGAACTATTACCTAGCCTTGAAGCAACGACGATTTATTTTGAAGTTACAACAGATACATACCTGCAGTTTCCAATTACGATGTGGAAAAGTTATCATTTGGTAAATCATCTAATTCAGACAAATATCTTAGGGGGCCTTTTCTACGGTATGATGTTGGTTATGCTTTTGTATAATTTAACCCTTGGCATATCCTTAAAAGATAAAAGTTATATTTTCTATGTATTTTTTGTTGCAAATTATATTGGACTTCAAGCTGTTTGGGATGGATTAGCGTATATTTTTCTTTGGCCGGGCGCACATACATGGGACTTAATGGCCAATCCATTATTTATTCTAGGATCAACGCTCGGGTTGTTGCTTTTTACGAATAGTTTTTTGCAAATGAACCAATTTAAAAAAACCTTGAAGATATTATATTACATATGTTTAGCTGCAATTTCTTTAGGGGTTTTTTCTATTATTGTAATGAGCATACAAACGGCGATATATATAGCTATGATTGCCGTCCTCTTTACAGGTGTTTATGTCATCTATGGGTTAATCAGTCGCAAATTAAAAGAAGACGCTGATATTATCTATATAGTTGCATGGGAAGTGCTTATCGCTGGAAACATACTAACGCTGTTAGCTGGCTTTGGGATTTTACCATATAATATATTTACCATGTTGGCACCTAAGATTGGTTCGATCACGCTAATGGTTTTGTTCTCACTCGCCTTAGCTAGTCACATTAAGCAAACGGAATATTTGCGAGGTGTAGCGGATGAGAAAAGTCATCTACTAAAAGAGCTCCAGAATATTAATAAAAAGATCATAGGGACAATGGATTTAAACAGTATAGTGACCCCATTGATTCAGTCTTACACATCAATGACAGGATATCAGAAGGGATTTGTAGTTCTCAATAACCAAGAAAATCAATATGAGGTTAGGATTTATCATCCACATATCTCAGATTCATCTCTATTAATAGAAAAGAATTGTTTTGAGCATTTTAATGGTATCTTAAATGGAAATCAAGTAGTTTATATTGACAGTAAAATACTTCAGTATCTTAATCTCGAACAGTGGGTTAATCATGTACTTATTGTACCACTGACTAATTATGAAGTTTCCATAGGGGCTATTGTACTGACATCAAACAATCTGATAAAGCTGAATCAGGAGGTTGAAGAGATGATTTTAGATTATGCCAGTCAAGTAGCGGTAAATATAGGTAATATTAAGTTGCTTGATGAGGCGACAAGGTCTGCAAGAACGGATGCATTAACGGGCCTTCATAATCGACGATATCTTTCAGAACTTGTTGGAGCGTATTACCATGGGCATCGACTCATGTTATCTTTAACAGTTATGATGATGGACATTGATCACTTTAAAAATATTAATGACTTATATGGACATCAAGTAGGAGATCAAATCCTTAAAGAAATGGCGAAGCGCTGGTTGCTCGTTCTTGAAGACGTTGGTGAAATTGGACGGTACGGTGGAGAAGAGTTTATAGTTTTTACTGCTGGTAGATCCTTTGAACAATCAATGGAGATTGCTGATAAGCTTTGTGAGGTGATTAATGGGGAAGCATTTATTATACAAAGCGATGAGGTTCTTACGCTCCAAGTAACTGTAAGTATCGGGGTGGCATTTAGAACAAATGAAAAAGAATCTTTTGAAGTGTTATTTGATCGTGCGGATCAGGCGTTGTATAAAGCAAAGTTTAGTGGGAGAAATCAAGTGGTGGAGTATGCGTCTCTTGCCTAGAATTATTTGAAAATAAATACATATTTTAACCTAACGAAGGAAGTCCCCACTTTTTTAAGTGGAGGTAAGAATGTGAGAATGATTCCTTAATCATTAAAAAGGGATACATTCTCATTTTAATGTAACGAATACGGAGGTTTTGTATCATTGACTGGTTAAACGAGTGATTTAAATTTATGTCCAAAGAAATCAGCTTACTGCGAATGATTTTATCTATATATAGTTATAATAGTTTTAGTGAGGTAAACAAAATGGTAGAAATTGGGTTTGTACATTACGTCTATATACTATTAATCCTATTAATTATTGTTTTAATGATTCTGAAAAAAGATATCGTACTTATTTGTATTCTTGGCTTATTTATCATTGGATTTTTATATAACAGAAGTGTATTAGATGGTATTCAAACAATATATAAAGGCGTTATTGTTTCAGGAAATGAATTTTGGAGCATTATTGTTACCATTTCTCTCATTGTAGCTATGTCAAATGCTTTAAGTGATCTCGGTGCAGATGTTCTTATGGTAAAACCATTTAATAGGTTCATCCAAACCCCCTCTATTGCCTTCTGGGTTATTGGGTTATTAATGATGATTTTTTCTTTTGTTTTATGGCCATCTCCAGCAGTTGCATTAATTGGTGCAATTATATTACCTGTTGCTATCCAATCAGGTCTGCCGAAAATTTGGATAGCGGTTGCAATGAATCTCTTTGGACACGGGGTGGCTCTATCGGGGGATTACTTTATTCAAGGAGCGCCATCGATTACTGCAAAAGCAGCGGAGATAGATGACCCTTCAATGATTATGAGAGCAGGACTGCCACTTTGGATTACGATGAGCGTTGTTACGATTGCTACAGCATATATAATGATGATAAAAGATCTAAAAAAACTTAAATCTCATTCAATAGAAGTATTTGAAGAGAAAGAAGGACCAAAGGATAATTTTTGGGTCAAATCTGTAGCTGTTTTAACGCCGGTTGTGTTTGCAATCAATATTTTTTTTATGTATAGATATCATTTGAAAGGTGGTGATGCAGCAGCTCTTTTAACTGGATCAGCGGTATTTATAACGATTTTTTGTGTAGTAATCAAGGGGAATTTTAAGCATATTCTAACTCAGTTAGGTGTTTACATTAAAAATGGCTTTATATTTGGTATTGAGACATTTGCGCCGATTTTAGTGGTAGGTGCATTCTTCTTTCTTGGAAATAAACAGACAGCTGTACAAATATTAGGGGAAGATGCAGTAGGTTACTTAGGCGACTTAGGACTTTACATTTCAACTAAAATATCCTTGTCTATACCTATGGCAATTATTATTCAAGCAATAACTGCTAGCGTTTCAGGATTAGGTGGAGCAGGGTTTTCAGCATTGCCGTTGGTTGGAACGATAGCTGGCACGCTCTCAAGTGTTGTAGATATTGAATTGGCTAGACTTGCAGCATTGGGACAAATTTTTGCTATGTGGGTTGGTGGGGGGACGATTATACCGTGGGGAGTTATTGCAGTAGCTGCAATATGCAAAGTGAATCCCGTGGAATTAGTGAGAAAAAACCTTATTCCAGTAGGGGTTGGTTTTATAGCGACAATAGGTGTAGCGATCCTTATTTTTTGATAAGGTAGCGTCTAACCGAGCAAATCTGCTTTTATAGGTTTTCGTATAGAAAGTGTCATAATCATACCCAACATAGCAGCTACTGACATTGCAATAAAAACAGCGGAGTATCCACCGGTTAAATCATAGCTTAATCCAAAAGGAATTGTTCCAAAGGCAGAGCCAACTACAGTAAAAACAGTTGCAGCACCACGAATACTTCCTAAATGTAATCTTCCAAAATATTTAACCCAGATAACACTTGTAGTTACATTTTGAATGTTTGTCGCAAGGCCATAGACTAAGATAAATATGGAGGCCTCTAATATGGAGTTAACGGTAAGCATAAATAAAAGATCAATCATAATTATTCCTAGCATTGCAAAAAGAATATGTTTTGAGCGATATCGATCGATGATAACGCCAGCAATTAAAGGTATTAGAAATCCAGGTAGAGCAACAAGGCCAATAATGTAGGCGGTAGCGGTTTCTGCTATATGTTTTGTTGCCATAAGAGAGAAAAAATGAAACATCATTCCGGTACTAATCATTGGTATAATCATAGAAATAATCCCTAGAAACCAAAATTCCTTAGTCCTTAAAGCTTCTGCTAAATTAAAAGAAGTACGAGCTAGTTGTTGAAGCTCTTCGTCATCTGAATGATCATCTTCTTTTGGTTTATTATCAGGAAGTAAATGGATGTCTTCTGGTTTATTAATGATAAAAAACCACATTAGTGGTACAAATCCTATTAGGAGAAGAAGTCCCCAACTTCTCCAAGCGGTTACCCAGCTATACTTACCGATTATAAAGTGATTAATAGCAGGAACAAACATATTGCCAATAATTGTTCCCATGGTTAGAAGGCTTATAGCAAAAGCTTTACGCTTATCAAACCACTGAGGAACCAATGAGCCCGGAATTAGCGTAAGTGAGCCTTGTCCAAAAAATCGAAGCAAAAAGAAGCCAATAAAAATCATTGGAATATTAAAGATAAAACTATTAAAAAAGCAAGTGAATGCTAGCATTATTCCAGTAAAGACAAGCATAAATCGTGGACCAAAGCGGTCTACAGCTTTACCAACAAAAATCATAAGAATTCCAGATAAAACAGTGGCAATTGAATAAATACTCGAAATCAATGTTCTTGAATAATTAAATTCAGCTATATAGGAATCAATAAATACAGAAATTGAATAAGTTTGACCTGGAGACGAAAAAAAGGTACTGATAGAAGACAATATAAGAATATACCATCCATAGTATAGATATCGATTTAGTTTAAGTGCTATTTTTTTTTGCATGAAGGACCTCACTTTCTATTCGATTAACTATAATAGTTAGAAGGATTATAGTCAATGATTTTTTTGTCCAGTAGGAAACCTTTCATGCAATATATTCACCAACTAGAATGAAAATGAAACATGAAAGTTTCGACGTCACATATCAAGTTTATTTTCGTAGGAAAGCTCTACTATCCTACGAAGCTATAAAAAGAGTTGTTAATAGTAATGGGATTTTGTATAAGCAGTCGGTTAAATGCACAAAAAGAAAGACCATAAACTCGGTAGCTTTATGGCCTTTGTGGTAGTATTGCGATAATGACAATCTTAATGAATCAGTCTCTTACAGCTTCATTGACTATTTTCACAATTTCATTTAGGGTCGGTGCGTAATACGAGTGTAGAACATATGTTATCTTTTTCTCCTGATCTACCACGTGATATTTCTGCTCATCCATAAATACATCATAGTTCAACTGTCCATAAGTTTCTTCACTGTCATTAGAAAACAAGTTGATTTGAAAAATCTGATTTTCAGTTATATTTTCAGACTCTGCTACTTCTTGTGCATTTAGTATCTCGTATAGTAAGAGGTACGAATTTTCTACATTCATATTAAAGGAGCGTCCATCATATCGGATAATTGCACCATAGAAATCACTTGATTCTTCATTTGGTACATTGCTTGTCTGACAAGCACTTAAGAGTGAGAGTATTATTACGGTGATACCAGAAAGACTCAAAATCCTAATCATTTTCATCTCTATCTCCTTCACAAAGCAGTGGATGGAAAATCATAAAGCTCTTTAACTTTACTCAAGCCAATGATTTGTCATACTTTTCTAAATTTTACTATAACTAGAAATGATAATCAAGCAAATTATCTGAGTATATATTCGTAATATCTCTAGTATAGTCTATATGTGTAGTTACAGTCTCTAGATTTTGTGAAGTAGATTGTGCCTCCTGCCGAATAGGATTGTGAGAATCCAAAATCTACAAGCATTTTAATGGTGACACTACCATCGAATGTTGTACTTGTACTTACATCAACAGCAACTTTACATACTGCAGATCCATCTGTTTCTATTTTTAACGTTGGGAAGCTACCAGTTGAAGACATTGAATCACAATTATCATTAATAAGTTCACCAACGCCAGCGCCTCTTTCACTCCACCATGTAGATGATATTCCTTCAATTTGTGCGAAGCTACCTGATCCAGAGATAATAAGTCTAGTAGAAAGTCTACCGTCAATCATTCCTGCACCATAATCAACATCCTCATAGACTGTTCTATATGTGTAACCGCTTCTGGTCGCAACTTCAGCTTCTTTGTAAACACCGTATCTTGTAAGAAACTCTCCAGTTTTCTTGTCAAACACCTCTGCATAGTATGATTCAACATCTTCACCATATACCACTTTCACATCTTTTTTCGAGTACGTAGTGGATGCTTCAATACCGTCAAGTAATACAACTGCTTCTTTACTAAGTGTTTACCATAGATGACATACTAAATACCAGTGTAAATACCATTATAAGTGCTATGATTCTTTTCATGTTTTTTCTCCTTTTCTCTAACGATTCTGTGGTTTTATTGTTGGTATAGGATCAATTATTTCCCATAAGCATACTCTTTGAACCTCCTTATATATATAACTGAAAAATGAAGTTAATCTTACACTTAAAAAAGAATAGTTTTTTACTTTCTTTTAATATAAAAGATTTTGTTCTTCAAAGCCCTCATATATTGCTAAATGATTGTCCACATTATATAAATAAGTGTTAAAATATATATGGGAATAAGTATAAATAACCATAGGAGGTTGTGGCAGAATGATATTCTTAATGGCTATAGAAGACCCGATAAGAAGATCCCAGCTCGAAGAAATATATAAGTTATATCAAAAAGATATGTACCTTACTGCATATGATTTGGTGAAAGACCATGATGTAGCAGAAGACATAATCCATGATGCAATATTGAAGGCAAATGATAATCTTGAAAAAATATCTGATGTGAAGTGTAAGAAAACCAGGTCATATTTAGTTATTATAGTAAAGAACCTTTGTTACGATCATTTTAAGAAGGATAAAGTCAAAGGTGTGAACATGAAGCATACGACACCCGTTGAGGATTTAATAAATATCCAGGATACTGAAGAACTTATTGAAACAGGCTTCCTTCACCGTGAAACAATACTGGAAATTTCAGAGTTAATGGATCTCTTAAAGCCATCTTATTCTGAAGTTCTAAAGCTCTATTATTATGACGAGCTATCCTTGACTGAGATTAGCGAGATTCTAGGAATTACGACTAATAACGTAGGAGTACGTATTAACAGGGCCATTAAAGCCATTCAAAAGCTGAACAAAGAAAGGAGTGAATGTCGTGCGTGAGCTGACGAACAAAGAAAAAGAACTCAATAAGAAGTTAGGAGAAGTATTCTTATACGAATATGGTCAGGAATACACAGAGCAGATCTGTGAAGACACAGATGCCCTTCATGAAAAGTATAAGAATCTGGAGATTCCTGATTCATTGGACAGTTGGTTTGATAATTATACTGCTGAAATGAAAGCGCAGGAACAAAAGGCTCGATTTCAAAAGAGAATGCGGTTACTTGGTAAGAGAGTAGCTATCTTCTTGGCTGCATTTCTCGCCGTCAGTGGAACATTGACGTTCAGTGTAGAAGCATTCAGACTTAGGTTTTTTAACATATTCTTTGCCGATAATGATACTCACACTGGTCTGGAACTACTTGAGGGTGATAATGCTGAGATAAGCAAGCCAGCAGGTTGGGTCAATTACTATTATCCTACATATCTCCCTAAAGGTTATGATTTAGAAAGTTTCAGTGGTGTAGAAGGATATAGAATTCTTCACTTCAGCAGTGGTGAAAGCACAATTACTATGAACGAAATTGCCGGTGAAAAAGACTATTTTGCAAATATTGATACGGAGGATGTAGAAACAGAAGAGATTTCAATTAATGGCAATAATGGAATCTATGTATTTAAATCAGGCAAGAGTATAATTGCTTGGCTTGAAGGTGACTCTGTAATCAACATTAATGGGCCAATCAGCAGAGAAGAGATCATAAAAATTGCTGAAATGATAAAAAAGATGGATTAGAAGTGTAAGAAATCTCCCTATTTTAAGTTATAAATATATAACATTCAAATGAAAAGGAGATCAAAAATGAAAAAGTTAGTATCACTCATTATTCTTTGTCTATGTATGACATCTGTATCTGCAATGGCTACGGAAGCACCATCATCAAATCTAATTGAGAAGAAAATTTCTGCAGACATAAAGTATGTAGAGTTGGCTCAGGTCAGTGGTTTCTTGTCCATCAACAGTCTTGGAAAAGCTACGATATGTGCTAATGCAAGTACAGCTAGCAACAACGTAACCAAGACCGTAGTGGTTGCTGATCTAATGCAGTACAAAAACGGCGGTTGGATCAAATACAAAACCTGGACAGAGACCAACTATAAAGATTACGCCGATCTCATGAGCACTTACTATGTACCTAAAGGATACCAGTATAAAGTAGTTGCAACAGTAACGGTATATGATAAGTATGGAGTCGAACTAGACTCAACAACAGATTCAACACCAACTGTTATCTACTAATCCCCAAAGGGCTGTTTCTTATTGAAGCAGTCCTTATTTTATGGTGACCTGCACAATGCAGCAACACTGGCAAATAAAATATTTATATATTTGAGTAGATGAATATTCCAGACTTAATGTGATGAAATAGATATAGCAAATCTCAGAATATTATATGGGTATTTCTATTATTCTATTTCTGACAGTAAAATAACACCATCAGGATGATGTTATTTGTTTTCATTTTAAGACTATGATATAATGCATGCTGTGTTAAATTAAAGTATATTGATTTGATAATACGAATTTTTATACATGAAATGCTCAACAATAGCGGTAGATAATAAAAATGAACGAACCTAACGCCCGGAGTTTTGTAACAAACAAGGAGGCACTATGAGTCAGAAATGTATCCTCTGTGAATCACAAACGAAAGTTATACAGCATAGAAAGTCCAATGTTGATTACCATTATTGTAAAGAATGCGAGTTTATCTCAAAAGATAACAATGCTATTATATCTTTGGAAGAAGAGTTTAAGATATATAACTACCATATTAACTCGATTGAAGATACAAGGTATGTTGATTACTTCTATGAATTTTTAAATGATGCTGTTTTTAAATACGTAAATAGAGGAAAAAAAGGATTGGATTTTGGCAGTGGACCTTCGCCAGTATTAGCTCAGATATTGGAAAGATATCATGGCTACAATATGGATATCTATGATATCTTTTACTCACCACAAAAGGTTTACCTAAAAAACAAGTATGATCTTGTTACGTGCACTGAAGTTATTGAGCATCTAAAGAATCCGCTTGAATATTTTAAGTTATTTAAAGAGCTTTTAATAGAGGATGGGGTCTTATCGATTATGACACAGTTTCATCATAATGATGATGCGCATTTTTTGAACTGGCATTATATTAGAGATGAAAGTCATATTTCATTTTATACGCCTAAGACAATGAAATATATAGCAGAACAAACAGGCCTGAAGATTATTTATACGAATGGTATAAAATATACAACATTTGCAATAGACTCGCAATGATTTAATCGTTTAACCATAGCGAACAAGAAGGTTTTATATCATTGAATTTAGCATCTTTACCCATATTAATGGGTGGAGGTGTTTTTTTATGCTGTGTAGCTTAGTTTCTATTTATAGGAAATTGTACAATTTGGACAACGTATATGTGGGAATAAAGGACATAAGAGGTATCATAACCTATAAGAAGGAAATATATAAGCTGTGGTGATGTTGATTTTGTCTACCCTTTATAATAGTATAGTACACAATTTTTTTATAGCGTTTGGTGTAGTATTTGGAGCAAGTGTTTTTGCAGGAATAGGAGCCATAATAACCAATAATCCACCTCTAAAAGTCATGATTGATTTATCAAGTTCAATTAAGATATGGGCAATGGCCATTGCACTTGGTGACACCTTTTCTTCTTATGCAATTATTGAGAAAGGGTTGTTTGAAGGTGAGTTTAAAACGATTATTAAGCAAGCAATTTACGTACTAACAGCATTATTAGGAGCAAATACGGGATATAGTTTTATTAAACTAATTCATAGGTGCGGAGATATATGGGGAAAATAAAATTTAAAGGCCTTTTCTGTTTTGTTGTAGGTGTATTGACTGGTATCATTATTGGAGCGGCGGCTCTGTGTATTCTTGTTAGTTATAGAATAGATATGTATCATCAAGAAATTGCTTATTTAGAAAGCACAATTGAAGATAAAGATGCTCGATTAGAAAAGTTAGAAAAAACAATTAATACGCAAAATGTTATACTTAAGGACATAGAGATTATATTAATTTTTGAGGGAGATGAAATTGACAAAATAGAAATAGAAAAAACGATTAATGAGAAGTATACTTCACTATTAGGAAAAGAAGTTAAAAATTTTGACATAGATATTATTTCTGAAGTAGTTGATAAAAGGATCTTACATATAGAAGACAGAAAATATAGATTGTATGTGGAGAAGCTAGTATTGACTGAAGTTTTACAAATATGGATAAAAGTAGAATTGTCTAGCTAGAAGAGGTGGGCTAAAAAAGCAATCCGTATATAAAGACATGCATATTGAATGAACAAAGGCTAGAGGCGTAAGTTTACTTGTCTACTTAACATTGACCAAGGCAATATGGAATGGTATAATCATGACTAAAAAGAGCTGGTAAAAGAAAATAGTTAGGAGTGAATTGATTTATATGGATAGCCCTAGTATGCTAATTTTAATTTATGTGATTTTACTTTTGATGTCGGGTTACTTTTCCGCTACAGAAACTGCCTTTTCAAGTATTAATAGGATAAGAATGAAGCATCTTGCAAAAGATGGCAATAAAAGAGCGGTTGAAACCTTAGCACTATCAGAGGATTTTGATCGGGTTCTTTCAACCATATTAATTGGTAATAATATTGTTAACATTGCTTCAGCTTCCATTGCTACCGTGATATTTACAAATTATTTTGGAAATCTTGGGTTGACCATATCAACAATTGTGACGACCATTTTAATCTTGATCTTTGGTGAAATTACGCCAAAAAGCCTTGCGAAAGAGGCACCTGAAGCCTTTGCAATGTTTTTGACACCAATTCTTAGATTCCTTATTTATATACTCCTACCGTTGAATTTCATATTTTCTTTTTGGAAAAAACTCCTCAATAAGATTTTTAAATTTAAAAATAAGCAGACAATTACACAGGAGGAGTTAATTACTATTGTAGATGAAGTTGAAAGTGAGGGAGGGATAGATTCACATGAGGGAGAGTTGATTCGCTCAGCTATAGAGTTTAATGATCTTGACGTTAAAGAGATACTAACCCCTAGAGTAAAAGTGGTAGGAGTCAATGAAGAAGCATCTGTTGAAGAGATTAAAAATGTATTTATAATGCATGGCTTTTCACGGCTTCCTGTTTATAATAAGACCATAGATAGTATTGTAGGTGTGATACATGAAAAAGATTTTTATCATATGCTTTATTGTGATAAAGAAAACATACAATCAATTATCAAAAGCATTATTTGGGTTGCGCCTCAAATGAAAATATCTGAATTATTAAGGCGTTTACAGCATTCAAAAGCTCATATCGCGGTTGTAGTTGATGAGTATGGCGGAACAATGGGTATTGTTACACTAGAAGATATTTTGGAAGAGCTTGTAGGGGAGATATGGGATGAACATGATGAGGTTATTGAACACTTTAGTAAAGTTGAAGAACATAAATATCTTATATATTGCAACGCTGATCTAGAAGATTTGTTTAAGCGATTTAATCTAAATAGTAAGACGGATGACTACAATGCAGTAACTGTAAGCGGTTGGGTAGTGCAAGAGTTTGGAAGAATACCCGAAATGGGAGATGAGTTCAAATATGAGAATCTTAAAGTAATTGTAACTAAAACAGATTCTCGGCGTGTACTTGAAATCTTAGTAGAGGTAATGCAAGACTAGAAGTCATAGGGGGGGGCATCGTTGGATGTCCTTTTTGTATGAACGCTTTTAAACTTCATATTAACTTCATAGACATTCAATTAAAGGACCTGTATTATAAAGATGAGTTGATATAGAAAATGAACGAGTAGGTGATCAAATGCTACATACGATTCTTGTTGTTGAAGATGATCCAACCATTAATGAGGTTGTATCAGAATATTTAAAAGATGCTGGATTTATCGTTATAACAGCCAATAATGGGAAAACAGCCCATAGTTTCATAATACAAAACCAACAGATACACTTATTTATTCTTGATATTATGTTACCACAAGTTTCTGGATTAGAACTTTTGAAAATAATAAGAGCAGAAGAAGTATATAAAAATACACCCATTATGATGTTAACCGCTTTATCAGATGAAAATGCCCAGCTTATCAGTTTCGAAGGTCTTGCAGATGACTATGTGACCAAACCATTTTCACCTAAAGTATTGGTAAAACGTGTTGAAGCACTTTTGAGAAGATCAAATGAAGGAACATCTAATATCATACAGATCGGAAGTATTAATGTTGATATTGACAGCTATGAAGTTTTTGAAGATGGTAACAAAGTAGTGCTTACTTTAAAAGAATTTGAGATTTTCAAGGTTTTGATAAATAACGAGCGAAAAGTGATAACTCGACAACAGCTTCTAAACTTTGTATGGGGATATGATTATTTTGGAGATGAAAGGATCGTTGATGTACACATAAAAAATCTACGAAAGAAATTAAAAACTGACCTGATTACAACAGTAAAAGGGGTTGGCTATAAAATTGAAACCGCAAAGGGAGTGAATTGATTTGATAAAGAGAAAAGGCATTTTTAGAAAAACCTTTATATTTACATCTCTTATTATTACGCTAGTTGTTGTTATTTGTTTTGCATTTCTGTATTCTTTTTTACCAGACTATTACTATTATTCAAAAAAAACAAATTTAAAGAAAAATGCAGAATTATTTGTGCAACAACTTACGAATATCGAAACGGTAGATGCAAGTATTGATTTGATTTCTGAATTTTCTTCAAAAAACAATTCGGAAGTGATGTCTTTTGATACCCAAAACCATTTTTTGCCTGAGTTGTCTTCACCTTTTATCAGTTTCAACAGGACAGGGAATTTGGCAATTAAAATTCAATCAAAAGATAGTGAGTTACCCGAGGCTGTCATTATTAAAAAGTCAGATTTTGTATATAATAATGCCAATGGAATGGAGGCGAACATTGAAAATGGGAATATGAAGCAAACTGGTGTTGAAGCAGACATTATTATTTCAAAAAGCATTGATAATAGTTTTGTTAGTCATTTAATGATCATAAGTACGCTACAACCAATAGATGAAGCGAAAAGTATCATTATTTCTCTTATGCCGGTGCTGCTTACTATTGGTGTTCTTATTGCTTTAATAGCAGCTTATTTCTATGCGAAACAATTAACTAAACCGATTATAACAATTTCAGAAGCAACGGAAAAAATGCAAAAGATGATTCCTGGGGCCCTATCAAATATTCATTCAAAGGACGAGTTGGGTATATTATCAGAAAATCTTGATTCGATGTATAGAAGTTTATGTGTAACAATTGAAAATTTACAACTAGAAATGGCGTATGCCAATAAGCTTGAGCAGTCTAAAACTAGTTTTATGCGGGCTGCAAGTCATGAACTGAAAACACCTATTGCTGCACTAAATGGCATAATAGAAGGTATGATTGATCATGTAGGTATTTATAAAGACAAAGAAAAATATTTAGAAGAAAGCAAGAAATTAATAGACAGGCTTTCTGCATTGGTGAATGAAATATTGAATGCAGCTGCTATAGAAAATCCACAATTAACCTATGTTTATGAACCGGTGGAAATAGCAACAATTTTAGATGAAGCGTTAGCATATTACCAGTTGTTTGTAGAAGAAAAAGAACTAGATGTAATCGTAGAAAAATTTGATTTTGTTTATCATACAGACGAAAAAATGTTCTTAAATATTATATCAAATATATTTTCAAATGCAGTAAAATATACAGAAAAAGGTGGGGAAATATATATTTCGCTAAAGTCAAATGAAGATATTACGGTTTTGTCCATTGAGAACAAGTGTGATCATATTCCAGAGGATCAGTTGGAAAGGTTGTTTGAACCCTTTTATACGATGGACGACAGTAGAGATAAAAGTAAGAGTGGAACTGGTCTTGGGCTGTATATTGTGAAGAGGAGTTTGGAGGATCTGCAGATTAAATATAAAATAGAAAATACCTATTTGGGATTTAAATTCAGTTTATTTTTAACCTAAGGAAGGATGTCACCACTTTTTTTGGTGGGGGTAAATAAACAAAAAACTCGTTGAGAAATCAGCGATTTTTTTGTTTACTTCATAGAAGCTACATGACAACTTCATAACAACTTCATATGGCAGGCATATACTCAAGCAAGAAAAACATAGGAGGTCAAAAGATGAAGAAGATAACGGCTATATTATTAAGTGTAACAATGGGTTTAACTTTTATAGGCTGTAATGGTCAGACAAGTAGGAATGATACAGGGGGACAACCGACGAAATCTCAAGATTTAAACGAAAGCAAGTATGCGCCTGGAGGCGAAGTCGTAGGTGAAATTACTGTTTCCTGTTATGATACGATATCGTATAAAAACTTTTTAGATGAGGCGGCCAAAGCCTTTGAGGAAAAGTATCCAGGAACAAAAGTAAATATTGAAACATTTTCTCAAATGCCAGATGTAAAATCACAAACAGTAGGTGGAAAAACAATAATGGTCATAGGTAAAGGGGAGGATAATGCCCAAGCAACAGATGACTATATCAACAAAATAAATACAGAATTAATGAGTGGAGAAGGTGCGGATATCATTGCTATAGATGTAATTCCTTATTACAAATATGTCGACAGTGGTCAGTTGGAAAATTTGAATTCATATATGGAATTAGATGAATCCTTTCAAATAAATGATTACTTTGTAAACATTTTTAATGCTGCAAAGTATAAAGAGGGACAATATTTTCTTCCTATAGATTATACATTTGATTATTTATCATTTGACAGTTCTTTATTTAGTGAATCAGAGCAGAAGCCTCTGTTAGAAAATGATCTATTTTCTTATGAACAGCTTATTGAGCTTGGGCAACAACCTTATTTGAATGTAAATAAGGTGGGGGAAAAAGACCAGGTAGAGATGTTTGGAATATTCGCACAGGAATTATTTAATAAAATGTGGAAAGAAAACTATAACCAATTTATTGATATAGAAGCAAGAACCGTGAATTTGAATGATGGCGATTTTGCTAATTTATTGAATAAGGTTAGAGATTATGAAGATAGAGGATATATAAAACAAGGGACTAAAAATAAACTTGGAGAGGCTTCTATGGGCGCATTTGAAAAAAACAAGCTTGAACAATATTTTTACAAGGCAAATAGCAGCTTTAGTCTTTTGCAATTTCTCAATAAAGATTCTAAAAGAAAGTTTGGTAGCACGAGTCAAGGAAACCAAGAAAATGATATCATTGCAGGACAAATTGAAGGAAATGACGGTGTGGTACCATACACCTACGAACAAGCATATGGGTTAAATTCAAATTCTACAAATAAAACTACTGCCTGGGCATTTATGAAATTTTTAGCCAGTGAAGAAATGCAAACTTCTTTAAATTTATTTGGTATTCCTGTCAATAAAAATGCGTTAGCTGAAAAAACGAAATTAGATATTACAGGGCAATTATTTGAGCCAGCCGGTAACGAGTTAAAGACAACAGAACTTACGTCAGAACAATTAGAAATATATAATAATTATATGAAAGTTTTAGGTGAATTGTCAGATAGAATCAATACGTTCTTTGTGCAAGATACGACGATTAATTCAATTATTGACAAGGAAGTAGAAAACTTCTTTAACGGCTCTAAAACATCAGAAGAGGTAACGGATATATTACAAAACAAAATCGAGTTATATTTGAGCGAATAGAGGATTCCTATGAAGAGCAAGCGCTTTGATTCGACATTATTATTTATTCTGCCGGGATTAGTTGGCTTTGTTATATTTTTTATATGGCCGTTTATTATTTCTTTGGGTTATGCTTTTGTTGATCAACCAGTTAATGGTGTTTTTGTAGGGGTGCAAAACTTTGTTGACTTATTTAGGAACAAAGCATACCTAAAAGGATTAATGAATACCCTAATCTTCATGAGTATAAGCATACCGCTTAATATGTTTTTATCTTTGGGGATTGCACTTCTCGTTAATAAAGCAAATAAGCATAAAGAAGCTTTTACACTTCTATTTCTTATACCGTTGGTTATACCATCTGGCTCAACGGTGTTTTTTTGGAAAATGCTCTTTGCTTACGATGGCTACTTAAATTATATATTAAGTATTGTAGGTATAACAAAAATAAACTGGTTGGAAACTTCTTATGTACTCTTTGTGGTTGTGCTAATTTTTATTTGGAAAAACCTTGGATACAATATGGTTTTAATATTAGCTGGATTAAACAATATACCAAAAGAGTATTATGAGGCCGCTTATGTAGATGGGGCAGGGAGGTTTCAATGTTTTAGACATATTACATTAATCAATTTATTGCCCACCATTATTCTGGTTTTAATTATGTCAATCATTAATTCATTTAAAGTGTTTAAAGAAATTTATTTGATTACGGGAAACTATCCACACAGTAGTATATATATGCTTCAACATTTTATGAATAACATGTTTCATTCTTTAAACTATCAGAGGTTGGCAACTGCAACTAGTATTTTGGTTTTAATGATTGCGGTCATTACCCAATTTCTATTTAAAATGGAAAGGAAGGTGTCGCGGTGAGTCATAAAGCCAAAGAAATGATTTCGTATGCTATATTAGTGAGTATTAGTCTCATTTTTATTTTTCCACTGATCATCACCGTTACAAATTCCTTTGTGACAGAGATGGAAATAGGTCTAAATTATACAACAAAATTATCCCTGTTTGATGTGCTTGATCAGGTGAGTGAAAACTTTATTTCCATGAATATAATACCAAGTCAGTTCTCTTTTGGACAATACAAAGAAGTCCTAATTAATCAACCTTCGTTTATTATATTGTTGATGAATTCCATAAAAATTACGGTTCCTGTTGTTATAGGCAATCTAGTCATATCACTGTTAAGCGCGTATGCCTTCACAATATGGGAATGGAAGTATAAAGAGGTTTTATTTTTCGTTTATGTTATTGTAATGCTTATGCCCTTACAGGCAGTTTTGGTTCCTAACTATATTATTGCGGAACAATTAAACATAAAAGAAAGCTATTTGGCCATTATTCTTCCTGGTATTTTTTCTCCCTTTGGCACATTTTTGTTAAGACAAGGATTGAAAAATATGCCTATGGAGTATTTTGAAGCGGCTCAAATAGATGGAGCAAATAAAATTCAAGTGTTGGTCTATATTGTTTTACCTCAAATGAAATCAGGTATTGCAGCATTAACCATGCTTACATTTATTGAATATTGGAATTTGGTTGAGCAGGCGATTATTTTTATTAAAGATTATTATAAAGAACCATTATCTGTATTTCTTTCAAGAATAGCAGATGGTAATATTGGGGTTATATTTGCAGCTTCATGTATTTATATGTTTTTACCTTTTTGGTTTTTAATCGTAGGTCAAAAAAATTTGGAAAAAGGAATTGAGCTTTCGGGGATTAAATGAAAAGTTAGGATGTGATTTTATGAACAAAAAAATAAATATTAAAATGGTTGGAGGTATATTTTTAGCTATTCTTATCATGCTCATATTCTTTTCTAAAACAATTTATACATCAAATTTTCCTGTTATTTCTGCTGTATTACCTATAAATGGTACTTTAAGTAAGTTGGAATTTACAACAGGAAATGTAGATTATAAAAACAAAGAAGAGGTATATGCTGAATTTAACGGTAAGATTGAGGAGGTTTTGGTAGAAGAAGGAGAAACAATTAAAGAAGGACAGCCTCTTATTTATATAAGTTATGACGTGGATGAGATAAATTTAAAGCTTAAAGAACTTAACATAAGCCGTGAGAAATTATTGGTTGATATTGAAATGCTTCATGGCAAAATTGAAAAAATCATGGGTTATAGTACAAAGCTAGAAGAAGAAACTTATAAAAAGGATGAACAGTCGGATTATGACCGTCTTCAACTAGAGAGCAAAATAGCCAAAAAACAAGAAGATTATAATAAGTTAAATATACTTTATGATTCTGGTGGACTTGCGAAGCAGGAGCTTGATCAAGCAGCATATGAATTAGATAGTTTGAAAGTTGAATATAACAACTTGCTAAAAACTAGGCAAAAGCAATTACAAGAATATCAATATGAACTAAATGCATTGCGACTAGAATTAGAAATAAAAACTTTTGATTTAAGTAATTTTGCAATACAAGAAGAAAAGTATAATAACACATTGAAGGATTTTGAAAATAACAAGGTGATTTATGCATCAGAAATTGCAGCTGTTCAAGCTATTTACGTTAAAAAAGGACAACAAGTCAATCAAAATCAGTTAATGATCAGCTTTGGTGCAGGCAACGAATTTATAATTGAGTGTGATGTTTCTCTTGATAATAACTTTATTGTCCAAGGAGATACTTGTATAATAAGTAATTCTTCTCATATATTGGAAGGAGTTGTATCAAAAATAACACCTGAAGATCGTATGAAGAAAATAAATGTATCAGTGAGTTCAGATCAGATTACAGCAGGGGAGACCTTTGATTTGCAATTTGAAAAAGAAAGTAAAGATTCTTATATTCTATTGCCTAATGGTGCGATCAATAAAGATAGTGAAGGATATTATGTATATCAAATAAAAAGACGTAAAGGTATTTTGGGTAAAGAATTTTATGTGGAAAAATTAAAGGTATATATTGGTGATAGCGATAATGAAAATACAATCATTACAAAAGGGTTTACTTTTTTTGAGCCAATTGTTCTATTAAGTGATAAGCCTTTTTCGGGAGGGGATACAATTATGATTGAAAATGAAGGTGATTTTTTTGAGGATTAAGTTTCTTTTTTTTATCATTGGTGTACTGGTATTGATATTTTCTGCGCTCCTTTTAATTACTGTAATCATTAAACAGCAAGCATGGGATGACCGTTTATTGATTACTCCGAAAGCATATAATGCTGTAAGTGTTGATGTTGAAATGCTAGAAGAGTTAAACGAAACAAAATATATGCTGACGTATGAGGTGAATGAACAGCAAAACGTAAAAGCCATTCATTCGTCTCATACGGTAATTTTAAAGGGAACAAACTATACATATCCATTTGTGATGAACTACTCTATGTCTGAGGGAGGATATTTTACAAAGGATGTAGTAGAACAAAATAGCAAATATGTTGTAATAAATGAATTATCCGCTTTTGATATCTTTGGGGGAACTAATATAATTGGTAACGAAATTATTATAAACCAGGCGGCCTATAGAATAATAGGTGTTATAAAGGATGGAGATGACGACAATAAAAATGTATATTTACCTGTAACTTTTTTTGCAGATGATCCAGATACATTTATAGTCAAAATGGAAGCTGATAACGAGATGTCTGATGAATTTATTCAGAATGCATTCAAGCACATTGGTATTACTACATCAAATTATAATTTTGTCAATATTGCAAAAGTTTACGCTATGATTAGAGAGAAAGTACTCGTATGCCTGGGACTGATTGTGGCCATTATTTTGTATTTGATTATGAGACGAGCGATAGCTATATTATTTGATCAATATAATAATATAAACAAGTTACTAAAAGTCTTTTATTTTACAGAGCTTTTTCTAAAAAATATACGTGTTATTTTAACGATAATTGCCGCAGGGATTGTATTGGTTAGTTCATCAGGCGGATTGATTTTATTATTTATGAAGGGTGTTAAAAGCTTCTTGAAATGGAGAGAAGTAGATGATATTATGCAATTTGACATCCCAAATAATTACAATAATATTCTGCAGTTATTAAAGAATATGACGATATATTCGGATGTTTTGTTTTTACTGTTTGTTTTTATGATTAGTATTTTAATTTTTCAGTTAACCCCTATTTTATACAAAACTGGGAGAGAGTAACATATATTATGGTAGAAATAGTACCCTTCTTAGACGCAGATGTGATACAATAATACAAAATGCGACATAAACTAGTCTAATTAGGGTGGTGGCTTATGTTAAGACAACAACATATTTTGAAACGTGAGCATATTAGTACAGCGTTAAGTAACCTATTTGATTATCCTCTGACAGTG
This sequence comes from Firmicutes bacterium HGW-Firmicutes-7, assembly GCA_002841375.1. Lineage (GTDB taxonomy): Bacteria > Bacillota > Clostridia > Lachnospirales > Vallitaleaceae > HGW-1. The sequence continues at coordinate 15,932 of PGZO01000033.1, read as the reverse complement.
GCAGTAGCTGCTATGGGATATGGAAAAACAACGTCAGCTAGAGAATTTCTAAACGATACGAATACAAAATTTATATGGGTATTCATTGAAAGTGATGAATCATCTCCTCAGTACATATGGGAATCGCTTACAAGTCAGTTGGCTAAAACCAAACCGGAAGTTGGTAAACAGCTTCGTGCGTTGGGATTTCCCGTTGATGCACCACAAAGAGACCGGGTCTTGAAAATCATAGAAGACTTTACCTATAGGACAAATACCATATTGGTGGTTGACGATTATCATTTTGCGCATTCCCCTGAGCTTGACAAGTTGATTGAGCGAATCGTACGGGCGAATATAGAGGGTTTTCATATTCTTATTCTCTCGAGGACATTACCAGAGCTAAATATTGATGAGTTAATGCTTAAGGGATATTGCTATTTGATAAAAAGCCATCTATTTGAAGTTAATTTAGAAGAAATAAAGAAATATTTTAAACTGTATTCTTATAACATTTCTGAGGATATTGCAAGGCAAATTTATGACATATCAGAAGGCTGGGTATCGGCTATATATCTAATGATGCAAAGGTATGCTGAAATAGGTAGACTTGAGCCTGGGCGAAGTATTGAAAGATTGATTGAAACAGCAGTAATGCTACGGTATACAAATAGAGAAGTAATAATATTAAAATCATTATGTATACTTGACAGTTTTTCGCCACAGCAAGCAGCATATACGACAGACGACATAAGCACTGAAGGAATCATTCGAAAGTTAAGTTATGGAAATTCCTTTATTCGTTATGATGAACAGGACAATGTTTATAGGATTCATAATATTTTAAATAATTATTTGAAAAATCTCATTGCTGAGCAACCATACGATATTAATTTAAACGATTTATATAAGCGTTCTGGTGAGTGGTGCATTTTTAATGGCGATATTATTTCTGGATTTAAATATCTATTAAAGGCAAGAGAATACGATCTTATTATGGCTGAATTTGAGAAGGACAGTATAAATGTAGTAATAGATAGCAACCCCATATATATAGTAGAAATATTTAAGGATATTCCTATAGAAATAAAATACCGTCATCCAATCGGATATCTTGCCTTTACTGGTTTTTATGTTACGAATGTGAACCAAGAGGATGGTGCTTACCTTTTATCAGAAATAGAACAGTATTATTTGAATAATAAAAGTATATCTCTTGAAATGAAAAGACAAATTTTGGGGGAGATAGAGTTGATTAGCGCCTATATCGGCTTTAACAATGCTGATTTAATGCGTGATAGATTAAAAAATGCACATAAGCTGTTAAATGGACACTCAGCCATTGCCAATAAAGACAAGATTATCACCTTTGGGTCACCCCATTCCTTATACCTTTATTATCGAGAAAAAGGAGAATTTCTAAGGACGAGGAAGTGTGTAGAAGAGATGTTTCAGTACTATACTGAAATGGCTGGAGGTTGTGGCAAGGGATTTGATGTTCTATTACAAGGGGAATACTGTTTGGAAACTGGAGACCTTAATGGCGCTGAACTTCACGCGTATAAGGCGATATATAAGGCAAAAACAATGGAGCAGATTTCAGTAATAATATGTTCGAATTTTGTTCTCGCAAGAGTTTGCATGGCACAGGGGAAACTTATTGAAGCACTAGAAATCATGGATGATTTGAAAGAAGAAGTAGCGGCTTGTAATAGTCCAATTCTCAGCAGTGCCTTTGACTTATGTGCAGGCTATATAGGTGGTATAACTGGAGAAGATAACGGCTTTGCCAAATGGTTAAAGTCAGGAGACATACAACAAAGTGAGGTGTTATATCAAGGCATGGGTTTTAATTATATTATCCATGGGAAGTATCTTTTACTGAAGAGGGACTATATAAAACTTGAAGTACTATGCGAGGAAATGCACGAGAATTTCTCGAAATTTAACAATTTACTGGGGAATCTTCATTCTTACATATTAGAAGCGGCCGTAAAATATAAGCTTTATGGTATGGAAAATGCAAAAATTGCGATTACATCTGCGTTGGAAATCGGAAAAGCAGATCATATTGTACTTCCTTTTGCAGAATATGGCATATATATCCTTGATCTATTGAAGGACCTACAAAGAGATGACGGAAAAGATGAATATCTGGACAGGCTTGTGGTATACGTGTCTCAATATTGTGATTGCCTAAAAAGTATGGAAGGGGAAAAATCTAAATCTATAACGCCTTTACTAACACCTCGCGAGAAGGATATACTTGTACTCCTTGTAGGAGGTAAAACCAATAAGGAAATTGCATCAGCGCTTTTTATTGCAGAAGTCACCGTCAGGAAAAACATTACTGCTATCTACAGAAAGTTAGATGTAACTGGCCGAGCTTCGGCTGTAAAGAAAGCCATAGAACTGAAACTGTTTTAATCTAATAAAGCTTGCGTTTTGGCTTATAGTAGCTTTCTGTTATTTGGGGTTACGAGCTCGTAGCGAATGCGGCGAGTATCCTTTGACATTCAATGAAAATGTATCTCATGCGATAATATGAAGATTTAGTAAACTCTGCTATGATATTAAAAATAGTGGAGTTTATTTATGTCTTTTTTTATACAGTAGTAGTTTTATCGTTAATAGGAGAAGGGGTGTTGAATATGTACAAAATTCTAAGGGTTATTGCAAGGTATGATCATAAACTGGTCATAGAACTCGATAACTTAAATAAAATTATTTACGATATGAATCCCAGATTACATTCGGTTAGGTTCTGTAAACTTGCGGATCTTGCTAAGTTTAAAAGCGTAAAAATTGAAAATGGGAATACCCTTATTTGGGACAGTCTTTGTCAAATAACTATTGATGAAATCATCAGTACCATGGAAAGATAAAATTGATTTATGGGTTTATAAGGACTGAAAAATAAAAATAAAACGAAAGTGGAGGGCTTATGATGAAAAAAAGATTTTTTAGTATAATGTTAATTTTAGTATTAGTTGTTGGAATGATGCCGGTTTCGGCATTCACTACCGTAGTTGAAAAAGAATACAATAATACAACGTTTTGGGACATGCCAAATGATTGGTCTGCTGAAGCACTTGAAAAGGCAGTAAGTAATGGGCTAATAACTGGGTTTGAGGGCAGGATTATGCCAAAGGAAAGCTTAACAAGAGCACAAATGGCAGCCATTGTAAGCCGTGCTTTTGGCACTACAGAAATGTCATCTTTAAGTAGTTATAATGATATGATGACAGATGAATGGTATTATAATGAAATGGCAAAAGCTGTACAAATGAAAATTTTTGTTGGTAGTGATTATAAATTATACCCAAATAATGATATTACTCGCGAGGAAGCTTTTACAGTACTTGCTCGAGCATTTAAATTATCGGGTGCAGATGATAGTGTACTTACTCAATATTCAGATAAAGATTTAGTAAGTGCTTGGGCAAAAAAAGAAACAGCGGCACTTGTAACAGCAGGTTATGCTCAGGGTGCTAACGGTAAACTAAACCCTAAGAAAAACATAACAAGGGCAGAATTTGCTCAACTAATGGAAAACATTCTTAAAAATTATATTATAGAGGAAGGCATATATTCAGCAGATATGAACGGAAATGTAATGATCAATGTACCTAATGTAACGCTAAAGGATCTAGTCATTACAGGAGATTTAATAATAGGCGATGGAGTAGGTGATGGTGATATCACCCTTGATGGTGTTGTTGTTAAAGGAAGAACGGTCATTCGTGGTGGTGGTGTAAATTCTATCAAAATAATTGGAGATTCTGACATCCAAAATATTGTGATAGCACGTGTGAAGGGGCAGGTTAGAGTTTTCACTGAAGACGGATTGGAGATTGGCGAGGTTATCGTCGATGGCAATGATCATGTTATTATTGAAGGCAATACAGGTACTGTTACGATTACCGCATCTGGCATTACGGTAACTGCAACCAATGCTAAAATTGCGGCAGGTATTATTGAAGGTGATAATTCTAAAATCATTATTTCTGAAAGTTCAACAGTACAGAAGGCAGAAATAAACGGCGAAAATTCTGAAGTTATTGTAGAAAAAGGCTCTAAAATTGTAGAAATTACTGTAAATGGTAAAGGTGCAGATATTAGTGGTCAAGGTGAGATTGACAAGGTTAAAGCAAATGCTGATAATATTACCGTTTCAACACCAGGAACTAAAGTTACCGCCTCTGATGGAAAAACAGGAATCATGGCAGGTACAATCCCTGTTAGTGAAAAAAACACAGAAACAGTACCAAGTGAAAATACTGGAGGGGGTAGAAGAAGTAGTAATAGTAGTAGTGGTGGATCATCATCAGTTGCTGTAACGGGCATTACCATAAATGGAGAAGGTGATGCAAATACAATTGTGAATGGACAAAATCTACAGATGAGTGCCACTATCCTGCCAACCAATGCAACAGATAAGACAGTGACATGGAGTGTTTTGCCATTGGTAGGAGGAACAGCCACAATATCAACAACAGGTTTATTAACAGGTACAGGAGTTGGTACTGTAAGGGTAACTGCAACCAATGTAGTCTCAGGAATTGTTGGAACTAAAGATGTTACGATAACTGACGAGACACCTACTGGAGCAGAATATTTTCAATTTGATGCTTCTACGGGAACAATTATTCGTTACAATATAGAAGGTGGAACTGATGTCATTATTCCATCTGAAATAGACGGAATTGCAGTAGAACATATTGGTGAAGATGCATTTAATGGCAGTGGTGGCAAAGGCTCATCCGGTACCCCGATAACTTCCGTCATCATTCCAGATAGTGTAATAAGTATTGGAAGATCTGGGTTTGCCAGTAATCAGCTCATATCGATTATCATCCCAGGGAGTGTTACCAATCTGGGGGACTATGCATTTTTTAGAAATCCAATAACTGAGTTTAATATCCCTCACAGTGTAGATACTATTGGCGAGAATGTATTTTATGAATGTTCAGAACTGGCAAAGTTCACTGTAGATTCTAATAACAATAATTACGCCAGTATTGACGGTGTATTGTTTAGTAAAGATGAAACAACGCTTTTACAATATCCCTATGCAAAAACAGGAAGTTATTCTATCCCGGATCACGTATCCGATATTAGCGAGGAAGCATTTTGGAATTGTAGGAAACTAACCGATATAGCCATTCCCGATAGCGTAAAGAATATTGGTACAGGTGCATTTTATAGTTGTATAGAACTTACGAACATCACGCTACCAGACAGTATCACAAGTATTGGAGCAAGCGTATTCTCATCTTGTACAGGTTTAACTGAAGTGATCCTTCCCGATAGTGTGACAAGTATTGGAGATGGTTCATTTGGAGATTGTATAAATTTATCTACTATAAATCTTCCAACTGACTTAACAAGTATTGGAAATAGAGCATTTGAGTATTGTACGAAACTAGTCAACATAAGCATTCCTGACAATGTAACAAGTATTGGTAATTATGCATTTAGTGGTTGTGAAGGAATCACAAGTATAATAATTCCTAGTGGTATGACAAGTATTGGCAATTACACATTTTCAGCTTGTAAGGGGCTAACAAGCATTACCATTCCCAGTGGTGTGACAAGTATAGGAGATGGTGCATTTTCATTTTCTTCGGAATTAAAAAGTGTAACGATACCACATACTGTGACGAGTATTGGGCAAGGCACATTTTCATATTGTTCACAATTAACTAGTATTACTATACCTGACAGTGTGACGAGTCTTGGTCGTTCTGCAATTTCTAATTGTACAGAGCTAACCAGCGCAATAATATCAAGTAGCGTGACAGTTATTGAGGATTATACATTTTATAATTGTACGAAATTAACCAGCATAACCATCCCCAATAACGTGACAAATATCGGGAATACTGCTTTTCTGGAGTGTACGGCACTGACCAGTGTGACGATTGGTAGTGATGTTGATTTTGGTTATCAAGCTTTTACGAATTATACAATAACAGAATACCTCAATACAGCTTACGCAGAAGGAGGAGCAGGTACTTACACGCGCAATATAGATGAATATAGTTGGGAATAATTAGAAAGTGAAACATCACCATTAGCGTCTATTGGTACAATGCCAGCAGGAGCGAATAACGAGAATAGACTAAAACATAAGATAGGCTAGGTTCTTTAAACCCAACATTGGTTTAATATACTAGCCTATTTTTGTTGTTTTTACTAATCGCTTAGGGGAAGTACTTACAAAGATTTCTTTTTTCTAGGGTAATTTAATAGCATAAAATTTGTATAATTGGGATAACTTAGTAGAACTACTAAAAGCGTTAAGCCTTTTGTTAGAGAGGGAGGAAAATCTGTGGAATATATAATAATAACCTTTCGAATAATATCAATACTATTGCTAGCGTTGGTGCTGACATTGATTGCAGGGAGAAGAAAGATTGGAGAACTTCCTGTCTTTGATCTTATTATATTTATTACCCTCGGTGCAGTTATAGGTGCAGATATTGCGGACCCTGAGATCAAGCATCTACCTACAGCATATGCAATAATATTACTTGTAGGAATACAGTATTTTTATAGTATTATCATTATTAAGAAGAGAAAAATTGGAAATCTCGTTACTTTTGAGCCAGTTGTAGTGATAGAGAATGGACAATTTGTCACAGCAAATCTTAGAAAACTTAGGTACAGCATAGATAACATATTGATGATGCTTCGAGAAAAAGATGTTTTTGATATTAGTGAAGTTGAATTTGCCGTTGTTGAGTCCACAGGGCAAATCAGTGTCCTGAAGAAATCTCAATATCAACCAATTACAGCAAAAGAAATTAAACTCAATACGGAGTATAAGGGGCTTTCAATTCCGTTAATCGTTGAAGGTGAGATATATGAGGAAAACCTTAAAAAGCTCAAACTAGATAAAAATTGGCTAATAAATGAAATCAGAAGTAAGGATATATCTTCGGTAGAAAATGTATTCTTTGCATCGATTAATACGGATGGACAATTATATATTTCAAAAGGATTGGAACACACGAAAGATATTCATAATCTTAGGCATTAGAGCGATTTTGTTGTCTAAAAGGAGATAAAGATATGTTTGATTTTCCAATAATTCAATTAAGTACAGAGCTAATAATTGGGTTTTTTGCTTTACTTGCTGTCACAAGACTTATCAGAAAAACACAAATAAACGAAATTACCCCCTTTGATTTTATTTCAGCCATTGTACTTGGCGAGCTGCTTGGGAATGCAATATACGATGAAGAAGTAAAAATATGGAGTGTTGTTTATGCGTTAATATTATGGTCAATTTTAATGCTTACAGTGGAAAGCATTACGCAAAGATTTAGAAGAACAAGGAAGATTATTGAAGGAGAGCCAGCAATCATTATAAGAAATGGACAAATCGATTTTAATGTAATTAAAAGAGAAAAACTAGACATTAATGAATTGCTAAGTATCCTAAGACAAAAAGATGTATTTTCTATACGAGAAATCGAATTTGCAATTTTAGAACAAAGTGGAAGTATAAGCGTTTTAAAAAAATCAAAATACGATGCACCTACAGCTGAGGCGTTGGATTTGCCAAATAAGCCGGTATTTCTTCCAATAAATTTAATACTTGATGGAGAAGTTTTAAAGGATAACTTAGATGCTATTGGGTTTAATGAAGATTGGTTAATAAAACAAATGCATAAATTTGGAATAAGAAAAATTGAGGATGTTTTTTTTGCAGAATGGAAAAAAGATGAAGGCATTCATGTAGTACCACGAAATGTAAGTAAATAAAGAATCAAATATGTAAATTTAACCCTACTACTAATATACATTAATGGATGGTGATGATAGACTTTGTCAATGGAGGAAAACAAAAACCTCAAGATTAGTATTTATTCTTGAGGTTTTTATTAATTATAAGAACAATCATCATTCATATCTTAATGATTCGATTGGATCTGACTTCGCAGCTTTTTTGGCAGGATAATATCCAAAAGATATTCCGATTACCATTGAAAAAGACACTGCGAGTACTATTGAAGTTGGGTTAATAACGATAGGTATTGATATTACCAATCCACCAATCATAACAAAGCCTAAGCCCAAAGCTGTTCCTACCATTCCACCAATAGCGGAAAGCGTTGCGGATTCAATTAAGAATTGAAAAAGAACGTCTTTAGTTCTAGCCCCAAGTGCTTTTTTTATGCCTATTTCTCTAGTTCTCTCAGTGACAGAGACAAGCATAATATTCATAATTCCAATGCCTCCGACCAATAAAGAGATGCCAGCGATGGCAGCGACACCTAAAGATACTCCGCCAAGTACGCCATTAACTGAAGTTTGATCTTCTTCAGCTGAATAGAACATATAATTTTCGGGCTCTCTATGCTTTAAATTGGCAAGGAAAGATTTGAGTTCCTCTCCAACTGTGCTGATGGAATAATTATCGTTTATAGAAATATCTAAACCATAGTATCCACGGTTTGAAGGAAACGGCATTGTATAGGGTACGAAACTATCTTCAGTCGTGCTTTGACCTTGAAGTAGCGATAACATAGGAGATACTTCCTTTTTATATACGCCAATAATTAGTAAATCTTCTAAATTATTTTCTATTTTAACTCGAATTGTCTTGCCTACGACATTTTCTTTATCAAATAATCTAATAGCAGCAGTTTGTTCTAGAACGACGGATTTGCTTTTCCTATCGACATCACTTTGAGAGATCATTCTACCATAGAGCATTTTAATTTCTTGAGCCTTGTCATAATTTGCATCTATACAGTTCATGTTTAATTTAATTGTATTCTTGTTTATTGTAACATCACTTTGCACAGATTCAGATGGAGCTATGTATGCAAGCTTATCTTCAAATCTTTCTTTTAAAAGGTCCAAATCATCCATAAAAAAGAAATCTGTAGATCTTAAATCTTCAACATGACCAATATATATATAGGCACGATTTTTCCCGAAGCCTTTGTACAGGTCATCCATTACCCCTTTCATACTGTCCCCTATAGAAACGATGGATATTACGGAACTAATACCGATAATAATACCTAACATCGTAAGGAAAGAACGCAGTTTATTTGACAGGATTGATTGTAATGCAATTTTTAGGTTTTCAAACCACATCATATGAAACACCCTCTTTCTTCCTATCTTCAATAATCATCCCATCTTTAAAAACGATAACCCTGTTTGCAAATTCAGCTATTTCAGGTTCATGTGTGACCAAGATGATACTACAGCCTTCTTTGTGAAGATTTATAAATAACTCCATAATATCTAGTGACGATTTAGAATCTAAATTTCCCGTAGGTTCATCAGCTAATATAATTGGCGGGTTATTTGCCAAAGCTCTTGCAATAGCTACTCGCTGTTTTTGTCCACCAGAAAGTTCATTAGGTAGATGCGTTACTCTATCGCTTAGTCCCACTTTGTCTAACAACTCTAAAGCCCTTTGCTTTCTTAGAGATGATTTTATTTTAGCATAAATCATCGGCAGTTCAACATTTTTAAACACGGTTGTACGAGGTATCAGATTGAAGGATTGGAATACAAAACCTATTTTTTTGCTTCTGATTAGAGATAGTTCATCGGGTTTTTGTTCACTTAGTTCTATATCTTCCAATAAATATTGACCACTAGTAGGTCTATCCAAGCAACCAATAATATTCATAAGAGTCGATTTTCCTGAACCAGAATGGCCCATAATTGCAATAAACTCACCATATTCTATTTCCAGATTAATATCTTTAAGAGCATGAACCTCAACAGCTCCAGATTTGTAAATTTTGTTTAAATTTTTCATGCTTATCATTTTGTTTTATTCCCTTCACTGGTTAAGTCCATTTTCATTTGGAAAAATAATCATTCCTTCAAAAAATGTATTATCCGGATTAATAACAACATTCATTCCTTCTGTAAGCTCAGCGCTTTGTATTTCTGTTTCAAGATCTGTTTCTAATCCGATTTCTACAGGAATAGACTTCAAAGTATTATCACTATTTAACACATATAACTTATAGGAAGAATTTTCATCTTGAACCAATGCGCCTGAAGGAATACTAAATACATTTTCGGCCTTTTCAACTTTAATTTTAGCAGTAGAAATAATTCCGGCAATGAGTTTATCAGGTTTTTCAAGTACATCTATTAAAACAGGAATCACTCTCTCCATATTGTTATTATCTTTTTGTTCTGCAGAAGGTGATATTCTTGTGACAGTACCCTTCACAAATTCTTCTCCCATTATATCAGAATATATTTCTACTTCTTGCCCAAGTTTAATTTTACCGATATCAAATTCACTAATAGACACCTTCATCTGGAGCTTATTTAAGTTTTCAATTACAAACATTGATTTTTCGTTTTCTGTATCATTAGCATATCTTCCTAAAGTTACATTTACCCTTGTAACAGTACCGTCAATAGGACTTTTTATGTAAACTTTCTCTAAGTCAACTTTCTTTTGATTCAAATCTTGTTCTTGGATCTTTAAACGTTTTGTTTCAGAAAGTGATAATACTATTTGACTATCCACTACCGTATAGCTTTCAATAGATTTTTTTGCTGCTGCAATATTATTTTCTATAGTTCTTAGCGCTTCTTGGGTAATGATATCATTTTCGTATAATTTCTGGTTCTGAGCATAGCTTAATTCTAACTCTTTAAGATTTAAGATTGCCTTATCATATTCAATTTGCATTTCTTTTACTTTCTCTTTTTGTTCTAACTTGGTTAATTCGATTTGATTTTGAGCAGAAGTTATTTCTTTTTGAAGTCCGTCACTATCTAAAATGGCTAAGATCTGATCTTTTGTGACGATATCTCCCTCTTTTACCTTTATATCTATGATTTCATAATTTAGAGGAGACGTAACCTCAGCTTTCTCGATTCCGTCAAGAGGTGACTTAACAGAGATGATATTTTCTAATGTTTTGCGTTCTAGTGAAAGTACATTCGCCGTGACTACTGGATCTTTTTTATTCTTATTAAGTACAAATATGACAGAGGCAACAATAACAAGAACAAGTAAAAAGATAATAAGCTTCTTATGTTTCAATAATTTTTTCATATACACACCCTCATTTTTATTTTATAAATTTATATAATTGGTTATAGTGTCAAAAGTACTTAGTTGTTCTTTCCTATAGAACATATAGCATATGGATGCTTTAACCATCTACTATATGTTGTATAGGAATTAGAACAACTTACTTTTGACAACTACAACCATAATTGGTTATAGTGTCAAAAGTACTTAGTTGTTCTTTCCTATAGAACATATAGCATATGGATGCTTTAACCATCTACTATATGTTTTGGGAAATTACAACAAATTTACATTGGATACTGCAACCATAATTAACAATCCAATATTATACAATATATATAATACCATGAATAAGATAAAATATTATTAAAATATTATTAAGATTACCTTAAATAACATATAAATGAAAGCCTAAAGTGATTAATTAGACATTTCCTAGTATCGAAATGTTAAAAAATTAAGGTGTATTGGTGATGAATATAAAAGAATCGCCTTGAAAGAAGGTACAGCTATCTTTCAAGGCAAATGTTGCTTGTGAACGCACGGTAAATGAAATTTTAACCTAATGAATGCGGAAGGGGAGTATCCTTTGACTGATACTCGCAAAGGTTTATATGAGCCACGTGAAGTTTAATACCAAATAAACTAAATAAAGCAGTAACAGAACCATGCCTTCCTTTTTATCAATAAGATTATTTTTACTCTTGGCAAAGAATCTAAATACCAATAAAATGATTATCATAGTAGGAATTTGCAAGTAGAAGAAATCTAATGGTACCGTTAAACCTTTAGATGTAACCGAGGCTGCAGCACCGACTACAAATAGAACATTTAGAATATCTGCACCAATGATATTGCCAATGGCAAGTTCTCCATGGCCTTTTCTAACAGAGGATATTGCTGTCATTAGTTCAGGTAGACTAGTACCAAAGGCTACTATTGTTGCAGCAATAACGCCTTGTGGAATGCCGATCCGAAGGGCAGTAATTTCAACACTGGGTATAAGGATTTTTGAAGATATAATTATAACAGCGATACCTGAAAAGAGTTTCACGATCTGTATGAATATAGGGCTTTTTTCTTCGTGAATATCAGGAGATATTTCGCTGCTATTTTTTGCCCATTTGATGGATATATAAATATAAAGTACGAGAAGAGCCAATAAGACAAAGCCCATCCATTGATAGATCACGCCTTCGTTCCCCTTACTAAAAAAAGGCAATGCGAGAAATACTAATAAAAATGCGACACCAATTTGTATACTACCTTGTCGCTTAATTGTTGTAGGATCTACAGGTAATACACCAATTATTGCAGCAATTCCAATAATAAGGCCAGTATCGGCAATGATTGATCCGATAGCATTACCTAATGCTAAATCTGGGTTTCCTTGAAAGGCTGCTAGAACAGAAACAGTTGCTTCTGGTAGCGTCGTACCTAGGGAAACAATTGTTGCACCGATAATCATTTTCGGAACACCCCAGTGTACAGAAAGGCTTACAGCCTCTTCTACTAAAAAATCAGCACCTTTTCCTAAAGTGAACAAGCTTAAAGCTGCAATAATAACCAACATAATGGTAGGCATATTTTCTAAAAAATTAATTAATATAGTTTCCATGGTGCTCCTTCTTTTCATTTGATAATAGTATAAAATTAAAGACCCAGCAATCAAATAGATCGCTGAGTCTCACTAGACAGTAGTACTTAGTCATTTAAGCCGGGACAAGGTCCGTAATGACGACTTAAATACCTTTTTCAAGGCAAGTTACTCCCTCAAACATGTTAATGCATATGTTAATGTATAATGATTGAAAAGTCAAGTGTTTTGTAGGATAAGGTATACTTTTTGTATATGTTTAAAATTGCTTACTGTTTCTTTTTTTGCTTAGATTTTTTTCGTGTGAAGACCTCTATATCTTCTTGTAATGCAAGATCTTCTTGACCAGCCATTGCTTCAATATGGTGTAATAACTCGTGTTTGATTGTATCAATAATTTCCTTCTGCCAAGTTTTCAACGATTTATTCTCAAGAAAGTATCGGAAAGAACCAAAATACAATACAATTTGATTTCCCATCTCATCTTCAATATATTCACCCATAATATAGTAATCTTTTTCTTCTTCATCCTGTTGCTTGTTGGGGCTCACATGAATTCCCATATTCAAATCTTTGAGAAGTATAGGTGGTATTTCTTTTTCGGATACATTTACAACGTAATCAATAAATTCATTTATTTTCATCTTTATGGTCCTTTTGGATTTATAGTTAACATTAATTTGTTACGGCTTTTATAATTCAATTATAGCAAATTTAACCGAACGAAGGAAGTCCTCTAACCGTAAAAAATCACGACGAAAGTACAAATTTATATGAATAGGCTATTGACAATTATTTCATAAAAGCTTAAGATATACGTAATGATTACTAATGGATAATTATTATTTTAACCTAAAAGGTTCTGTTTTGGCTTATCGTAGCTAGCGTATAATATTATGCTCAATCATTTCATTTCAATTGATTTATGATTGTAATATTGAGCGTAGATTTCATTTAATAATTATCTTTTAGAAAATTAAGAGATATAATACGAAACTATCCACACAGTTTGGGGTAATCCCAAGAAAAGAGGTATTAAATGGGCAGAGCAGCAAGAGAAATTTCACATTTAAACGTTGATGAATTAATACAAATGCTTAACGAAGCTTTATCAGAAGAATGGTTAGCATATTACCAATATTGGATTGGAGCAAGATTAATGGAAGGTCCAATGAGAAGTGAAATTGAACCTGAGCTTTTACTACATGCAACAGAAGAGCTTGGTCATGCAGTTTTGGTAGTAGATAGAATTCTTCAATTGGGTGGAACACCTGTATTAACACCAGAAGACTGGACTAAATTTGCGAAATGTGCTTACGAGTCACCTACTGATCCTTATGTTGAAGCAATTTTAGAACAAAACTTAAGAGGCGAAAGATGCGCGATTGAAAGATATCAACAAATTGCAGAATTTACTTATGGCAAAGATCATACAACTTATCAAATGGCAACGACTATTTTGTCAGATGAGTTAGAGCATGAACATGACATTGAAGATTTTATTGTAGATATTAATCGCTTAAAAGATGATATTAGAAAAATCAGAATGTAAACAATCTAATTAAAACAATTTCAACGTACATACATTTAAAAATAGGTGTAGGCTACGAAGAAGGTCTAATAGGATAGAAGTAAGAAACCCTGTAGATATAAGGGGTTACTAACTGATGTCCTATTTTTTATGTGAATAAAAAATAGTATTAATCATGTCATACTCTGGATTAGATTGTATCGAGAGGATATAGTGAATAAAAATAAATTTTTGGAGGATATTAATGATAAGCATATAATACAAAGGAGGAAAAAATGAGCCAATTTAGTGCAGAACTTGATGTGAGAAAAATTGAACCTAGAGATAAACACCTTAGAATATTTGAAACATTTGATATGCTGAAACTTGGGCAGAGTATGGAAATAATAAATGATCATGATCCCAAGCCATTAGAATATCAATTTAAGGCAGAACGAGAAGGACAATTTCAATGGGATTATTTAGAAGAAGGTCCAGATGTATGGAGAGTAGGAATTACAAAACTATAGAGTAAGAATCTTTTAATAAGGTAAAAATGATATTCAATAAAGAATATCATTTTTTACGTATATTAATATGAAGTGTACCAAATATATACAGTGATATATCCTTTGTCACTTGTGTAATTAGTGATATCCAATTATTAACTATGTGAAAGTGGAACGGAAAGTTAATTGGATTCGTCAAAGTAACTAAACCAGATGAGAGAGGAGTGGTCATATTAATTTACAAGGATAGAAGCATAAATATAAATAGATGTTTTACCAGACGAATACTTAAAGTTAAGATGAAAAAATAATAGGAGGAATTTTTTATGATTAAATCAAAATTTAAATGGACGCTAGTGCTAGGAATATATTTTATAACAATATCATCTGGTGTAGCTTTTGCAAATGAAGTAGGAGAAAAGCCATCAACATTGCCAACAGAGCAGGAAAATATTGAAGAGAAGCAATCAGAGGAATTGGATGAAGCTACAACCGATGAACCGGATCCTTCAATATCTTATTCAACGCTAGACCAAAGTGAAATTAGTGAGGATATATTGGAAAAGCAAAGAGAGATTGACAAATATCTGTTTGAGGATAATGCAGATGAAATCAGCAAGAAAGGGTTTGTTGTAACACATACAGGTCCCTTTGAAGACTATATCCAAATAGGTATTACACCCTTTAACGATGAAAATGCACAATATCTTTATGATATATTTGGAGAAGAGAACATAAAAGTAATAGCGGGTGAAGAGGCAGAAATGTATACAACAACAATTGATTCTGATGGTGGAGAAGAGGATATATCTATTACAAGTGAAAGTGAAGAAGCACCTGAAGAGAAGTCCAATATGCCTTCATTTATATATATAATAGGTGCGTTAATAATTATTGGTGGTGGAATTATGATTATTAGAAAAGGGAGAGGCATAAAATAAAACAGAAAATCACAAGAGTATTTGATAGCATACATTTAAGCTAAAAAAATGGGAATAGTGCAATTCTCTTCTTGCGCTAAATAAATATTTGTGCTAACATTAATTAAAATTAAATCAAATTTAACTGCTAGGGGGGCCAGTAAGCTGGCTGAGATAAAGAACATCATTCTTTGACCCTTTCACCTGATCCGGATAATGCCGGCGTAGGAAAGCTCACGTCATAATGATGCAATCGCTACGATTGCATTTTTTTTTGATCCAGTAGGAAACCTTTCATGAAATATATTCACCAACTAGAATGAAAATGAAACATGAAAGTTTCGACGTCACATATCAAGTTTATTTTCGTAGGAAA
>PGZO01000088.1 GCA_002841375.1 Firmicutes bacterium HGW-Firmicutes-7 | reverse complement strand
AGCATCCCTGTTTGTCGCTGTCCTGCCAGCGAGCGCATATCCTTTTGTATATGCTTATGATAATATGAAAATGCCAAACTGGATAGATGCTCATGTGCGGGCTTACACCTATTTTGGAGGAGTTCCCAAGATTACCATCCCTGACAACACCAAAACTGCTGTTATCAAATCCGACCTGGTAGCCCCGGTCTTAAACAAGAGCTACCAGGAGATGGCCAGGCATTACAGGACTACCGTAATACCTGCCAGGGCGGGCAAGGCCAAAGATAAGGCCGCTGATGAAAACATGGTAGGGAATGTTTCCCGGAGGATAATTGCTGCTTTGAGAAACAGGCAATTTTTTAGCCTCTATGAAATCAACCAGGCGATATCGGAAGAACTTGAGAAATTTATTCATCGACCCTTTCAAAAGATGGAAGGCAATAGAAAGACTGCCTTTGAAAAGATTGACAAATCCTGCTTGCAGGCCTTACCTTTAACTAGATATGAATATGCCCAATGGAAGGAGACAAAAGTTGCCTTTAATTACCATGTGGATTATGACAAATTCTTTTACAGTGTCCATTATTCCTATGTCAATCTCCCCTGTTCGATACGGGCAACCTCTAAGACCATAGAGGTCTATGTAGGTCATGAACGGGTAGCTGCCTATCCCAGAAACTACAACACCTCAAATAGGTACACCACCCTGGAAGAACATATGCCTGATGAACACAAGGCTGTTTACGGGTGGAGTTCCGACCGTTTCCTCTTATGGGCAGCAAAAACCGGCCCCAACACCCGGGAATTCATAAAAAAGGTCCTTAAGAGTCGGGAATACCCTGTCCAGAGCTATAGGGCCTGTATGGGTATCATGCGTCTTGCCAAAGCCTATCCGCTTGAAATAATGGAAACTACCAGCCGGGAAGCTCTGGATAAAAATATCTGCTCTTACAAGTACTTTAACCTCATCTTAAAACAGGTGGTTTCCAGATTACAAAAGAGAGAGGATGATGAAATCATCCAGCATGAAAATGTTAGAGGAAGCAGGGCTTATGCG
>PGZO01000007.1 GCA_002841375.1 Firmicutes bacterium HGW-Firmicutes-7 | reverse complement strand
AATAGAAATAATAACAATAGATCTTCCTCGATAGCTCAGCGGTAGAGCATTCGGCTGTTAACCGAAGGGTCGTAGGTTCAAATCCTACTCGGGGAGCTAACAATTTAGAATTTATTACGTTCTAAATTGATGATATTTGAAAAAACAATAAATTGAATAAGATTTGCGAAATGAGGCCCGTTGGTCAAGAGGTTAAGACACCGCCCTTTCACGGCGGTAACAAGGGTTCAATTCCCTTACGGGTCATTTCGGTGGCGATGCGTCTATGGGTAACACCCGTTCCCATACCGAACACGTAGGTTAAGGCATAGACGGCCGATGGTACTTGGTTGGTAACGACCCGGGAGAGTAGGTGGCTGCCGATTTTTTATATTTTTTGGAAAAATTGGTATACAGCATAAAAGTTAAGTAAGCAATGAAAGAATAGTTTCGGCATAGTCGATTTCCTATATGGCGCCATAGCCAAGTGGTAAGGCAGAGGTCTGCAACACCTTCATCCCCAGTTCAAATCTGGGTGGCGCCTTTTTTCACCTATTGGAAGAGGAGCCTCACCTACAAGTGGAGGACTCACTTACAACGGTGGGAGCATGGACTCCCACTGAAAAGTTAATGAAATAAAAGATAAATGTATAAACAATGCCAATATTGATAATAATTATACTTGACGGTGAATACAATAAAGTATACAATTATATATAGTAAGCGGTATTAAACAATGACGCGGGGTGGAGCAGTCTGGAAGCTCGTCGGGCTCATAACCCGAAGGTCGTAGGTTCAAATCCTGCCCCCGCAACTCAAAGAAATGGCTTAAAACTAAGGTTTTAAGTCATTTTAATTTACGCTGTTGACAAAAGGTAATCAAGGAGCATATAATAATTTCATGAGCACAGTTGGCGCCATAGCCAAGTGGTAAGGCAGAGGTCTGCAACACCTTCATCCCCAGTTCAAATCTGGGTGGCGCCTTCTTATTTATTTGAAGTATAAAGGTTTGTTCCAATCATATCGATCTGATTATTTAGCGTGTTTGATATTTTATACCATCTTTGCACAGTGTTTTCAAGAACATAGTAATGACAAATGTAAGCTGAAGTTAGAATACCCAATAACACAACTAATAGTAAGGTTAATAAGTTAGTTATTATTAGCATTCCAACAAAAGAAAGCATAAACAATAAAGATGTACAGATCATCACAATTAAATGAACCATTCTTTCGTGTTGTAGCCATTTGATTTGATGGTTATGATATTCTAATAATTCATGTAGCTTATCACCTAGTTTCATCCCATCTAAAATATAAGATTCATGTTCACGCATGTATTTTGTCATAATAACACCTCAAAGTTATTATATCATATAAGATATTAACATTACAGAAGGTTTAAAAAGTAGGAGGAGTATCATGGATATTAAAGTAGGTAATATTATTACCCTTAAAAAGTCACATCCTTGTGGTAGTCATGACTGGGAAGTGCTTAGAACAGGAATAGATTTTAGATTGAAGTGTCAAGGTTGTAACCATATGGTTATGATTCCTAGAGTCAAACTAGAAAAGAATATTAAAAAAATCAACGACAATAAGTAATAAGCTTGCTTTTTATTCTTGATTATGTTATACTTTTTAAGCTAAAATTAATATATCCTTGCTCTTAACAAGATTAAGGGCCATAGACCAAAAGGAGGTGTAGGAAAGTGAATAAATATGAATTAGCGATTATTATCAATGGTAAGTTAGACGATGAATCAAGAGATGCAGCCTTAGAAAAAGTAAAGGGTTATGTTGAAAGATTTGGAGGAACAATCTCAAAAATTGACGATTGGGGTAAAAGAAGACTAGCTTATGAAATTGAGAAAATTAAAGAAGGCTATTACTATTTTATTTATTTCGAAGCGGACGCGGAAGCTCCAAACGAAATTGAAAAAAGAATTCGTATTATGGAAACATTACTTAGATATTTATGTTTAAATATCGAAGAATAATAATATAATCCAGCTATAATAAGCTGTGTTAAATATAATTATTCATTACAAGGGGGATTTAATATGAACAAGGTAATATTAATGGGGAGATTAACAAAAGATCCTGAGATGAGGTATTCTCAAGGTGCGGAGCCAATGGCTATTGCTAGATATACATTAGCAGTAAATAAGGGCTTCAAACGTGAAGGAGAGCCTGATGCAGACTTCATTAATGTAGTGGCATTTGGTAAGAGAGGCGAATTTGCTGAAAAATATTTTCAGAAGGGGCAGCAAGTTGCAGTCGTAGGCCATTTACAAGTTAGTTCTTATGATGACAAAGAAGGCGTTAAACGTTGGAGTACTGATGTAATTGTGGATGAACAACATTTTGCTGAAAGCAAAAAATCATTCGAGGAACGTGGTAAGTTTGAAGGACAGGCTCGTTCTAATGCGCCTGAAACACCAAAACCTATGAAAGCAACAGAAGGGTTTGTTCCAATCAGTCAAGAGTTTGACGACGACGATGATTTACCATTTTAACAACCTGAGAGCATAGCTTATCAGAGTGAGTTTATTAATAACTAATCGGTACGTTGTGTAATGTACCATACTATAATCAATATGCTGCAAGGCATAAATTTGGTAATTAAGGAGGGTCCGCGAATGGCATTTGAGAAAAGAAAGCCAATTAAAAGAAGAAAAAGAGTTTGCGTTTTCTGTGAAGAAAAGTCAAAATCAATAGACCATAAAGATGTAAATAAACTTAAAAGATTTGTATCAGAGAGAGGTAAAATTCTTCCTAGAAGAATTACTGGAAACTGTGCAAAGCACCAAAGAGCATTAACAATTGCAGTTAAGAGATCAAGACATATTGCATTAATGCCATATACAGTAGATTAATATTAATTCTACACAACTTAAAGGCTCTGATTTTTCAGAGCCTTTAAGTTTAATTTATAGTGTCAAAAGTAAGAATTAGAACAGCTATATACTTTTGACACTATAACCATATAATGATATAATATTTAGAGTGCAAAGATAGAGAAAAAATAGAGGGTGGGTTGCAATGGGAGAAATGGAAATAACAAATAAAATTAAAATTATTGAGCAATTAAAAAGTCAACTGTTGTCAGATGTTTCTGCAGTATTTACTAATATGACTTCAGATGAAGGAGATAATAAAAACAATATTGACCTATTAGCCGACATTATGATTATTACTTATTTCTTATCTGAAAAATTAGGTACATCCTATGAAGGCTTGGACTTGAAAATTAAGAATAAATTAAAGATAGCATTACTTACGGAAGAGGCCCATTCAAAATGGCGTACACAGCTTTCTTTACTATCCAGACATTTTGATATTTAACAAAACATACAAAAAATATGTAGCTTATAAAGTGACATAGTGGCAGGTTGTAGCTATAGGCGAAATGAGGCTTATTATATGAGGAAACAAAAAGGTATACGAGTAAACAGTAAAATTGAAGGCTATTTTAGATGGCCACTATTTTATTTAATCATAATTTTAGCACTTACAATAATTGGCGCACTATATAATCCAACCCTTGGTTTTATTTATTGTATGTTTTTTGTGCTATCTACTTCGTTGGCTATTTATCTTGTTTTTTTTAATAGAAGACGTATTATGTCAGATGTTATAAATTTTGCCTTGGGTTTAGACGAAGTTCAAAAGCAACTTTTAAACAATTTTGAGTTGCCTTATATACTGATGGATAATGCCGGTAGAATAAAGTGGTACAATGAGGGATTCAAGACATTGTTCCCAGATTCAAAACTGCTAAATATGAAAATTTCAAATTTTATAGCTTCTATTAATTTATCCCAGTATCCAACTGAGAGCGAAACATATGAAAAGCACTGTGAAATTGATGGCAAGGTATTTAAAGTTGTTGTGAAAAAAATGAGTATTAATAAAACAGTGACAGAATCAAAGCATAAACCCAGTAAGATAGAAGATACCTTATTTGCAGCATACTTTTATGATGTTTCTAGAGAAAATGCGTTGGTAATTAAAAATGATGAGCAAAAATCAGTATTCTGTCTTATGTATATTGATAATTATGATGAGGTTATTCATAGCATAGAAGAAGTTAGAAGGCCTTTACTAGTTGCATTAATTGATAGAAATATAAACAAGTTTTCTCAAGAGATTGATGGAGTAATTAGAAAGTTTGAAAAAGATAAATATATCATTGTGTTTCAGAATAAATATTTAAAGGCAATTCAAGAGAAAAAATTTAATATACTTGACATTGTAAGAGAAATTAATATTGGAAATGAAATGTCTGTAACGTTAAGTCTTGGAATCGGTATTAGTGAAGATACGTTTACTAAAAAGATTGAATATGCTAAAGTTGCTATGGACTTGGCACTTGGTAGAGGCGGAGATCAGGCAGTAATCAAAAACGATGAGAAGTTATCATTTTATGGAGGAAAAACAAGAGGTGTTGAAAAGAGCACTAGGGTAAAAGCAAGGATTAAAGCCCATGCTTTTAGAGAATTATTAGATGAATGTGACCGTGTAATGGTAATGGGACATAAGATTGGAGATATGGATTCACTAGGAGCTTCAATGGGTGTATATGCGTGTGCAAAGCACTTTGGTAAGCCCGCACACATAGTACTGAATAAAATTACAACATCTATCTATCCAATGTATGAAAAGATAGTAGAAGATAAGGAATATCCAGCAGACCTTTTTATAAACAACACTCAAGCGATTTCCTTTGTAGGAGATCAAACCTTGTTAGTAGTTGTCGATGTGAATAGACCTAGTTACACAGAATATCCAGATTTATTAAAATATTTAAAAAAAATTGTGGTATTTGATCATCATAGAGTAACTGCTGAATATATAGAGAGTGCCGTATTAAGTTATGTTGAACCGTATGCTTCTTCAACCTGCGAGATGATTACTGAGATAACTCAATATGTATCTGATAAAGTTAAACTAAAGCCTGTAGAAGCGGATGCTTTATTTGCTGGAATAGCAGTAGATACAAAGAATTTTGTGGCTAAAACAGGCGTAAAAACATTCGAAGCAGCTGCACATTTAAGACGTAGTGGCGCGGATGCAATTCGTGTAAGTAAATTGTTTAAAAACGACATGGCATCCTATAAAGCGAAAGCAACTGCAGTAAAGGATTCGGAAATTTTTAAAGACAGTATTGCAATATCTGTTTGCCCATCGAACATTGTTAATCCAAGTCTTGTTGGGGCTCAAGCTGCAGATGAACTATTAAATATTTCAGGAATTACAGCTTCATTTGTGTTAACACAGGTAGATAATGTGATATACATTAGTTCTAGATCAATTGATGATATAAATGTTCAGCTAATCATGGAGAAACTAGGTGGCGGTGGACATTTAAACGTAGCAGGAGCTCAGCTAGAGAACTATACAATAGAAAGCGCATTAGAAATTTTAAAAGAAACAATAGATAATTATTTAGAGAAAGGGGATTAATGATGAAAGTAATATTAATAGAAGATGTTAAGAAACTTGGAAAAAAAGGTGATATTGTAGATGTGAGTGACGGCTATGCAAGGAATTTCTTGTTTGTAAAGAAATTGGGTGCAGAAGCTACGAATAAAACAATTAATGATTCAAAACTACAAAAAGCTTCAGAGGAACGAAGAGAACAAGAAATATACCAAGAAGCATTAGAGGTGGCAGAAAAAATTAAAACTACTACAGTAACTGTTCCAATTAAAGCAGGAGAAGGTGGTAGAATTTTTGGATCAATTTCTACAAAGGAGATTTCTAAAGAAGCGAAAGCATTGAATTTAGATATTGATAAGAAAAAGATGCAGTTGAAGGAACCAATTAAAGCATTGGGTACTTATACGATACCTATAAAAATACATCCGAAGGTGACAGGGGAATTGACTGTCAAGGTTATTGAAGGATAGGTAAATAAACAATCGGAGTGATTACACGTGGAAGAATCTATAAAAAGAATACCACCACATAGCATTGAAGCAGAGCAATCGGTTATTGGGTCCATGGTTATGGATAGAGAAGCGATCGGAATTGCCCTTGAGAACATTGATGGAGACGACTTCTATCAACCGGACTTAAAGGCTATTTTTGAAGCTATGGTTAACCTATATCAACATAACCAACCAGTTGACTTAGTCACTTTACAGACAAAGTTGAAGGATTTAGGCCAATTAGATATGGTTGGTGGTATTGACTATTTATCAAAGCTAGCGATTGCTGTACCTACATCAGCGCATATAGAAAATTATGCTATGATTGTAAAAGAAAAGTCTATTTTAAGAAAACTTATTAAAGCTGGTCAGGAAATAATTGCAGACGGTTATGAAGGAAAGGAACGACTTGAAGGGATTTTAAATAGTGCCGAAGAAAAAATATTTAATATTATCCAAGGAAGAAAGACCGGAGAGTTTTCAACAATTAGCCAAATTGTCTCAGATTCCTTAGATATGATCAGTGAAGCTTATTTAAACAAGGGACAAGTTACAGGCGTTGCAACTGGGTTTCCTGATTTGGACCATAAAACTGCAGGATTACAGCCATCAGATTTAATTCTAATAGCAGCGAGGCCTTCTATGGGGAAAACTGCGTTTGCCATTAATGTTGCACAACATGCAGCTGTAAAGGAAAGAAAATCTGTTGCGATTTTTAGTTTAGAGATGTCAAAGGAACAGTTAGCAAGACGTATGCTATGTACTCAAGGTCTTGTAGATGCACAAAAAGTAAGAATTGGTGATTTAACCGAAGAAGAATGGTTAAACCTAATTGATGCTTCAACGGTTGTGGGTCAAGCGCCTATTTTTATTGATGATACACCAGGTTTATCAGTAAATGAAATTAGAGCAAAGTGCAGGAAGTTAAAACTTGAAAAGGGTTTGGATTTAATATTAATTGACTATTTACAACTTATGAGTGGAAACAGCAAGAAAGAGTCTAGACAACAAGAAATTTCAGAGATATCTCGTGGACTTAAAGGCCTAGCAAGAGAAATGGAGGCACCAGTGATTGCTTTATCGCAGCTTAGCCGTGCGTGTGAAACGAGAGCGGATCATAGGCCAATTCTATCTGATTTAAGAGAATCTGGTGCGATAGAGCAAGATGCAGACATTGTTATGTTTCTATATAGGGATGAATATTACAATGAAGACTCAGAATTTAAAAATCAAGCAGAACTTATTATTGCAAAACAAAGAAATGGTCAAACAGGGACAGTTCATTTAGCTTGGCTTGGTGCATACACCAAATTTGCAAGCAGTACATATAAACATGAAAATTAGTAAGAAATCTTATATTGTTGATAATAATTGGCATAAATAATTGTATTCATGGCTATACTATAATTAAGAAAAATATGGTAAGGCGTGAAATTATGAAAAGCAACTATAATTATCAATATAGTGATAGTGATTTAAAAAGCAAACCAACAGATGATAAGACGGATCTTATTTTAAGTATCGAAAAAGTAAAAAAGGCGTTAGAATGTGCTTATGCAAATTTTGATTTTGTATCGGAGCCTGATTTAGTTGATAGCTATATTTATGAAGTGAAAGCCATACAACTTAAATATCAGTATTTAATTCAACAAGCTAAGGAGTTAGGAATAATATCTGAAAAAATTGAGTATACATGTAAAAAGAATAAGTAGGAGAGTAAGCTATGAAAGCCTTGAGGTTACTACTGGGTGTAGTTTTAAAAGGTGTTATTGGGATTTTCGCAATATATGCAACAAATTTAGCCTTATCAACTTGGCACATATCCGTAGGCATCAATGCTTGCAACGGTATCATCATTGGTATTCTCGGGTTATCAGGGTATTTACTCTTGTATATACTTGTTTGCATTGATATTGCAATTTTTAAATAATGTTTGTCATATTTTATAAAAAAAGGAGTGTCTCATCAAAAGAGACAGCCCTTTTTTAAGTTTTATAGACAGCTTAGTAAATTGAATAAATCATTACTCCCATCTGAAAAATTTAATTGAAATGCATGCACAAAAACCTGCGATTAAAATCATTATAATAAGAGAGAATAGAATATCTCCACTGGGCAAGCCAAGGGAGGTGGCTTTAAGGAGTTTTATGCCTTGGGTCAAGGGTAAGATATCTGATATCTTCTGTAAGACTGTGGGCATAACCTCGTAAGGCAGTGTTGCACCAGAAAAAATAAGCATTGGGAAATATAATATGCTACATAGTAAATTTGAAGTTTTAATATTCGGAGATACTGCTCCAACCATCATTCCAATACTGTAAATTGATAGCAACACCAAGAAGTATGCACCTAAAAAAGCAAACCAATTGTCACCTAAGCGAAGATCAAATAAAAGTGCGCCAACAGCGAATACAAGGAGAAGTGAAACGATAGACATAAGCATATTGACTATCACCTGTACAAACAAAATCAGCATGGGGCTTACTGGTGTAACTTTAAATCTTTTTAATATTTTTTTATTGCGATAATCTGCAACCACTAAAGGTAAGCCCATCATTCCAGATGCACTTATAGCAATCGTGACTACGGCACCGAAAGATTGGGTTAAAAAAGAATACGAAGCACCCTCAAAAGCTGGTTGGTTTCCATAGATCACACCAAGAATAACCATTACTATGACAGGTAAAGCAATTGCAAATATAACCATATCCATTCCACGAATAGCAAGCTTTAGTTCAGTTTTGAACATCGTATTAAACGCTTTCATTTTCTGATCCCTCCTCATCGGTGTACCACAGATAGGCATCTTCAAACTTTTCAAAAGGGCTACATGAAATAGCTTCTCCCACTGTTCCATAAAAAATGGGTGTTCCTTTTTTAAGAATACAGATTTTATCGCATAGTGCTTCAACCTCATCCATAAAATGAGAGGTTAAAAGAATTGTCAACCCCTTTGCTTTCAAATTAGAAAGACATTTCCATACATCGCGTCTTGCCCGTGAATCTAAACCAGTTGTTAGCTCATCTAAAAAAACAACTTCAGGATTTGGGATCAAAGCAAGTACAATAAACATTCGTTGTTTCTGTCCACCTGATAGTTCATTCACCGGACTTTTGAGTTTGTCAAAAAGTCCGAACTGTTTTAATAATTCCGTGTAATCTAACGGATTTTTATATAGGGATTGTGTAACGTTACAAAGTTCGGCTACTGTAATTTTTTCTTGATAATGGGATTCCTGAAATTGCACGCCGACTCTTTCAAATAAAACTTTTCTTTCTTTTTGTGGATTCATCCCTAAAATAAGAACGGTGCCACTATCAAAATTTTTGGTGCCTAAAATACACTCAATGGTTGTAGTTTTACCAGCACCGTTGGCGCCAAGCAATCCGTACACTTTACCACGATCAACGGAAATGTTCACATTGCTTACCGCGTTTATGCTGCCGTAGGACTTACATAAATTTTCAACCTTAATTGCTGTTTCCATCCTAACTTACCTCCTAATCTATTTTTCTTATAAAGAATAACACCAGAACATAGTCTGGTGTTAAAGTGGAGCGTTGGTATTAAATTTTGTTTTCATCGCTATTAACTGGTTCATTATGCATATAGCATTTAGTTCTGCATTTCGTAATGAGGTAAGAAGTCTATCACAGGCGGATACAATATCATCTTCTGTATTTGGTGTGTCAATGGCATTTCGTATATCTGCTTTAGGATTAAAAGACAACACATTAAGCATACGCAAAATCGCTGAAAGTGAGTAGTTGGCACAACGCAAGGAACGAATAATTTTAAGTTGTTGTATATCAGCGTCAGTATACACCCGATAACCATTCGTTTTTCTTTTAACAGTTAGCAATCCGTTCATTTCCCAATTTCTCAAGGTATCTATTGTAATTTCCAAATAATCAGCGGTCTCTTTTCGTGTGAGAAATAGTCTATTAGCTTTTTGATTTATGCCGTAAAAAAGATCACTAGTTATGCGGATAGCTTCTTCAGCGTTTTTTTGTTCAATTTCAATTTGTTGCAAATAACTTTCTGTAAGGTCGAGCGCTTTTTGAAAATCTCCTCTTGCAGAAAATTTAATGATATTGATAGCTTTTTTTCGCAAACCATTTTGCAATACCTCTATCTTTAAAGCCGTTCTTGCCAACTTGAATTGGTCCACGTGAAAATCTGTAAATACACGATAGCCGTTTGGCAGCCTTTTGGGTTTTGGTATCAACTCAAGTTCTTCATAAAGGCGCACTGTGTTAGGATGTATGCCAATTATTTTTCCAACTTCTGATGTTTTATATGTGGTAGCCATACTGCATTTCA
Organism: Firmicutes bacterium HGW-Firmicutes-7; assembly: GCA_002841375.1. Lineage (GTDB taxonomy): Bacteria > Bacillota > Clostridia > Lachnospirales > Vallitaleaceae > HGW-1. The sequence continues at coordinate 179,547 of PGZO01000007.1, read as the reverse complement.
CCTCCAATCAATTGTATCATAATGACAAATATAAGTCTGGTGTTATAGTGGAGAGTTTTATTTTAGCGTATAAGTGCAGAACAAGCAAGAATTGAGCGTCTATTTATTCGTGTCAATAAGAATGAATGTAAATATATTACAATAAAGGGACTTTTATACAGTAAGGTAATTACAATAAATGATTAAAATAAAAAAAATTAAAACATTCTTTACATATAATATAAATTAAGTTATAATAACAATACATTGCTGTTGTCTTATCTGTTAAGCACACTTGAAAGGGGGAACTGCCATGGCAGTAAAGAATGCTTAATTTAGAGGTCGCCATTTGCGAATGGGATCAAGGGTATGTACATAAACTAGCTAGCTATCTATTAACGTATAACATCCATCATTTTTCTGTCCATGTTTTATCTACTGAATCAAACCTTCTGAAATTTCTAAAAAATAATCCAATTGATATTTTATTAATAAGTGAAAAATTATATATTAAGATGACGAAGAAGCCATTAATTGAGGTTACAATTTTGCTTGTAGATCATTTAATTAGTACTTCGCTACTTCAAATGCCAAAGATAAATAAGTATCAGCAGGGTCACTTAATTGTAGATGAAATAGTCGCATACTATACGTCCTTATGCAGTAAAGAACTTGTTAGCGCAACGGCTAATACTACAACAGAATTGATTTGTGTTTATTCACCCATTGGTGGTAGCGGAAAAACAACCATTTCCTTAGCACTTGCAAATACGTTGGCGCTGCAAGGCTATAAAACACTCTTTTTAAGCCTAGAAGAGATTCCGTCTTATAGTAAGATGCTAGAAATGAATTTTAGTAGTAGCATGTCTGATTTACTTTACCATATTAGTAAGAGAACTGAGAATTTACTTATGAAGCTAGAAGGAATTAAAAAAACAGATCGTATAACAGGTATGAGTTACATTCCTCCACCAATTTACAAAGAGGATATGATTGGTGTAGCGGAGGAGGATTGGATTTATTTAATGGATTATTTATTAAATGCTAAAGAATATCAGTACATCATTATTGATTTTACAAGTGAGTACTCCAAAAGAAATGATTTGCTTATGGAGAAGTGTCATAAGAAGCTTATTATAACAAATTATAACTTTGCTAGTAATGAAAAGCTTGAAGCACTGTTTAAAAGAGGTGGGCGCATAGAGTTTAATGATGAAAACATCATCATGGTAAGAAATGCAGCAAAACCGATAAAAGAAGTAGAAATGAATAAGCAGGAGGATAAGTTGGTTGTATGTGAAATACCCTATATAGAAAAATTATTAGTTCAAAAGGATGATAGAATAACGATTGATTTAGATAACGGTTTTGGTGAGGGTATTAGAAAATTAGGAAAGGTGATCAGTATGGATGGATGAGAGAATAGTAGAAGAAGTTAAAGCTCAAGTAAGAGGTCAACTTGACTTAGCAAGAGAGCTAAAAGATGAAGAAATTATTGACATTATCGATGAAGCAATATTATCTAAGTCCAGAGAAGCTTACATTGAAACAAATGCAAAAGTAGCCCTCTCGCACCAGCTATTTAATGCATTAAGAAGATTAGATGTGCTACAAGCATTTATTGTTGACGACAGTGTTACAGAGATTATGGTTAATGGGAAAGATTTGATTTTTATAGAAAAAGAGGGCAGACTCATTCAATCTGATGTCCGATTTGAAACTTTAGAAAGGCTAGAAGATGTTGTTCAAAGTATCGTATCTAAAATGAATAGAGTTGTAAACGAATCGACACCTATTTGTGATGCTAGGTTAGACGATGGTTCGAGAATAAATGTAGTTTTACCACCAATTGCTCTAAACGGTCCAATCTTAACAATTAGAAAGTTTTCAAAAAAAACAATAAATATGGATCAACTAATTGGATGGAAGGCCATTTCAAATGATGCAGCCAACTTTTTGCAACAGGCGATTAAGGCTAAGTACAATATTTTTATTAGCGGTGGAACAGGATCAGGCAAAACAACCCTTCTCAATATCCTATCAAATTATATTCCAAATGATGAACGAATAATTACAATTGAAGATTCAGCAGAGCTACAAATTAATCAAGTTAAAAATGTAGTGAGTCTAGAGACACGTAATCCAAACTTAGAAGGAAAAGGTGCTATAACTATTTCAGATTTGATTAGAACCTCCTTACGGATGCGACCAGATAGGATTATTGTTGGTGAAGTAAGAGGTGTAGAAGCTTTAGATATGCTTCAAGCAATGAATACAGGTCACGATGGGTCTCTTTCCACAGGGCATGCCAATTCTACAAAAGACATGCTAAGTCGTCTAGAAACAATGATCTTATCTAAAGAAAATTTTCCGCTTGAAGCCATAAGAAAGCAAATTGTTTCTTCGATTGATCTAATGGTTCATTTAGGAAGGATGAGAGATAAGACGAGAAAGGTATTAGAAATTACAGAGCTCGTAGCAATTGAAAATGGAGAGATTCTTTTAAATCCACTGTTTGTTTATGAAGAGGATTCAAATTCAATTGGAGATATCGTTAGTGGAAGTTTAAATGCTACTAAAAATAAACTTATTCATAATCAAAAGCTTATTTTAAGGAGGTCTTGACTGTGAACTATAACATATATTGGTTGAGTAACTTTGAAAAGATTAAATATGGTGCTATGGGTATCGGTGGATTTTTTTTGTTGGCAATGCTTTTTTATGGACAATTAATGATTGCATTACCGTTTAGTTTTATTGGAATCTTATACATACCTTATCAAAAGAAGATTCTCATAAGCGAAAGGAAGAAAAGACTTAAAAAACAGTTTAAAGAAGGGTTGTATGCGTTGTCCTCATCGATAAGTGTAGGAAAGAGTGTGGAGCTGGCTTTTGTTGAAGCACTGAATGATTTGAAGATTATATATTACGAGGAAGATACATACATAATAGAAGAGTTTACGTATATAGTGAGAAAAGTTTCGATGAATGATTCTATTGAAAGTGCACTATTAGATTTTGCACTTAGAGCGGAAGACGAAGATATCACCAACTTTACAAATGTTTTTATAACTGCGAAGAGGACAGGGGGTAATCTTGTAGAGATCATGAAGTACACAACAACAACTATAAATGAGAAAATTGAGATCATGGAAAATATTAATGTTTTAATTACTGGAAAGAAATATGAACAAAAAATTTTAGCCTTTTTAGTTCCCTTTATTATACTTTATTTGCATGTATTTTCTTCAGAATTTTTAGAGGTCATGTATCATTCTCTAAGGGGTAGAATTGCTATGACAGTTGCACTTATGTTATATCTGGTTAGTTTTATTGTCAGTAAAAAAGTTGTAGAAATTGAGGTGTAAGTAATGGCTTGGACAATTATAATAGGGATAAGCTTAATAGGTTTTGCTTGGCTATATACCTACTCAAAAAAACGATATAAATATGAAATGTTAAGTGTTTCTAAAAAAGAGTATCCGTTTTGGAGATATTTGCCATTGGGGTTATTTGTATTAGATAGACTAGGAGGATTTTTTTCGGAAAAGCCCAATTATGATCTATTACAATTATATGGGAAGCGAGCGTATGCAGTTCGTTATAGACTTTTTGAAGGGGAGCGTATAACGTTGGCATTGTTACTGTTCTTTGGAACACTACTCGTTGTTATGTGCTTAAACATCAAGAGTCTTACTGTTAAAGATGTATCTGAAATTGAAAAATCAGAATTTGGAGAGGGTGATTCATATTATCATTATTTTTATGAATTAGAGGTGGAAGATAAAAAAAATAAAGAGCATGCAATTACATATGAACCATTTACTATTGTTGTTCCAGAAAAAAGCCCAACAAAACTACAAATAAAAGATGAGCTCGATAAAATAATTCATGAGTTACCAGAACTAATACTACAAAACAACCTATCTCTTCAACATGTTAATCAACCGTTATTTTTGCCCATCATGTTATCGGAAAAAGTAGCAATTAGATGGGAGAGCAGTAACGATAAGTTATTACTTAATAATGGAGAGATTAGATATAATAATTTGAATAAGGAAGGTGAAACTGTTACTTTAAAGGCAACAATAGATTGTTATGGAGAAAAAAAGCTTGTTCAATATACAATCAACTTATATAAGAAATCTTTAAGTACGGAGATTAAAAAACAACAGCTAGCGGAGCGTATTAAGGAGTTATTATCAAAGCAAGCATTATCAAATGTTAAAAATAACAAAGTTATCTTACCTCAGAGTTTTAGTGATTATGACGCGGTAGCTAAATGGTACGATGGTGAGAAGAAAGTCGGGAGTTTATCAATAATTTTGATTGGACTATGCATCTCTTATATATTTTTCTTGTTAAAGAGGTATGAATTAAAAACTAGCGTAAAAAAACGTGAAGAAGAGCTGCTTCGAGCTTTTCCAGGATGTATTAATAAATTTGCATTGTTGATGAACGCGGGTTTGACCTTTGGGAGAGCGTGGGAAAAAATTACAAAAGATTATTTAAGAATTAAAGAACGAAGTGGTGAATCAATTCTATTATATGAAGAAATGTTGATGACACTTGAGGATTTAAAAAAAGGGGTTTCTGAACTTAAGGCATACGAATCGTTTGGTCACAGGTGTAAAATACCAGAGATCTTAAGGTTTACGGCTATCATTATGCAAAACATAAAAAAGGGGAGTCACTTGTTGATCGGAGCTATGCAACAACAATCGAAGGAAGCAATGTCAATGCGGGAGGATTTGGCTAGAAAGAAAGGGGAGAAGGCAAGCACCAAGCTGGTGCTTCCTATGGGCATTATGTTTATGGCAATACTTATTATTGTTATAACGCCCGCCATAATTACATTGAAATTTTAATGGGAGGAAGATAAATGCTATTAAAGAATTTGTGGAAGGACGAAAGGGGAATGGGGATCATAGAAATTGCAATTATTATCGTAATAATTATTGCGTTAGCCCTTATATTTAAAACCCAAATTGAGGAGCTTATTAATAATATATTTAACCAAATAGATACAAAAGTACTTGGCATATGATGAAAAATATTGAGTATAAACTTTACGAATGGGAAATAGAACGAGATTTAAGTAGTTGTTATTTGGTATTAAGGGTTGGAGAAGGGCAAGTAGAAGACTATCAAGTGAAAATGTTACAAAACAATGTGGTACCGAATATACTTGAGGTGCATACAAAGAATAATGATGGTGATAGTTTGGTGCTTTTTTCAATAGGAGAAAAAACATCCTTATTTGATTATATAAAAGAAAATAGTATTGGCTATGAGTTGCTTAGGAATATTATTGAAACGTTAATAGATACAATCTCCTCTGCCCATGAATTTTTTCTTAATGAGGCGAACTTTCAACTTGATGGAAATTTCATATTCGTCGATACTGAGAAAAACAAGTGTTTCTACGTGTATGTGCCCTGCAAAAACGAGAACGAAAGTAATAATTTTAACATACTTAAATCATTAGTAGATAGATTAATAAAGCGTGTTCATAAAAATGATGAAAGAGCTATAAGTCTCGTACATAAGTTTCGTATGGTTTTAGAAGAAAACAGTTTTAATATTTTGATATTAAAGGAAGTAATTAAATATGAGGATAATATTCAATTTGTTGAGCCTCTTATGCAGATGGATATAATTGGCGCTTACGATAACGAACAACCTGTAACAAAAACAAAACATCAGTCAGCAGCCAAGCAAAATCAGGTAGCGAAGGATTCTAAAATGATGTTTATCGTTTTACAAGTTTTTATTGGTGCTGCGCTATACTTGTGTTCAGCTAAATTGTTTGGTGTGGCTGAAAGTCATTCGAGTAGATTAATTAAAGTAATAGTCATTATTGGCGTAGTAAGTATCTGTGAAGTGATCATTTTTTTTAAGGTATTATTTCAAAAGAAACGAGTGACTAATGAAACAACAACTATGATTACTAAGGAGAAAAATATGAAGGGAATGATTAAGCTAGATAAAAAAGAAAAAGCAAAAAAAAATTTACCTAAAAAAGTCAAGAAAGAATCGAATCGTGTGAAGTGGCAATGGGAGCGTCCTATTAATAATCTATCTGAACCTATGATCACCCAAAAAAGAGCGTATTGGGTTGATGAATGTGAAGTAAATATTCCATTACTAAATACGCCATTTATTATCGGTAAAATGAAGGGTGTAGTAGATTATCAAATTAAAAATGAACGAGTTAGTAGAATACATTGCCAAATAACATATGAGGAAGAAAATTATTATATTACAGACTTAAACTCAAAGGAAGGTACTTTTTTAAATAATACAAAACTGGAGGGACAAGCGAAATACCTTCTGAAAAACACAGATGAAATCAATATCATAGATGAGAAGTATTATTTTAAGTTATGTTGAGTGAAAGGAGCACATCATGAAGGAAAACCTAATATTTGTTTTTATTGGCTTGATTTTTATAGGAATGATGTTTTTATGTAGGCAACCGTTATTAGCAAGGGTAATGTCGGATGAAGAAAAGATTATGACAGCAATAGAACATACCTTTGGGGGAAAAGGGTTTAATTTTTATGGAAGTATCAAACTAAGCAGTAAGGATGAAAGTAAGTCTGAAATTTTTCAAGTTAATATGACGGGGGCTGTTACTGAGCATTTAAAAGAAATTGAGTTTAAAGTGAATAGCTTACAAGATATGAATGATATTTTAGTTTTTAATTACTTTGAAGATGAAACAGTAAGATGTGTAAGCACACCTATTGATGGATTTAACAAGCTGATAATTAATAAGCAACAGGCAACAGATAAGATTATTATGAATAAGGAGGCGCTGTTAAGTATATTGAACGTGGAGCAAGTTGAGGTGGAAAGAAATATAACGACTCGGATCAATCAAAACACAGCGTATCCAATTAATATATTTGCTGATTGCTATTCCTTCAGCTTAGATAAAAAAGTAATTATACATGAATTAGGAGTAGACAATTCGTTAAGTAACTTGGGTAATAAAGTTCAAGATATAAAAATGAAGATTTTTATTGATGAAGGGCTTGAGATTAGGAAAATCGTTGGCGTATTAGGCTTGGAAGAAATAGAGGTTGAAATAGATTTTAATTTAGCACGTATTAATAGAGATAATACGATATTAAAGCCTGATATTTCCGATGCCAGAGTTATTAGTAGTTCTTTTGAAGAGCTAGTAGGGGATTGGCTTAACTAGGCAAGGAATGATCTTCTCAATAATAATGTTGAGAAGATTTTTTTATTTTGGTACAATGGCATTAGTTGAAAGTGATAAGGGGAGGAGAAATGATATGCCAAATCATAGAGGTAAATTAATTTCAGCTATATATGTCATAATATCTATAGCTTTATTGGTTCTTGGTTATTTCTTCGAAGAACCTTTCGGGCGTAGAAAGACGATACTAATGTCTTTAATCCTCATCTATATTAGTTGCATAGTTATTCAAATTATATATAAAAAAAGAGCGATTCAATTTGCGCTAATAATTTTATCAGTTGTAGTTTTAATGATTATAGAAATAAATTCTAAATTTGCAATAGACTATTTCTTCCATTCCATATATATTCTTATGCTAATGTATGTTGTGTTTAATTATGATAAAAAAGCAGGTTTAATATTAAGTGTTGTCCTTTCAGTTGCTTCAACTGTAAAATTTATAGTGCTACTAACCATACAACCAAGTTCCGCTAATATTGCAATGTTTGTTTTCTTCTTGACTGTTCAAATGCTTGTTTTACTAGTTGCTATTTTTTCGAAGGGTTATAGAGAAGAGAATAGTAAAACAAAGCAACTCTACGAAGAACTTTTGCAAACACACAAGCAACTGCAGAAATATTCTAATGAAATTAAACAATTGACAATGGTAGAGGAACGTTCGAAGATTGCAAGGGATTTACATGATACTTTAGGGCATGATATGACCGGTCTTATTATGCAAATGGAAATGACTACAAGATTTTTCAACGACAATAATCTTATACAAGGAATGGCTACGTTAGATAATGCAAAAAAGTCAGCTAGAGAAAGCTTATCAAAAGTAAGACAAATATTAAATACTTTGAAGAATGAAAATGATATTGAGTGGACAAATACATCTTTATATGAGTTAACAGAAGAATTCTCAAAAAAAACCCAAACGGAGATTGACTGTGAAATTATTGGAGACAAGCGTGTTAAACCAGATGTAGGTATTACCTTATATCGTATTATACAAGAGGCATTAACAAACGCTATTAGACACGGTAGCGCATCTAAGATAAAAGCTGTAATTACCTATCAAGAGGAAGCGGTATTATTTAATATTGAAGATAATGGTAGAGGCTGCAACAATTTCATAAAAGGGAATGGATTAAATGGTATGACGGAGCGGGTTGCACTACTCGGAGGAACGATAACCTTTGAAAGTAAGAAAGGCTTTTTAATATCAGGAAGTTTACCATATGAGCAGGAGGGGTAAAATGATTCGATTAATGATTGTTGATGATCAAGATTTAATTGTACAAGGACTTTCCATGATTTTATCACAGGAAGTTGATTTTCAAGTTGTTTGTGTAGCAGCAAATGGCGTTGAAGCTGTTAGATGGTGTGATAAGGAAGCGTTAGACATTATTTTAATGGATATACGAATGCCTAAAATGGATGGAGTTGAAGCTACATTAAAAATCAAAGAACAGTATGATAATATTAAAATCATTATGTTAACAACATTTAATGATGATGCATACATATTTGGATCGTTAAAAAATGGTGCATCAGGGTATTTGCTCAAGGATGCAACACCAGATGAAATTGTAAATGCAATAAGAAAGGTATACTCAGGAGGAACGCTTATTAATGCAGACGTAGCTACAAGAGTAGTTGAGCGATTAACCTCATCAAGCTATGAAGAGCTTGTATTTGATGAAAGAGTAGAATTCTTGACAGGAAGAGAAAAGGATATATGCCATTTGCTTGGTGAAGGAAAGAATAACAAGGAAATATCTGATGAACTATATATTAGTGAAGGAACGGTAAAAAACAATATTACAAGAGTACTTGACAAGCTAGCGTTTAGAGACAGAACTCAGTTGGCACTGTTTGCAGTAAAGAATAAGTTATAATCGTGCTAAAAGTAACGCATAGATAGTGACCTAAGAGAGAAGATTGAAGCATAAGCTTGTGGTATTCTATTAACATCAAAAGCTTAAAGGAGTGAGTATTAAATGAAAAGAATTTGGTTGGTTTTAGCTTTAGTATTACTATTAACGGGGTGTTCATCTGACGATTTAAGTAACTATAAAAAAGCGCTAGAGGAAACAAATAGTATAGAAAAGGGTAAAATTCAAGTGAATGTAAGAACAAAGATTGATTTTGTTTCAGAAGGGTTAACAGATACCCAAATAAGAGACTTAAGTTATTTTGACCAAATTGAATTTGATATGAGTGCACAATATGATGCTTCAAGTGAATCAAATAAAGTTATTGTAAAGTCCTATTATAATTTTGGGGGGATGGGGTTTGACAGCAAATTTTATATTGATGGGTCGAACATGTATATGAAAATGCCAATTATCAATGGATATATTTCTTTTAATCCAGAGGACCTTGATCAAGAAAAAAGCAACAGGATTAGTGAGGATGTTTGCCAAGAAATAATCAAACCTGTTTTAGAAAAGTGGAATGAATTACTTAAGCAAGAAGATGTATTAAAAGGCAAGAAAACTTACGTATTAACGGAGGAAGGTCAAATTAAAACAACAACCTATTCAATCGATGCTTCTGAAGAGCAATTGAAAGCAGTAGGGGATGAGATGATTAGCGTTATCAAAGATCAAGATATTATTGAAACATTTTTGAGAGAAGGTTTTAAAGAACAAGAAGTTGATCAAGAAGATGTAGAAGAAATCCTTTCTACAATTGAAGGATATATTTCAAGGTTGGTATTAGAAGGATTTAAAGGAATTGCATATGTTGATTTTGATGGAAGGTTAATTAAAGAAGAATATGAAATAAATCTAGGTTGGATAAGTCCTAAAAAAGGAGAACCACGTTCAGTAGAAATTTTGTTCAGTACGGTACACTCAAATCTTGGAGAAGAGCAGGTATTTGAATTTCCAACTGTTAAAGAGGATCAATGGATTAATATGAATGACTTTGACCAGAAATCCATATTTCCAGAAAATATTTTTTAGATAAGACTATACCTTAGGAGGTAAATATGGAATTATTAAAGGTTCAAAATATATCAAAACAATTTAAAAAGATTAAAGCAGTGGACGGGATTAGCTTTACGTTGAATAAAGGGGAAATCCTTGGGTTACTTGGACCAAACGGAGCGGGAAAATCTACAACGATTTCTATGATTTCAACGCTAATACAACCAGACACAGGTGAAATCCTTTATGCAGATACGAGTATTATAAAAAAGCCAAAGGTTATTCAAGAAAGTCTAGGCTATGTTCCACAAGAAATTGCGCTATACCCCATGTTGTCAGGTAAAGAAAACTTACTGTTTTGGGGGAGAGCGTATGGATTAAAGGGAAAAAAGTTAAAGGATAAGATCGAGGAAATATCAGATATAATTGGTATAAAGGATCGCTTAAAGGATAAGGTAAAGACGTATTCAGGAGGAATGAAAAGAAGGCTAAATATCGGAGTTGCCTTGCTTCATGACCCAGAGTTAATCATAATGGATGAACCTACGGTAGGAATTGATCCTCAATCTAGAAAACATATATTAGATACGGTTATTGGGTTAAATAAGAAAGGAATGACTGTAATATATACAAGTCATTATATGGAAGAAGTTGAGTACTTGTGTAATAGGATTTGTATTATGGATCAAGGTAAGATTATTGCCGAGGGTACAAAAGAACAACTTATTAAGCAGTATAATACGACTAGAGATATTAAACTTAAACTTGAAAATTATTCCCAAGAGGTACTAAAAAAAATAGAGCTCCTTAATTGTGTTATATCAGTATCCCTGCTCGAAGAAGAAATTGTAGTGAAAGCAACGCAAGATAAAAAATTATTTAAAGATATAGTAGATTTATTGAATGATGATGGTGCAGACATTCATTCCATGGATATTGTTGAGGCTAATTTGGAAACAGTATTCTTGCAATTAACAGGGCGTATTTTAAGGGATTAAGGAGGATATGATGCTCAATTTGATTATAAAAGATATTAAAAATATCCTTTATGATAAGAAAACCCTAGCAATTATTCTAATAATGCCAATCGTGCTCATGTCAATATTGGGTGCTGCGCTCAAGGGTGTCTTTTCAGAGGAAGATAATGATAACGATATTCAAGTATATGAAGTTGCAATTGTAAAGGAATATAATTACGAACTTGAACTTGATAAATATAAGGGAATATTTGAATCAGGTTTCTTAGGAGATTTCAAAGGTGATTTTGATGTTGAAGGGATAGATCCAGAAAAGATCTTTTTTGAAGAATTTATGGAGAATAAAGAGATTAAAGAAATTCTTAACTATACAATTGTAGATAAAGAAACAGGAGAACAGTTGCTAAAAGAAAATAAAGCTTCTGCCATCATTTTTTTACCTAGAAATTTTGTTTATGACGCGCTTATTAGCCTTACAACGCCAGGTAGAAATACAGTTGCAATAGAAATAGTTAAAAATTCAGAAAAGCAATTTTCAGCAGACATGGTAGAAATGATCATTGGTCGTTTTTCTGAGGCTATGAATGCTAATATTGCAAAGAAGACGGTATTAATTAATTCAATCATTGGGAATGGATTTGAGCAAGAGCAAATCGATAAATTTACTAAATTAATACAAGATCAAACGACGGAGAAAGTTAATATTGCAGTAAGGGAAGTTACAGGAGAGGATTCACTGACCAGCTTTCAATATTATTCAGTGGCAATTATGACAATGTTTTTACTCTATGCTGCAAGCATTGGAGGAAAGGCGTTAATTGAAGAAAAGAATGAGTTTACGCTACAAAGACTTGAAGTCTCCGGCAGTACCATTGCCAAAATAGCAATGAGCAACTTTTTTAGAATTATTTCTATTGCGATTATTCAGAGTATCATTATGATTGTATTTTCTAGCGTTGCTATTTCAGTATTGTGGGGAGATGTTAAAACGGTATTGGTTGCTATGTTATGTTCGGCCTTTGCTGTTGGAGGCCTAGGCGTATTAGTATCCGTATTAACCCTCGTTACGGATCGATATTATATTGCAAATATTTTTGAATTTGGCATTGTTAACTTAATGGCTTTAGTTGGAGGTAGTTTTATTCCAGTTGAAATACTACCGAAAGCACTCCAAAAAATCAATTTTATTGCTATAAATGGTTCGGCGATTAACATTTACTTAAACGGCATGAAATATAGACCAATGGAAGAAAATATGAGATATATTCTATTGTTAATAGGTATGGGTGTGTTGTTTATTCTTTGTGCTGGGATAGCATTAAAGGCTAGTAAGAAGAGGAGGGTAATAGCATGATAAGCTTTATCTTAATGAAAATTAAAAATTATAAAGACATGATACCAGTCATGCTTATTATGACAGCTATGACGCTTGTATTTATATATATTTTTGGGATTGGATTTAGTAGAACTTACGTGCCCAAATTAGCAATAGTGGATGAGGATGATTCACTTATAAGTCAAATGATTGTGGAGAGGCTTAAGAGCCATAAAGCATATGAATTTTATCTAGGTACTTATGAGGAAAGCATCGTAGCGTTAAAAAAGAACAGTATTATGGGCGTTGTCTATATTGAAAAAGGTTTTGAAGGTGGTCTAGAAAAAGGTGAGGCACCCATTATATTTTATAAAAAAGGAACATCAGCTGAACTAATTACGTTGGAGAATACCTTAGATGGATTCATTGCAGAAGTAATTGGAGATAAATATTTTGCAAAAGAGTTTTCGAAGGTTTTAGTTACAAATGGTATTGCTAAAACTACCCAAGATATATATGGTGAATTAATAGAGAATAAGGATTCGTATACTACATTTAAAAGCCATTCTTCATTTTATGAAAAAGAAGAATGGGTAAAGTATGATGCTATGAAAAGCACCTTTACGGGCTTCTTGCTTTTCTTTTCGATGTTTATAATCATGTTTGGAATAGGAACAATTGTGGATGAAAAGGAAACAAAGGTATGGCAAAGACAACTTGTATCACCACTATCAAAAAAAAGCCTTATTATTGGCAACTTGATTAGTAACTTTATAGTAAGTATGTTGCAAATGATTTTTGTAGTAATAGTTAGTAAGCTTTTATTTGATATAGATTGGGGTGGGAGTACACTAGCATTATTATGTGTTCTTGGAGCTTATGTTATAGCCGGAACAGCCATGGGACTTTTCATTACTGGATTTGTTAAAACACAACAACAGCTTGCGGCTATACTTCCTACAATTATCGTTGCAACATCTATGATTGGTGGGTGCATGTGGCCAGTAGAAATGATGGGATCAAAATTTTTAAGATCATTTGCAGAGTTTTTACCACAAAGATGGGGAATGGATGGGTTAAGCAAGGTGATTCTTTACAATGGTGGCATGGGAGAAGTTATAAAACCAATTAGCATACTATTGATTATTGCCGTTGTTTTTCTGCTAGCATCGATTATTCCATATAGAAAAGAAGCATAATCCTATAAATTTAGTCAAAGGATGACTAAAGTCATCAAGAATGATGACGAAAGATACTTAACAGCGCATACTTAAAGTTGTACAATAGAATCAATGTGAGGTACTATTTTTATTGATAGGGGGATATGTAAATGGCACATGAAGTAGATTATGTATTATATGGCGATGATATGCAATTTGTGGAAATTGCACTTGATCAAGGTGAAGCAGTTGTTGCAGAAGCAGGTGGAATGATGTATATGGAACAAGGCATCCAAATGGAGACAACTTTTGGAGATGGAAGCAATCAATCTGCAAAGAGTGGCTTCATGGGGAAATTAGCGAGTGCTGGAAAACGTGTTATTACAGGGGAAAGCTTATTCATGACTATATTTGAGAATAAGGATCAGCTTCAGAGAAAAGTAGCCTTTGCTGCACCTTATCCAGGTAAAATTATTGCATTAGATCTTAAGGAATACAATGGAAAAATTATTTGCCAAAAAGATGCATTTTTATGTGCAGCTAAAGGAACAACAATTGGAATTGCATTTCAAAAGAAAATTGGGGTAGGTTTCTTTGGAGGTGAAGGTTTTATTATGCAAAAGCTTGAAGGCGATGGACTATCATTTATGCATGCAGGTGGATGTATAATTAAAAAAGATTTAAAAGCTGGGGAAGCCCTAAGAGTAGACACAGGGTGTTTAGTTGCATTAACGTCTTCTATCGAATATGACATTCAATTTGTTGGAGGAATTAAAAATACAATTTTTGGTGGTGAAGGTCTTTTTTTCGCCACAGTTGCAGGGCCAGGAACAGTTTGGCTTCAATCCTTACCATTTAATAGAATGGCAGATAAGGTATTGGCTGCTTCAAAAGTAGGAGGCTCATCCAAAGAGGAAGGTAGCGTATTAGGTGTATTTGGTAGCTTGCTCGATGGTAAATAAACGGTAACATAAAATTTATGTTATAGATGTAGTGTAGCAAGTGTTATGTGAAGGTTTTTAGAGGAACAAAAACGGGAGAAATAAAAGCTATTCCAACAGGAATGGCTTTTATTGTTAATAAGAAAGTCTCCTTTGTGAACAAGCCATCAAGCGTTACTTGGCTAAGAAGAATGTAGGATTATCGTTGTCCTTGTATGTTTAAATAAAGTATGGTTTAATACAATTATTCGTATTGAATACAAGGGGGGAGAGGTAAATGACGGAGTTTGTTCAAAATGAGTTGCATCTGTTTGTTATTAGGTTTTTATTGCTAGCATCAACGATGTTGCTAGTTTTTCATTTTGCATATATTCAAGTAAAAACGAAGCCATGTTATCATATTAATAAATATATTATTGCGCATATATTACTGCTCCTCTGGTTGGTAGGAATGTTGCTTCAATATATCGTAATAAACAGTGAAGTTAGCGTAAGGATTTCTTATTTAAAGGAAGTACCATTGATATTTGTTGGATATTATATTTTTTTGTTTGCATATAGCTACAGCGTAAAAAAACCAATGAGTAAAAAACAATCGAGTCTATTAAGAATTATTCCTGTGGTTTGCTTTTTTCTATTAATTTTGGCGGTTGTTAATGGAAATAGCGACCTGTCACTAAAGCTTCGCTATATATATGGTACACTGGTAGTTATATATTTAATTATAGGACTGGCAGCTTTCGTTTGGTATAATTTAAAGAAAGAAGGAATCAATAGAACGAAAGAAAAATTTTGTTTTTTAGCGGTACTTGGATTTGATTTATTTGTACATGCTATTTTTTATTTTGAAGTCATGCATTTCAGTGTTGATGTTTTAATATTATTCATGTTTTTATATCTGGTGATTATTGTAAGTTTTACAATTAAACATCAGCTATATGACAAAATTCCGTTTATGCTTGATTCAATTTTAAGTAATGCAAATTACGGCATAATTGTTATTAATAATAGACTTGAAATTGTTGATATTAATAAAGACTTCTTTAAACAATATGTATCTATAGATGGGGTGAATAATTTACAAGATATTATTGATCAAGTTAAATCCATTTCAGATAATAAGCTTTCGGTCGATAACATTTTATTTGCAGTCAAAGCAGTAGAACAAAATCATTTTACTGGGGAGGTTTGTGTTAATGTTGATGAACGATTTTTACAGTTGATTTATACAGTAAGTAGCATTTTCGATGAACGTAAGGAAAAGATCGCAACGATGATTACCTTTCTAGATATGACACAAATGATACATTTGCAAAACGGTATTATAAATAAGAATAATCAACTTATAAAAGCAAACAAAAAACTCGAAGAACATATGAAGAATATGAAAAAATTAACAGTTGAAAAGGAAAGAGATGCATTGATGACAGATATTAATGATATCTTCGGACATTCAATGACTGAACTAATAGCACTTCTGGAAGTTTCAGGATTATTATTGGAGCAAGATGAACGTGATGAAGTAATTGAGGTTGCAATTAGTGAATCAACTTCAAGGGCTAGAGCTGCTCTAGAGGAAATGCGACAATCGGTTTCAAAATATTTGAAAGGAGTGAAATTAAATGATTAAAGCAATGGTAGTCGATGATCAAGTATTACTGAAAGAAACCCTCATATTTATGTTAAGTCAAGATAGAGAAATTAAGGTTTTTGACGGTGGATGCAATGGCTATGAAGCATTAGAAGCTTGCGACAGAGTCAGACCAGATATCATTCTAATGGATATTAGAATGCCTATGTTAGATGGTATTAGTGCAACCTTGAAGATAAAAGAGCAATTTCCTCATACAAAAGTAATTATTCTTACGACTTTTGAGGATGAAGAAACAATTTTTAATGCAATGGAAAAAGGAGCTGATGGTTATCTGGTAAAGGATATTAAACCGGAAGCGCTAGTGCTCGCAGTGAAAAGTGTTGTACATGATCTTTATGTTATGCATAGAAGTGTCGTTAATTCATTACGGTCAGGTGTTATGCAGACAATAAATGAGCGGTGTATTAGCGATACAGCAATAGATCAATATAACTTAACAATTAAGGAAATTAATATAATTAAGCAAGTAGTAGATGGTAAGAGTAATAAAGAAATTGCTGAAGATCTGAATTTTACGGAAGGAACAGTGAAAAACAAAGTATCAAAGTTATTAGAAAAACTAGACATTAAAGACAGGACACAACTAGTAGTATTTGCTATCAAAAACAATTTAAGTTGAGGAATTATATATGGATCAATTGTATGGCGTGGTTTTTTACATATTCTCTATTTTGATTTCTATTGGATTTAATGTAATTTTTTATTTGAAGGGAGAAAATACAAAATTATCTAGGGGCTTCTTAGCTTTACAAGGGGTAATATTTGTTTGGATTTTAGGTAAAGTATTGGTTATTGTTTCTCCAAATTATGTTTTATCATGGTCTTTTACAATCATACAATATGTTGGCGTATGCTACTTTGGCTGTATCTTTCTTCATTTTGCTTACTTTTATCAACGGGGAAAAAGGATTAAAGCACCGTTTAGTGTATTGATTTTATTCATCACTACAATCAATTATGGGTTACTTGTTACAAATGAATACCATCATTTGTTTTTTAGTCAATTTTTTATGAATAGTAAGTCATATGGGCCGGCTTTTTATTTTCATACTTTATTTTCATACACTTTAATTGGTATTTCATATATGTACTTGTTAAAAGGCCTTTATCAAAACAACAATGATATGGAACAGGATAAAAAAGTTCTATTAACGATCGGATTAGGATTGCCATTAGCTGCAAATATTTTGCATGTTTTTGTATTAGCAGGTATACGTACAGATATTACGCCCATTATGTTTAATGTAACGTTTTTAATTTTTGGGTATGTTTCTTATAAGTATAAGTTTTTGGATATTAGGAAAATTGCTAGGCATACTATATTTGAAAATATGCAAGAGGGAATACTTGTTTTCGACAAGAATATGAAAATCATTAAGTATAATGCTATTATGGAACAATATGCTAAGGAGCATTTGATAATACTTGATCATTCAACATTAGACAAGTTTCTTCAAAATAATAAATGTAGTATTGAAAATTATGATAATATAGAAGTGCAACTAAAAGAATTTATGCAGCAAAACTATACAGAGAAAGCCATTTTAGAGCTTAGAATTCATCACAAAGAGAGCGACTTTATTGTTCAAGTAGAAAAGTTTACAAAAGATAAGAATGTTCTTAACTATGCTATTTTTAGATTTATAGATATCACCAAATACCTAAATGCAGAAAAACATCTTGAAAATAAGAACGATGAGTTAGAAAGTATTAATCGTGCACTATCAGAAGAGCTAGCAGTAATTAAGAAATTAGCAATAGCAAAGGAGCGCAATCGAGTATCAAAGGAACTCCATGATATTATTGGACATTCATTAACACTTGTTATTTCCTTGCTTGACATGAGCTATTCTATGGTTAGAAAAGACAGAGCTGTTACAATGCAAAACATTGTTCTTACAAGAGAAATTGTAAGAGAGGGTTTTTCTGAGTTAAAGAAGTCCTTTGAAGGGAACACAACATCACGTATTAACGTCTATAAATTAATAGAAGAGATTGAAAAAATGGGACAAGAAATTGCATCTTTAGGTACGCATGTTGAAGTAATTGCTAAGCATTTAGAAGAAACGATAGCGCCCAAATGTTATGATGCCATTTATAGAATGTGTCAAGAAGGATTAACCAACGCGGTTAGACATGGACAGGCAAGTCATATTGTTCTTGGAATAAGGTTTAATAATGAAGGGCTTGATCTTGTTATTACTGATGACGGAATAGGATGTAAGGACTTAATAAAAGGGAATGGATTGTTAGGAATGGAACAACGAGTAAAGGAACTAAATGGAACCTTATTTTGTGGGTCACCAGACTTAGAGGGTTTTAGCCTTCATATCAAAATACCACGCGCATTAGAAAACATATCAACTGCCTAGGAGATGAACACCATGAAAAAGATTGCAATTATTGTATTTCGTGTAGTTATAATTAGCATTTTTATTATATTACTAACGATAGTTCTATTTAAAGGATTTGTAAAACTTAAAGAGCTTTTTCCAGGATATGAGAAAGCCCATGCTTCACAATTTTTTGAAGGTATTGACGAAGACTATACATATGTTGTTTTTGAAGATCAACCATTAGCGCTTCTACATTATCCAGTAATTCTTGAAGATAAAATTTATTTACCAATTGACTTTGTTATTGAGTATTTAAACCCTAATTTTTATTGGGATGAAAAAGAAAGTACATTGACCTACACAACAACTCAAGATGTAGTGAGAATGAAAAGCAATGAATTAGATTATTTTATTAATGATAAGCCACTAAAGCTAAATATGCCAATTATTCGAATGGAAGACTCAAGTGCCTACATCCCACTAGATTTACTTGGTAAGTTTTGTGACTATGAGGTTAAGTACAATGATGAATTAGATTTATTAGTTATTGATGATGTGAAAAGAGATTCCATGTACGGAAGTATTAGAAAAGGAAAAGTGAAGCTTCGAATAACTACAAGTGAGAATAGCAACTATATAAAGAAATTGGCAGAAGGTGAAAAAGTAAAGATCTACGAAGAAAATGAAAAATGGTATAAGGTACGAACGGAAGAGGGCTATATCGGTTTCTTGCAAAAAAACTCAATAGAGGACATAACGAATATTGTCGGAAAACAAGAAGAATGGTTACCGCACCCTCCCGTTCCAGGTTATGAAGGGAAGGTTAATATTGCGTGGCATCAAGTAACAAATGTTAGTGCAAATAGCGGGTTAATAAATGCGTTAGAAGGTGTAACAGGATTAGATGTGCTTTCTCCAACGTGGTTTGCGCTTAGTGATTCTGAAGGGAATGTTTCAAATATAGCAGATGTTAGTTATGTTAATTGGGCCCATGATCAGGGTTACCAAGTATGGGCATTGTTCAGTAATAGCTTTAGCTCAACTATAACGCATGATGTTTTAAGTAGCACAGAGAAGAGAGAGAAGGTAATAAAACAAATTTTAGCGTTGTCAGCTATTTATGAGCTAGATGGAATAAATATTGATTTTGAAAGTATTGCAAAAGAAGATGGTATATTTTATGTTCAGTTTATTAAAGAGCTTACACCATACTTGAAGAAGCAAGGGTTAATCGTATCCGTTGATATGTATGTTCCTTCAGCCTGGACAGCACATTATGATAGAACACAAGTAGGAAGTATAGTAGATTATTTAATTATTATGGGTTATGATGAACATTGGTCTGGTTCCAAAGAAAGTGGTTCAGTTGCTTCAATTGGATTTGTGAAAAAAGGCATTTCTGATACATTAAAAGAAGTTCCAAAGGAAAAGGTAATTCTTGGTTTGCCATATTACACGAGGCTATGGAAAGAAGAACTAATCGATTCAGAGGTCGTAGTTTCTTCTAAAGCCTATAGCATGAACCGGGCATACGAAATTTTGGTAGAGAATAAAGCAATCATAGAATGGAATGAAGAAGTAGGCCAATATTATGGTGAGTATGATATTGGGGAGGTTACTTATAAGATATGGCTTGAGGAAGAAAGGTCAATTGAAGAAAAGGTTAAACTTGCAAAGGAGTATGAGTTAGCAGGTGTTTCCGGCTGGAAACTTGGATTGGAAAAAGATGAAGTGTGGCAGGTGCTTAAAGATTACCTTAAAGAATAAAGTATAATTACTGTAGGAGATAAATATACTGTATAAAAAGTAAGGGGAGGCAATATCATCAAAAGATGGATTAAACCAATACTTATTTTTATTCTATTTTTACTCAGTATGAATCTACTTGTTAAGGATTATCTTCCTACTTTCCAAAAAGTAAAAACCCCGTTAGTAATTGTAATTGATCCTGGACATGGAGGAAATGATCCGGGTAAGGTTGGGGTCAATGATGCACTTGAAAAGGATATTAATTTGAGCATTGCATTGAAACTTAAAAGCTTTATAGAAATGCAAGGAATATCAGTTGTTATGACTAGAGAAACAGATGATGCCCTGTACGAAGAAGGTGCTTCGAATAAAAAGAAGTCTGATTTACAAGCAAGAGTAAGGTTATGTAATGAGAGTGATGCCATACTTGTAGTAAGTATTCATCAAAACAGCTATCAAACAGAAAATTGTAAAGGTGCACAAGTATTTTATTATGATGGATCAACAGCGGGAAAAGAATTAGCAAGTTACATTCAACAATCCATTGTGCTCAATGTAGATGGGAAAAATAAAAGAGATATTAAAGAGAACGGCAGTTACTTTTTGTTAAAAGAAATAGGTGTGCCAACTGTTATTGTCGAATGTGGTTTTTTGTCTAATCAAGAAGAAGCAGCGCTACTTGAAAATGAAACCTATCAAACGAAAATGGCGTACGCAATTCATGCGGGCATTGTTGCGTATTTAGAAAACATACAGGTTGAATAATTACCACTATGGGATAAAAGCGGGTGATGTATATGGGTAAAATAAAAGGTATTCTAGAAGCAATATCATATGTTATAGTCGTTTTTTTATCCCAAAAAATAATTTTTTTTACATATAGCTTCGTAATATTTCAATTAGCAAAAAATGAAAATAGCTTTGTGTCAAAAAAGTTTTTTACAAACACTTTATCAATTGAAGAAAAAGCGCTTAAAATGATTGATAGTACCCAAACAATCTATATTTTTTTGGGATGGATCATGGCCATAATAATGATTATGTTAGCATTTAAAGTAGCAAAGCAGCGATCATTTCCATGGATTAATAAAATAGGTCTTGCCAATGTGCTATTATCTGTTATTATAGGGTTTGGTTTAGTACTCGTAATTAACGGTGTTATACTAAGTGTTTCGGAATATATCAATTTAAAACCCTATTATGAAAGTTTTCATGGTATTTATAAAAGTGGTGTAATGAGTACCATTATTATTATTGGTATATGTATACCCATTTTCGAAGAGCTTGTTTTCAGAGGATATATTATGGGTAGACTAATTCAAGTTGGATCTCATTGGTTTGCAATTATTATACAAGGACTATTATTTTCATTACTCCATTTTCAACTAATACAAGGGATGTCTGTTCTACTACTTGGCCTAATTTCTGGCTACGTGGTTAATAAAACAAAAACGCTATATAGTGGAATTCTTATACATATAATATTTAATTTGACGAATCTTTATTTATATAAAATGGATACAAATTATTATGACGTTGGTCAGCTAATGATATTTATTGTGCTAGGATTGATGTTGATTTATTTTGGATTAGACAAGTTAAGAGGCAAGGTTATGCATCTTTGACAACATAAAGAAATGTGGTATAATACTATATTAGAAGTAAGAATTTACTAGAACAATGGAGATAAAATGACAACAAAAATTGTTAAAATTGATGGGGAGCATATAAATCTCCATGTAATAGAAGAAGTAGCAACATTGCTTAAGCAAGGTGGACTTGTTGCTTTTCCTACAGAAACGGTATATGGTATTGGTGCGAATGCTCTAAATGAAAATTCAATTAAAAGAATATATGAAGCAAAAGGAAGGCCATCTGATAACCCACTTATAGTACACATTGCACAATTAAGTGATGTTTATAAATATGTAAGTGAGGTTTCAGATATTTCTTTAAAGCTTATGAATAAATTTTGGCCTGGGCCACTAACACTAATATTCAACAAAAATGCTACCTTATCTAGCGTAATTACTGGAGGATTAGAGACGGTGGCAATTAGGTTGCCGTCAAATAATATTGCAAAAGCCATCATTAAAGCATCTGGATTGCCAATTGCTGCACCAAGTGCAAATAGGTCAGGAAAGCCAAGCCCAACTCGAGCAAAGCATGTTATTGAAGACTTAGATGGTCTAGTTGATATGATTATTGATGGAGGAAAGGCACAAATAGGCTTAGAATCTACAGTACTTGATGTTTCTTCTAGTATTCCAGTCTTACTTCGACCAGGATCTGTAACAATAGAAATGTTAGAAAAGGAAATAGGACAGGTATTAATTGATCCGACGTTAATTGGAGAGCATGAAAAAATAACTCCGAAATCACCTGGTATGAAATACAAACATTATGCGCCCAAAGGGATGCTTGCGGTTGTTTACGGGGAAGACTACCTCGCAATTAAAGAAATAAACCAATTAGTTAAAGAAAAAGAAGTCGCAGGGTATAGCGTAGCAGTTATTTCGACGGATGAGGACAAAGAAATGTACCAATGTGAAAACATAATGGTTATAGGATCAAAAAACAATGGAATAGAAATAGCAGCCAATTTGTTTAAGATACTTAGAAAAATGGATGAAAAAGGCATTGAATATATTTATACGAAAGCTTTTTCAGAAGAGAATATTGGCATGGCAACAATGAACAGATTGCTTAAAGCAGCAGGCAATAAAAAGATTTGTTTGTAAAAAGGTGTAGTATGAAAAAAATAATTTTTGTATGTACAGGAAACACGTGCAGAAGCCCTATGGCAGAAAAGCTCGGAGAAAAAATAGCCGAAGAAAAAGGGTTAAAAGTAGATGTTTTATCTAGAGGTATTTCGGTAATTAAACCTGAGCCTGCTCATTCTAATGCAATTAAAGCACTTGCACTATATGAGCTAAACCTTACAGATCACATTGCTAAAAACTTTAATGATATAGATGCAAATGAAGATGCATTAGTTTTAACCATGACGATGAAACATAAGGAGTATTTGTTGCAATTATTTCCGAGCTTAGTGGGTAGCGTCTTTGGAATTAAGGAATATATTGGTGAAGTTGGAGATATTGTTGATCCTTATGGAATGCAAGTAGATGTGTATTGTGATTGTGCAAAGCAATTACGCAGTATTATTATTAAAATTATTGACAAACTAAAGGAGACATCAAATGATAGCAATTGGTTGTGATCACGGTGGTTTTGAATTAAAGCAAGAACTTATTACAATGCTTAAAGACAAGCAAATTGAGTTTATAGATTTTGGATGTCACTCAAAGGAATCTGTTGATTATCCTGTATACGCTAAACGTGTATGCGAATCTATATTGAGCAATGAAAGCGACAAAGGAATACTAATTTGTGGAACCGGAATTGGAATTTCTATAGCTGCGAATAAAATCAAAGGTATTAGAGCTGCATTATGTAGCGATTGCTACACTGCTGGTGTGACACGTGAGCACAATGACACGAATGTATTGTGCTTAGGAGGAAGAGTTGTCGGAGTAGAGGTTGCTAAAAAAATAGTTGAAACCTTTCTTTCAACAGAATTTTCAAATGAAGAAAGACATATTAAACGAATTCAACAAATAGAACAATAAATAAAAATATAAATTAGGATAATTCCCTAGGAGGTTAAGTCATGGCAAACGTACATTTAATGGATCATCCCCTCATTCAACACAAGGTAGGTGTGTTAAGAAAAACTTCAACAGGATCTAAAGAATTTAGAGAACTTGTTTCCGAAATTGCAATGTTGATGTGTTATGAAGCTACAAGAAATTTAAAGCTTAAAGAGGTCGAGGTTGAAACACCATTAGCAACAACTAAAATCAAACAAATAGATGGAAAAACATTAGGAATTGTTCCAATTCTTCGAGCAGGGCTAGGGATGGTAGATGGAATGTTAAACTTGGTGCCTACGGCAAAGGTTGGTCATATAGGTTTATATAGAGATCCAGATACACTTAATCCAGTTGAATATTACTGTAAGTTGCCATATGATGCATCAAAGAGGGAACTATTTGTTTTAGATCCAATGCTTGCAACAGGAGGTTCTGCTTCAGCAGCGATTCAATTTATTAAGGATAAGGGCGCTAAAAAGATTCATTTTATGTGCTTAATTGCTGCACCTGAAGGTATGAAAAGATTGCAAGAGGAACATCCAGATGTGGAAATATATATTGCATCCTTAGATGAAAAACTTAATGAGCATGGATATATCATCCCAGGTCTTGGAGATGCGGGAGATCGTCTATACGGAACAAAATAGGGGGAAAAAATGGATATGAGACCTACATGGGATGAATACTTTATGAATATTGTTGAGTTGATTAAAGAACGGTCAACTTGTATGAGGAGAGAAGTAGGTGCATTGATTGTTAAAGATAAAAGAATTCTAACGACTGGTTATAATGGTGCACCTGCGGGATGTGTTCACTGCTCAGAAATTGGTTGTATTCGACAAGAATTAAAAATTCCATCTGGCGAAAGGCATGAGCTTTGCAGAGCATCACATGCAGAGCAAAATGCTATTGTACAAGCTGCAATGTATGGTGTATCAATCAATGGTGGAACGATATACGTAACCGCACAACCCTGCTCTATATGTTCAAAGCTAATTATTAATTCAGGGCTGAAAAGGGTAGTATACAAAGGGGCCTATCCAGACGAACTATCCCTTCAGCTTTTATCTGAAGCAAGTATTGAGGTTGTAAGATGGGACAATAATTAATTCGACAATAAAATCCTTTACAGGAGA
This sequence comes from Firmicutes bacterium HGW-Firmicutes-7, assembly GCA_002841375.1. Lineage (GTDB taxonomy): Bacteria > Bacillota > Clostridia > Lachnospirales > Vallitaleaceae > HGW-1. The sequence continues at coordinate 154,495 of PGZO01000007.1, read as the reverse complement.
TGAAAACATGAATTTGTTAGCAGGGATTAATAGCAATTTAATTTATATTTTGGGCTTTGGTATGGCTTTTATAGTTACGCTTTTACTAACGCCTTTAAGTAAGAAATTTGCATTTAAAGTTGGAGCTGTTGCAGTGCCAAATGCAAGAAGTATGCATAAAGAGCCAATGCCATTGGCTGGAGGAAGTGCAATTGTACTTGGATTTGCAATAACTGTTTTGATATTAGCACCAACTATGAAGAACTTTAGAATTCAAGATTACATAGGGCTAATTATTGGTAGTATACTTATTACAGTAGTTGGTTTATTAGATGATATTTATGATTTAAATGCAAGAGTAAAGTTATTCTTTCAAGTACTAGCAGCACTTATAGTTGTTTTTTCAGGAACAACAATAGAACTCGTTACTTGGCCTTGGGCACCAGGTGGCGTATTGGTGCTTGGACATTTGAGTAAAATTATAACTGTGGTTTGGATCATTGGATTAACGAATGCCGTGAACTTAATTGATGGACTAGATGGGTTGGCTACGGGCGTATCTTCAATTGCTGCGCTATGTTTGATGTTTATATCAATCATCTACAAGGAACCTATGGTAGTACTCTTAACGGCAACACTCGCAGGTGCGTGTATGGGATTTTTACCACACAATTTTAATCCGGCTAAAATATTTATGGGAGACACGGGCTCAACATTTTTAGGGTTTACCTTAGCGGTAATATCAGTTAAAGGTTTCATAAAAAGCTATACAGCAATTACTTTAGTTATTGCAATAGTTGTACTAGGACTACCAATTTTTGATACTGCCTTTGCAATTTTAAGAAGAATTATTAAAAGACAGCCTGTAATGAAGGCCGATAGAGGACACTTACACCACCGGTTAGTTGACAAAGGGTATAGCCACAAAAAAGCCGTCCTTACGCTATATGGTATAAGTGGCGGGTTTGGTATTGCGGGTATATTGGTTGCGATGAATGATACAAAATTTGCGCTGCTTATTATTTTGTTAATGGCTGTTGTATGGTTTGCTGATTTATTGATTTCAAAAAAAGAGAAGAAAAAAGCATTAAATGAACAAGAACACGTTGAATAACGTGTTCTTGTTATAAAAGAAGCTCTTTACATTAAGGACTGAGTTTCAATTAATTCTCTAAATAGATTCGCAGCTATTTCTTGATCAGAAGCATAAATCAAATAGGAGATATCTACCTCTGAAGTGGTGATCATAACAACGTCGATTATATTATCGCTCAGTAACTGCAAGGTTTTAGCCGCAGTACCTGGGGTTGTTCTCATTCCCTCGCCATAGAGGGATATTTTTGTATTATTAGAATTCACTTCAATTCTAAGGGAAGGAATCGTACTTTTGTATTCTTTTAAAGCTTGTATAGCCGCAAAGAGGTCAGAATCAGGTATCGTAAAGGATAAATTAATCGTTCCCTTTAATGGAGAGGTCTGGCTAATCATATCAACATTAATCTCTTTCTCAGCAAGGGATAAAAAAACACTTGACAAGACTCTTTGAGAAGTAGGTATTGCTATTAAAGTTATGAGGGTTACATTTTCAGTTATGCTCATATGTGTGACGGGTATACTCATTTAAACACCTCCAAAGGTAAGAAATTTGCGTGATAATACATTATAACATAGGATAATTTATGAACGCAAATGATATTAGCGTATAATCTAGGAATAAATGTTGAGGATATAACAAAGGAAATAATAATTAAATTACATAGAAAGGAAAGCGTGTATATGTCAATTCGAGTGATGAGTATTTTTGGAACAAGACCAGAAGCCATAAAAATGGGTCCAGTTGTTAAAGCTATTGAAAAAACAAAGGGTATGGAGAGTATTGTATGTGTTACAGCACAACATAGACAGATGCTAGATCAAGTATTAGAAGTTTTTGACATTAAACCAGACTATGATTTGAATATTATGAAAGCAAATCAAACATTAACTCAAATCACTACGAGGGCGTTAGAAGGACTCCAAGACGTTATTATTCAAGCTAAACCAGACATTGTTTTAGTACATGGAGACACAACAACAACCTTTGCAGGGGCATTAGCGGCCTACTATCAACAAGTTAAGGTAGGACATGTAGAAGCAGGATTAAGAACTTATAATAAATATGAGCCTTTTCCAGAAGAAATGAATCGAAAGTTAACAGGTGCAATTACAGATTTGCATTTTGCACCTACTCAAACATCGAAAGAGCATTTGCTTGCGGAGGGGGTCAAAGATAGTTATATTTTTGTCACAGGCAATACGGTAATCGATGCACTAAGCGCTACGATATCTGATGATTATGTCTTTTCTGTAAATCAATTGAATACAATTGACTATAAAAATAAACGGGTAATAACTTTAACTGCTCATAGAAGAGAGAATCTGGGGCAGCCACTTATTAATATTTGTAATGCAGTTAAGAAGATTGCGCTTAATTTTTCAGATGTAGAAATAGTCTATGCAGTTCATCCTAATCCTGCAGTTAAAAACACTGCATTTGATCTATTGGGAGGCTTGGATAATGTTCATTTGTTGGAGCCACTTGAGATAAAAGATATGCACAACCTACTGAATCGATCTTATTTAGTTTTAACAGATTCAGGGGGGTTACAAGAAGAAGTACCTTCAATGGGCAAGCCTGTTTTAGTACTTCGAAATGTTACAGAAAGGCCAGAAGGTGTCTTGGCAGGCACACTGAAGTTAGCCGGTACAGAGGAGGAAACTATCTATCAAATGACAGAGCAACTCCTTAAAGATAAAGATGCATATGAGCAGATGGCAAATGCAACAAACCCTTATGGAGATGGTCATGCTTCTGATCGAATAGTAAAAGCGATACTAGCATCCATATCAGGGGCCCAAAGTAATTAAGTCAAAGAATACACCAAAAAGCGTATTGTGAAAAAATTATCTTAAATTATCAAAAAAGCATAGACATATAATCCATTTATGGGTATAATGTTGTATTGTGGAAGGTAGTGTTTATATGAAATTTGATTATAGTGTACTTAAGAATCTATCGCTTATATCTCAAGTAGGATTTCTTATGGCCATACCAATTATTGGATGTATACTACTAGGAAGTTATTTAGATAAACTGATTGGAACGAATATTATTTTCTTATTAGTCTTTACAGTTTTAGGTGTAATGACTGCATTTAGAAATTTATATGTACTGAGCGTTAAGAAGAATCCAAATGGAAAGAAGGCTCCCAAAAAATGAATTCAAAACATTCTATTGTAGGTGCGCTAGCCATCAAAGTAATAATAATAATTGCTGCTTCTTTTTTTATAGGATTGTTTTTTGTGAATGATTGGGCTGCATACGGCAAAGGATTAGCACTAGGTGGTGTTTTCACTATCCTTAAAATTCAACTAATGCAAACAACGTTTGATAAAGCGATTGTTAAGAAAAGGAAATCAGCAGAGAGTTATGCGACATTGCATTATACCATTAGGTATTTACTTACATTAATCGTACTTTTTGTTGGCGCATTAGAACCAACAATTAATATTGGTGGGGTAATTATTGGTCTATTGTCAATGAAAGCAGCAGCCTATTGGCAAGGTTACAAAGAGAAACCAACACCAAAGGATGGGTCTGTAGAATTCCAGGTATGGGAAGACGATGAAGAAGAAAACAGCGATTTTTAATCTAACAAATCTCGAGGGCAAGTGTCCTTTGAATGAACTATAAAAAAATTCTATATGTGTAATTGGAAAAGAGGATATAGCCAATTTTCTACATAAGGGAGCAAGACTCCTATATATTAAGACTTTGACCTAATTGGAGAAGGTTTAGAGTTACATAATTCATTAGAAGATACTTAAATTCAATGAAAACATTTTTTGACAATAAAATGTTTTTTAGAATTAACATAATGGGATTATGTAACTTTTTATATATATTTCATTTTTATGCAAAGGAGGTGGAAAGTAATGGATTTTAATATTCATGTTGCCAAGGTCATTCATATCTTTGGTATTGAAATATGGATTACAGAGTCAATGATTAATTCATGGTTTATCTGTAGTTTTATAATTCTTGGTGCCGTATTGATCAGACTGGCTTTTAGAAATCCACAGAAAGTCCCGTCAGGTGTACAGAATGTTGTAGAATTTTTTGTTGAAGCGTTTGGTTCATTTACTTCATCAACGATGGGTAAGTATGGTCCGAAATTTTCATCATTTTATGGTGCTATGTTTATTTACATTCTATTTTTTAATCTTTCAGGATTGTTTTTAGGTCCAAATATTGTAGCGAGTACACCGTTAGACAAACAGCTACCATTTACTTTTATGAGACCACCAACTGCAGATATTGCAGTGACTTTATCTTTAGCACTTATGACATTTTTTATGACACAAGGCTATGGTATTAAAAGTAAAGGCGTAAAAAATTGGTTGAAAGGTTTAACAGAACCTATATTTTTGTTAACACCATTGAACATCATTGGAGAACTTGCTAATCCTATTTCATTAAGCTTCCGTTTATTTGGTAATATCTTAGGAGGCACCATTATTATGGGTCTTTATTGGAATTTACCTTGGTTTGCATTGTTGGGGATACCGGTTGCTCTTCATGGCTATTTCGATGTCTTCGCAGGGGTATTGCAATCATTTATTTTTATTATGCTGAGTATGACTTTCGTTTCAGGTGCTATGGAATAGAAAGTAGTAGCACTTATTTATCAAGAAGAGAGGTGAAGCCATGGCTATATTAGATTTTCTTTTTGGCTGGATGGAGAACGTTGACGGAAAAGCATTAATATTGGGCTTTTCAGCAATAGGAGCGGGCATAGCAATGATCGCAGGAATTGGTCCAGGAATTGGGCAAGGTTTTGCAGCAGGAAAAGCAGCTGAAGCTGTTGGGAACAATCCAGAAGGGGGTAGGCCTGCTACGATCGTTATGTTACTCGGTGCGGCTGTTGCCGAAACATCAGGTATTTTTTCCCTTGTAATCGCCATCGTTATTTTGTTTGCGAATCCATTAGTGAATCAAACAGGAACGGCAGTTGTACTAGCGGCGAGTGCATTAGGTGCAGGACTATCAATGGTTGCGGGAATCGGACCGGGAATTGGACAAGGTTATGCAGCAGGTAAAGGTGCAGAAGCTGTTGGAAAAAGACCTAAGTTACAAAGTGGTATTGTTAGGACAATGTTATTAGGTCAAGCGGTAGCCCAAACCACGGGAATCTATGCGCTGATTATAGCTTTAATTTTATTGTTTGTTAATGTTTTAAATAAATAATACAAAATTGGCGTTAATTAAAATTCATTTAAAATTTAAGGAGGATTTATCATGGAACAAATCGATGGAAAGGCTTTAATTTTAGCATGTTCAGCAATAGGAGCAGGTCTTGCAATGATCGCAGGGATAGGCCCTGGTATTGGACAAGGATTTGCAGCAGGTAAAGGTGCAGAAGCTGTTGGAAGACAACCTGGTGCTCAATCAGATATCGTTAGAACGATGTTACTTGGAGCTGCAGTTGCAGAAACAACAGGTATTTACGGATTAATCGTAGCAATTATTTTATTATTTGCTAATCCACTTATTACAAGATATATCAGCTTACTTGGCTAATAAATGTGTAATTTGGGATAGACCCTTTTACACTTTTACGAAAGGAGGAAAGTAATTTTGAATGCTTTATTAAGTAGTGTTGAAAACTTTTTAGCAAGTAATGTCTTGTTAACGAATACAACTGCTGACGTTTCAGAAAAAGCAAGAATTCTTGGATTTGATCAACAACTTCTTATTCAAACGGGGATTCATATGATCACTGGTCTGTTGCTTTTTGCAATCCTTGGAAAGCTGCTATTTAAACCAGTAAAAGATATTCTTGTAAAAAGAAAAGAAACGATTGCAAATGAATACGAAACAATTAAGAGAGAAACGGAAACAGCGTTAGCTCTAAAAAAAGGATACGAGCTTAAAATTTCTGAAATTAATAAAGAAGCTGAAGATATTTTAACTCAAGCAAGACAAGCTGCCGTTACTCAAGAAAATAAAATACTTCATGAAGCTAGACAAGAGGCGGATAGAATTCATGCAAGAGCCGCGCTAGCCATTGAAAGAGAGAAAGAAAAAGCAAGAGATGATGTTAGAAAAGAAATCATAGAGGTAGCAACTTTGATGGCAAGCAAATTTGTAGCAGCTTCTATGACAGAGCTAGCAAGAAATGAATTGTTTGAAAAAGCAATTAACGAAATGGGTGAAGAGACATGGTTGAATTAGTAGCACAACGATATGGTACTGCATTGTTTGAGCTTGCCTTAGAAAAGAATCAAATTAATGAAATGGAACAAGAAGTTGTTGCATTAAAAATGATCTTATCAGAAGAGACTGAATTAATGGAACTCATTAGTAATCCGAAAATTTCATTGAATGATAGAAAAAAAGTAATTGACGAAATTTTCAAAGATAAAATCTCAGATGATTTAATAGGTCTTATTGACTTAACGATTCATAAAAAAAGACAAAATGTGTTACTTCATATTTTTGAAGATTTTATTTCTAAAGTTAATGCATATAAAGGTGTGGTAATAGTTGATGTCACGGTATATGAACCCTTATCAAAGGATCAAGAATCAGAACTAATTGGTAGGCTCGAAACGTTAACTAAAAAGACGATTGTTCTGAAACAAAGTGTTGATGAATCGCTGGTTGGTGGCTTAATCATTAGAATGGGTGATAGAATTATGAACCATTCAGTGAAAGGTATGATCGGTGCGATGTCAAAACAGTTACTGGCACAAACATAAACAAATAAATACTTGTAATTACTTCATAAAATTTGACAATAGAACTGCAAGAAAAGTAATAAAACTAATAGAAAGGCGGTGTAACCTTCGTATGAACTTAAAACCAGAAGAAATCAGTTCTGTCATAAAAGAACAGATTAAACGATATAAATCTGAGCTACAAGTAACGGACGTAGGAACTGTACTACAGGTTGCCGACGGTATAGCTCGTATCCACGGGCTTGAAAACGCCATGGCTGGTGAGTTGCTCGAATTTCCAGGCGAAGTCTATGGAATGGTTTTAAACCTAGAACAAGACAATGTTGGTGCTGTATTGATGGGCGCAGATAAAAATATTAATGAAGGTGATATAGTAAAGTCAACAGGACGTGTTGTTGAGGTACCAGTAGGAGATGCGCTTATAGGTCGCGTTGTTAATGCATTAGGGCAACCAATTGATGGGAAAGGTCCAGTTCAAACAACAAAATTTAGAAACGCAGAAAGAGTAGCGCCTGGTGTTATGTCAAGAAAATCAGTTGATACACCAGTACAAACCGGATTAAAAGCGATCGACTCCATGGTTCCAATTGGAAGAGGACAAAGAGAGCTTATTATCGGTGACAGACAAACAGGTAAAACAGCAATTGCAATTGATACGATTATTAATCAAAAGGGTCAAAATATGCTGTGTGTTTATGTTGCTATTGGACAAAAAGCATCAACTGTTGCAGGAATTGTAAAAACCCTTGAAGATAGTGGTGCAATGGATTACACAACAATTGTTGTATCTACAGCATCTGATCCGGCTCCACTTCAATATATTTCTCCCTATGCAGGTTGTGCAATGGCAGAAGAGTGGATGGAAGAAGGAAAAGATGTATTAATTATCTATGATGATTTATCCAAACATGCGGTTGCTTATAGAGCTATGTCTTTGTTGCTTCGTAGACCACCAGGTCGTGAAGCCTATCCAGGAGATGTATTTTACCTGCATTCAAGATTACTAGAAAGAGCAGCAAAGCTTTCTGATGAATTAGGTGGAGGTTCTATTACTGCATTACCAATAATTGAAACACAAGCTGGTGACGTTTCTGCATATATTCCGACTAATGTTATTTCTATTACAGATGGTCAAATTTATTTGGAAACTGAAAGCTTTAATGCGGGTATTAGACCAGCAATTAACCCAGGGTTATCTGTATCTAGGGTTGGTGGTGCAGCTCAAATTAAAGCCATGAAAAAAATTGCAGGACCTATTCGTGTAGAATTAGCCCAATACCGCGAGTTGGCTGCTTTTGCGCAATTTGGTTCGGATTTAGACAAAGATACAAGAGATAGCTTGGCGCAAGGTGAACGTATTATTGAGGTACTGAAGCAAGCACAATACACACCAATGCCAGTTGCTCATCAATTAATCATTTTATACGCGGTAACGAGAAAATACCTTATGGATATACCAGTTGAAAAAGTAAAAGAATTTGAAAAAGGTTTAATTGAATTTATTGAATTGAAATATTCAGATATTGTTACAGATTTAGTTGGTAAAGAAGGATTAACTCAAACGCTTGAGGATAAAATGGCTAAAGCGATTAATGAGTATAAAGGGCATTAAAAAATCTAGATAAAGAGGTGTAAAAAAATGGCCTCCATGCGAGATATTAAAAGAAGAAAAACGAGCGTACAAAGTACGGGACAAATTACTAAAGCAATGAAGCTTGTTTCTACAGCAAAGTTACAAAAAGCAAAAATTAAAGCAGAAGAAACAAGACCATTTTTTAGAAAGATTTATGCCACTATTTCTTCTATTATTAAGACGAGTGGTAATATAAAACACCCCTTATTACATGAGCGAGAAGGCAATCGTCATACTTATATTGTTATTACTTCAAACAGAGGATTAGCAGGAGGGTATAACGGTAATGTTTGCAAATTGATCTATGGTAAAGAAAAGAATATTAATCAAAATGTAATCATTATTGCTGCGGGTAAAAAGGGAAGCGATATTTTGAAGAAAAAGGGATTTGAAATTTTATCTGAACACCATAATGCTGTAGACGTACCTACTTATGTAGATGCGTTAAATATTGGGGATGAAGTTTTAAATCTATATAAAGAGAATAAAACAGATAAAGTATATATTGCTTTTACTGGATTTAATTCTTCAATTTCTCAAGAAGCAAAGATAATGAGACTGCTCCCATTAGAAGCAGGAAATTTCGAAGAGGAAATAGTTGAAGAGCCTATGAACTATGAACCTGATGCAGAAGAGGTTCTTGATCAAATTATACCTAAATATATTAACAGTATTATTTATGGTGCCTTGAAGGAATCTGTTGCAAGTGAGCATGGTGCGAGAATGACAGCTATGGATTCCGCAACCAATAACGCAAACGATATGATCGATAAATTAGCATTACAATACAATAGAGCGCGTCAAGCTTCTATCACACAAGAGCTTTCAGAAATTGTTGGTGGTGCAGAAGCGCTTAAGTAAAGGAGTGAATTAAATGGCAGAAAATAACATAGGTAAAATCACTCAAATCATTGGTGCTGTACTAGATATTAAGTTTGAACCTGGAAAGCTACCCGGTTTATATAATTCTATTAATATTGATAGAAAAAATGGGAAAAGGCTTGTAGTTGAAGTTGCACAGCATCTTGGAGATGATACAGTAAGATGTATTGCAATGGATGCTACAGATGGTTTAACAAGAGGTATGGAAGCAATGGATACAGGCACACCAATTGAAGTGCCTGTAGGTGAAGAAACACTAGGAAGAATGTTTAACGTAACAGGTGATGTAATTGATAATCTACCAGCACCTGAGACAAAAGAAAAATGGTCGATTCACAGACAACCACCTAACTTTGAGGAGCAAATCACTGAAACCGAGATCCTTGAAACGGGTATAAAAGTAGTAGATTTACTATGTCCTTATCAAAAGGGTGGAAAGATTGGTCTTTTTGGTGGTGCAGGTGTAGGTAAAACAGTACTTATTCAAGAGCTTATTAGAAATATTGCAACGGAGCATGGTGGATATTCCGTTTTCACTGGCGTTGGAGAAAGAACAAGAGAAGGTAATGATCTTTATAATGAAATGAAGGAATCAGGCGTTCTAAGTAAAACAACAATGGTTTTTGGTCAAATGAATGAGCCACCTGGAGCTAGAATGAGAGTTGGTCTTACAGGACTAACAATGGCTGAATACTTCCGTGATGAAGTTGGTAGAGATGTATTGCTTTTTATTGACAATATATTCCGTTTTACACAAGCTGGTTCTGAGGTTTCCGCTCTTCTTGGACGTGTACCTAGTGCCGTTGGATACCAACCAACTTTAGCAACTGAGATGGGTCTTTTGCAAGAACGTATTACTTCAACGAGCAAAGGTTCTATTACTTCTGTACAAGCAGTATATGTACCAGCGGATGACTTAACAGATCCAGCTCCGGCAACTACTTTTGCCCATCTTGATGCAACAACCGTACTATCTCGTTCGATAGTTGAGCTAGGTATTTATCCTGCGGTAGATCCCTTAGATTCTACGTCAAGAATACTAGATCCTAGAATTGTAGGACAGGTGCATTATGATGTTGCTAGAGGGGTTCAAGAAATACTTCAAAGATACAATGAGCTGCAAGATATTATTGCAATCTTAGGTATGGATGAATTATCTGATGAAGACAAAATTGTCGTTTCTAGAGCAAGAAAGATTCAAAGATTCTTGTCACAACCTTTCTTTGTTGCAGAAAGCTTTACAGGAAAAGAAGGAAAATATGTTCCGCTCAGTCAAACAATTGAAGGCTTTAAAGAAATACTTGAAGGTAAGCATGATGCGGTTCCTGAAGGATTGTTCTTATTGGCTGGAAATATTCAAGACGTTTTAAGTCGCGTATAGTAGGTGATAATATGGCAGATACATTTAAGTTACACATTGTAACACCAGATAAAGCATTTTATGATGACGATGTCAATCGTGTTATGTTTAAATCTACAGAAGGTGATATTGCTGTTTTATACGACCATATCCCTTTAACTACCACTTTGACAAGTGGTATAGCTATTATCTATAAAGATAATAAAGAAATTACAGCTGTGCTTCATGGTGGGTTTGCAGAAATAAAAGAAGAAAGTGTAACAATACTTTCTGATGCAGCTGAATGGCCGTCAGACATTGATGTTGACAGAGCAAAGGCAGCAAAAGACAGAGCAGAGACACGTAGTAGGGAGCAAGAAGAGCATATTTCACAAGCTAGAGTAAACGCTTCTCTTATGCGTGCGATGGCTAGAGTAGATCTTATTGAATACCATAAAAACAAATCAAATGATTAAGACAAAAGTACTTGTAGATTATACTGCAAGTGCTTTTTTATTTAGTTCATCTCCAACTAGCCACATAAAGACAAGCAAAGCTCGCGTGTTGGCTTATAGTAGCTTGCTATTCGTTTTGTAAACAATTTGTAATATTGGAACTATAAACTAATATTGCCATCGTGCCGATATTAATATGGACGAAAACTATATTTTTATATTGTTTGAAAAAAACAGTATGGTAAATAGAGGAAAATGGCAAGCAGATATTACATTTCCCAATTTAAAAACAAAACGTGGAGGCATTTAAATGAAAAGACGAAAAATATCCATGGGCTTAGTTATAATTATGTTAGCGACGATCATTCATATAAATCCAATAAATCAAGTACTGGCAGCTGCCCCTGTGATTAAATGGAATAAAAATGATACATTAGATACAGCATTGCAAGTCATCCAAAATAAGGCAGGGGATGAGGATGTTTTACTTGAATTAGATATGGAAGAAGCGGGAAATTATTCCCTAGAATATTACCTTGATGATTTACAGCGTACGACAGTGAGTTTTCATCAACAATATGATAAGTTAGTGGTAGGGTATCGGGTGGATCAATTCCCTGGTGTAGACGCAAGTGATAATATTACGCCAACTTTAGCACAGAATTTTTTAGAAATGGACTATTCACTTACGGTTCCAGATTGGAAATATATACAAAATAAACCACTTGTAAATGACGAAGTACAGTATACGATATTAAAAAATGCAAGTAGTAGGTATCCGGGTGTAGCATTTGAAATAAGTAATGTTAGAGTTATTATTAAATGGGATTTTCAAGCAAACAAGGTATATTTTTTGACAACAGATTACAATCAAGGAACGATTATGCCGGTAGCATTTACAAATCCATTTAGTCAAGTAAAAGAAATAAAAGTTCTAAAAGGTCTAGAGGATTTTAAGGTAACGCCTACACATTTAATTATTGATGGAGCAGTAAATAAAGAAGCTACAATTTCACAACCAGAAGGAGAAAAGCCAGGTACAAAACCGGGCCTTCAAATTACGTTTAAGCAACCTAGTACATTTAAAGAAGCGGATTGGACTTATAATGCAGCACTTTCTAATTTAAGTGATCTTAAAGGTATTGTTGAGGTGTCAGATATAGGCGTTAATGGTGGGTATATGGACTTTAATTTTGATTTAATTGACTCCGTCGCTGCTGAATCTGGACCTGCAATCGTAAGAGGGCTAATAAATGAGGTGCCAAACGTTGGAGGCATTAATGATGGTGTACAATATACGTTTGATGTTAGTACTCAAACATATAAAATAGATATTGTGAAGGGTAAAACAGAGCTTGCCTTACAAACTGAAATTATTCAGTGGGAAGATTTAGAATCGAGTAAAATATATAACGTGAATATTGACTTTCAAAAGGAAGCTGGGTTTGATGGGTATGAGTTTAAAACCTATTTACCTGAATCCAAATTTGCATATACATATATGGAATATGAGCTTAAAAGAGCCAATATGGCAGAGGCGTACTTAGATATTAAGCCTTATGATGTGGGTTCCCAAGCTGAAACTGAATATAAAATATTATATAGTAAAAATTTAAGCCCTCAGTTAGACATTAAGGATGATTTGTGGCTAAGGCACTATTACTCAAAACAAGGTTCAGATTCAAATATATTTATTCCTGTACCTTTCGAGAAAAATAGTAGTCAGGATGTGTATCAAGTAGTTGTAGACTTTTCAGGAACAGCGCTTACTTCTCAGGTTCTAAACTATAAAGCAAAACTTGATTTAAATGTTCCTACAACAACGCCAAGAATAGAGAAAGTTGATAGATTGTTTGTTGTTCCCCCAGAAGATACTTCAAACAATCCGTTAGAAGTTGCTCAGTTTGACTTAATATGGACAGCGCCTGATAACAAAGCTACAGGGGAATTAGGCACGATATTATCAAACGAGGATAACAGAATCTATTATGAGATCCTAATTAATGATTTGCCGACTGAGACGGATGGTCACCTATTTAAAGTCATTAAAGTATTTGAGGCGTATAAAGAGGACAATCAATTTAAGGTTAAGTTGCATGAAAGCCTTACAGGTAGTGAAACGCCAGCGGGTGGGAATTATAACGCGGGTTATAGTGTAGACGAAGAACTTTTCAGGATGGATAATATTACAATATTCGATGATTTTATTGATAATGGAGAAGGTATTAAGGAATGGACAGAAGTTATTGATACCATAGCAAATGAAGATGATAATGAATATACGATTACGCCAAGTGGGGTACCTTATGATTTTAATTATCCTGGTATTAATTACATTCGTATAAGAGCAATTACAATGATCGATAATAAAATAGGAATAAGCTATCCATCAATTCCAATAAGCTTATCATTAAGCCCTACTGAATATGATGTACCAATAGCAGGAGAATTAAAATACAAGCCGTTTGCTGACAAGGTAGCAAGCACGGTAGGTATTTCCTTGGATTGGCACTCCGTAGACATAGAATCCTATAAAGAGTATATGTTATCACCAGTAGATAAGGTAGTTGATGAGTTGTATTATGGTGTGTATATTTCACAAGACAGACAAAAGATACTTGACCTTAATTTGCTAGATGGAGATTTATTGAATCCAAATCCGTTGGAATATGAATATACATTGATTGATAGAGATCCAATCGTTCGGGATATTACATTAACTTCAACAGAGCAACAGGCGCTAAGAGCTGACAAAGTACTATTTTATAATATAAAAAAACTCGATGACTTAACATTATTAAAATCTGAAGTTGAGGGATTGGATGAAAATACGAATTATTATATTAGAATTGTTACAAAGCTAAAATTAACTAGCAATGAGGATATTGACTATACTCATTATAAGATGTCCGATGCTTCGGCAATGCTTAGTGTTACAACGCCAACCATTATAGAGGTTCCTAACGAAGATGAAATAAAACCTTTGTCAGTAGAAAATCTTGAAGCCAGTTTCCTGGATGACGCGTTAATAAGTGCCAAAATAAGCTGGACATATCCATTAGAGATTAGCCTTGAAAAAGATAAATTTGCATTTGAAATCTTTAGCATTGAAGACAAAGCGTTGCCTGATGAATTAAAATCAGGAGATATCATGCTTGAGGATTTATTTGAAGATAGTAGTCTTCAATATGACAATCTAGAAATGTGGCGCGTTTATGTTGAAGAAATAAATGGAGAAGATACGACAGTTTTTGTAAAGTATAATAAAGAAACGGATAACTGGGCGTATGAAGATAGTGAACTAATTTCATTAGGCAATCATTCAGTAGAAATACTTGATACAAGCAATACGCCAAACAGGGTATATTACTATTATGTTCGAACTATTAATGTTACAAGTGATGCGGATACAGGCGAGTTGGTTATAAACGCGGCATCTTCTTGGCAATTAGATACATTAACGACTGCGCCAATTAAGGGCCCAATAAATTTAACTGTATCGTACAATTCAGGGTACCCTTATGATTTTAATACACAATCAATAATCCGGTTTGATGCGCCAATCCCAGATGATGCTGTGCTAGATCATGACTATGGGATAGAAGTATTTGTAAAAGGTGAAGACGATGATGATTATTCTGATACAAAGTATCCAGCTATTAGGGTAGGGGAAGACGGTAATGGCGATATTGGTTATCGTCGACTTTATTATAAAATAACGAAGCTTAAGCCGGGCAAGGCGTATAGTGTCAAGGTTAGGATAGAAGACAGGACAATTGATATGGAGGTTTTGCCAGGAGGGGCACTAGCATATCCCAAATCAGCATTTTCAGAAAGAATTATCGTTAGAACTGAATTTGATCAAGGAGAATATGACAAGGAAACAAAATTCAAGGAATATCTAGATTATTACGACCTAAAGGTAAGTGATATAGAGAAAAATCCATATTATACATTAGAAAAAACCAGCACCAAAAATGTTGTGAAATATAAAGAAGATTATGGTATCGGAGAGCTGCAATTAAATAAAAATGGTACATATACCTTAGCCACAGAAGACTTGAAAGTAAATGTTATATACCTACCTTCTAAATTTGTTGAAGCAGCAAATGAAAAAAAGGTAATATTAAAGATTGAAGCAAATGATCAAACAATTAATATAAGGCCTTATTCATTAGGACGTGGTATTACAAAAGCGATAAATGAAAAGGCAGATGAAATATTAAAGGTAAATTCATCTGTTGTAGATTATTATGTAAAAATAACGATTGATAACACGCGTACTAGCACAAAAATTAATTCTAAGACACCTGCGAGTGTGCTCGTTGATATTAAAGTTGATGTAGTTGGTAGTAAAAAGCTTGAGTTGCTAATTGATCAGCTAATGAGCGAGGAACTAAAGACAATCATTAGCTTTAAACGAGCGTCGCTTAAGGAAGCATTAACAAGTCAACTAAATCTTGGAATTGATGAGAAAAAAATGCTTAGCATTACAAAAGATGCAGTAGAGGATGTTAAAACCAATTTTAGTTTTGCAGCAAATCTTGTAATGACAAACAATATTGAAAAAACATCAAAAGCGGTCATCTCATTAGCGAAGAATATGCTCCTAATAATAAAGCCTACTACAGCAACTTCAGGATTACAGATGTATAAAAAAACAGGTAGTAATTGGAGTAAACAAGAGGCAATATTTAATTCATCTAAGTATTCCTTGGAGACAATGGATTTAGCAACATATGTATTGTTACCGTATGAAATGAGTGGTACTTCATTAGCAGGTAAATATACGTCAGAAGAAATTGACGTAATCAATAAATATTCTTTATATGAAATTTTTAATTCAAGTGAGTTGGCGAGTGGTAGCTTAAATTTACAGAAGTATAGGATGATACCAGCATTTGCAAGGTTACTTGGTGCACCTTCAGGCAGTGATGATTCTAAGTTCTTGAAAGATCATGGTATTATATTTAATACAAATAATATGTATTCAGATTTGTCCAGAGGAGAGATATTGTATTTACATACACAAGTTTTTGCAAAAAAATACAATATTAAACTTAGCAATGTAAAGATACAAAACTACAATATAATTACCGACATTAGCAAAGTGAATGAAACATACAAAAATACTTTGCTAATTGGTGCCAATATGGGAATGTATAAATTAACAAATGGAATGGTTCTACCAGATAACAAGTTGACGATTAAGGAATTTATTGAGTTATTGACAAAAATTGATAAAGGTTTAAATTAGCAGGGAGGGACACTTATGAAAAAGCGAATATTATCTGTATTATTAGTGGCATCTATACTAATAAGTGGCACTACAACGCAGCTCTATGCAAATACGCAAATTCAAGTTAAAAAGGTTGTAATTGATGAAATCTTTTATGTGCCAGGACAAGACATTATAACCGGAAAGACAATCATTAGGCCTACAATGACAGTGTCTTGGCAAGATCCAGCAGCGTGGGAAGATAACGCCGACCCAGCATTGATTCATGAACCAGATTATTATGATATTGTAGTTACGAATTTAACTCAAACTACAACGAGTACAATTAGAGTAAATAAAGGTAGCGAAGAGTTTACAGATAAAAAAATAGATATACATGAAAAAATTAATCTAGTTGCAGGTGTGTTTTATAATGTTGAGGTTAAGCCTTTTCATTATCACACAAACATCGATGGTACAAAAGTAATAGCACCTAGTAGTGGAACACCTGAAAATGCATATGCGATCACTGATTTGAATGTGAAGTTTGTCACAACAGAATCATCGGTTCAAGTAATTTGGGATGACTTAGGTATGCAGGACTTTGAATATAGAATCGTATATGCGTTGGGTGATTTTACAAATAAATCCAAGCAGCAGATTATTGATAACAAAGAAGGGGAAATTGCAGGAATAAGATTCGATAGCGATAATGTTCAAAGGTTCTATGATCCTGTAGAGAGAAGGAATAAGTTAGCTTATACTATTTCTGAACGAATATATCCGGGTCAAGTTTATTCCATAATGGTAGAACCAACTGTATATAGTTATAATGGTGAACCAGTAACGAGTAATATTAACTTTCCAGTTATTAGAAGTTGCTCTACCAATGTACAATTAGATTTATTCGAAGAAGGAGATTATATTAGGCTGGAATGGGACATACCGCCTAGTTTCAAGGTAGGTCAAAATCAAGATGAATATGAACTTGTAGAAGCTACATTGCAACAGTTTAAAGATGGGCAAAGTAGTAATGTTGTAGTTTTTGATGGTGATGCAGCAAAAATTGGTTACTACAAAATTGAGAAACCTATTAGAGAAACAGCTTACCAGATTAAGTTCTTATATAAAGCAGTTGCTGACCAATCAAAACCGGCAATCGAACCTGTCTCTAATTTGGCGGTTTATGTTCCTTCTGATTTAATGATTACGCCAACAAAACCAATAGTGCCAAGTGTGTTTTCTCAATCATTAATAAATGAATTGAGATTAGAAGGTAAATCAGATGATCAAATAAGAATAATACTACAGGAGAAATACTTTGTTTCTGGATATACCTATGCAGGTAAATTAAATGATTTAGCTACGTTAAATAATACGTATCAAATTATTACAAGTGCTCAAGATATTAATTTTGTTTGGGGTGCATTCCAAAGACTTGACGTTGATGAGACTTCTCCTACCTACAAATCACTGATTTATGATTCGAATATTTATTATGATATATGGGTTACAGAATCACTAGAGGCTACCGCTTATGCACCAAAGGCTATTGATGATAGAAGATATGGCGTGGGAACAGCAGGTAATAATATTACCGATGGAACGAAGATTTTCGGATATAAAGAAACGCTAAATATGTATTATGATGAAGAGGAAGGCGAAATGTCTCCTATCGTCCCTGGTAAATTGTATTATATTAAAATTGTTGCTAAAAAGAAAACGGGAAACAATGAATTGGTTTCTGAAGCTACAATAGTACCATTATATTATATGTATAATGGTGATGCATATGAACCCCCTTCCATTGCGAAGCCACCGTTGGAGGTAAAAGAGTCAGCAACAACTGATAACAGTGTAACCATTACGTGGGAAGAGGCTTGGTGGGAAATCATATCGCTGGGAGCGGACGAGAATCATTCCCTATATACATGGAAACATGAAGTATGGGTTTCTGATGACGGCACAATATTCGACGAAAAGACAGCAGGTACTAGATACTTTCCAATCTATAACGGCGAAAATGTAATTGCTGAGTTAAAGAAATATCTTAAAGAAGATTGTGGTGTTGACCAAACCGAAATTGATTTGATTACAGGGAGGGAAGTGGATTTAGGAAAAGACGACTTCAATTTATCAGACATTAAGTATAAATTTCTTAAAATACCCTATGCTCAAGTAAAAAGCACCATTGAAGCAAGGCAACTGGTGGATTCAGATTATTCATTCCAAGAGTATTACGAAGAGATGATTAAAGAAGATAAGAATGATACGAAGCCTTTAGCTTGGAAAAATGTCCTTCCGACGTTAGATACAGAAAACCCACAAAAGCTCATTTATGAGGAGAAAGGGTTGCTGCCTAATACGACGTATTTGTTTATGTTATATCCTTACAGGGAACTAAATAATGGGAATGTATTATATGCGCATTATCCCACCCCAATTATTGTTTCTACAGAACCTGAAGAAGGAGAGGTAAACCCAGATCCTACAGTGCCAAGCCTTTATATAAGTGATTATAAAGATACGAATATTACAGTTGCATGGAAATATAATAAAGACTTTACATACGAATTGGTATATTCTATATTTGATGATGTTACGACTGCGAAGCCGGTTACATGGTCGATGTCAACTGACCCATTAAATCCAAAATATCCAGTGAACGGTGAATTATATGAAGTGCTAGTAGACGACTTATTTCCTAATACACAGTATTATTTCTGGGTGAGAGCAACGCAACCTGTAACGAGCAAGACGTCTCATTGGAGCAATCCAGCGCTACAAAAAACCAGAGATGTAGATAACCCATACCCGCCTAAGGGCTTTGGTATTGCATCTTTGGAAAATATGAAGAAATTTAACTATGATGCTGCAGTTACGAAAGACTATATTGCTGTTGAATGGGTATTAGATGATTTAGATGTTGTTCAAGACATGGGTAAAGCAATTAATAAAACGTATACATATATTCTTGAGGTTTCAGATAATGCAGCATTTATTGATCCACTTTATATAGAAAGCTCAGGTGGAACGAAAGATATTAAGCCGAACGATGTAGAGTTGCTGAAAAAGAACCTTATTAAAATTAATAAACTCATTCCTAACAGAGCTTATTACTTAAGAGTTAAAACAAGAGTAACCGTGACAGGCAAGGAACAAGGACAGCTTATTAATAAGGAATCAGTAGGATATAGCTCAACAATTAAAATTATTACATCCTCTACTGGGGATGAATATGATGGGACCATAGATCCTGAGTTAGAGGTTTTGCCAACGGAGGACTACGAAATTATCTACAATAAGAAAAACCAAGAGCTTACGTTTAGATTTAGAGATAATGAAGTTGATGCCGATGGGAATAAGGATAACAACGTTGACCAGAGATTAATTAGTAATTTAATAGCTCAAAATGTTTATGTGTATAACATAGATATTTCGGAATACCAGAATAAAACAATAGCCAAAAGAAGTGTTAGCATTCCTTATTCTATTGTAGAAGCGTTTGATACACATAAAATTAAGCTTTCTATAGATGCAGGAGATGTTATTCTGGAAGTGCCTTATGGTGCATTGACCTCCGAGGTGAAGGAACAGACGAAGTTATATGGAGGTGTGCCTTCAGTTCGTATTGAAATTAAATCATTGGGTAAGAACTATACAAAAGAACAAATGCCAAATCAGTCTATAAGAGAAGTAACGGAATCACAAAATATCGGTATATACGTGGATAGTAAAAACAAGAATACGGCCTTGAATTTTACGGACAAAGAGTTAATCATACAATTATTGACAAATAATAAATATGAGCAGTTCAGAGTTAATAGAATCGGAACAGTAAAGGACTATCAAAATAATTGGAACACGCTTGAAAGTACTTATGACAGTGACAGTGGATTTATGACCTTTAAGACATCAAGGATTGGTGTTTATAATGGGTATGTTATTGAAAACACTAATAGCAGCTATATAGCAAATAAATCTCATTGGTCGGAAGTGTATAGAAACCTTGTGATAGCGAATTACTCAATTAAAGGTTTAAATAATTATAATGCGGACCATAAAATAACTGAGGAAAAATTAATAAATATTGTTTATGCAATTATTGCAGGTAAAAAGGAAGTAGATTTAGATGGTTATATTTCTAAGGATATTATAACTGCACTAACCAGCTCTAAAACTAAAACAAATCTTTCCACTACAAAAACCCAGATTACGAGGGAAGAAGCAATTAGCATGTTCGTAAGAGCCTATGAAATAATTAATGAAGAAACGATTATTCCAAGTAACACGACAATCAACGCAGTGAATAGAAATGCCAACATAAGTAGTGGGTACAAGGCCTCTATGGCTAAAGCTTCTACGATTGGTATGATATCATCATTGGAGCAGGCTAGACCAAAAGATGCCATAACATATGGTGAAGTCTTTGCAGTTTGGTCAAAGCTTATTAATTAAAGGTGGGAATTAATAATGAAAAAAACCGCTAAAGCAAGTTTATTGATTACGTTGCTAATGCTTGTTTTTATGAGTATATCAATTAATGGAGCTGAACGAGTGACTTGTGACGTTGAAGTTTTGTCCGAGCAAAGCGCAACTATTAAGCTAAAGTGGCATGAAGGGATAAATAATAATCCCATTAGAATTGTTAGTTGGGCACTAGAAAGTAATGGAACTTTGAAAGTTATTTACGAATCAAGTGCTACGACAGTTAAGGGTTGGGACTATAGGAAAATTCAAGCAACAAATTTTACTTTCCCAATCAAAATAGTATTAGAGGAGAAGGGAAAAGAAGAAAACAACTTTCCTGATATGCCAAGTTCTGAAACTGAAAAACTCAGCATTTTAAATCTATATGCTAGAGGTATTATTTCTGGGTATTCGGATGGAAGTTTCAAACCCAAAAATAACGTGAATAGGGCAGAATTTGCTAAAATGATGACACTAACGGCAAAATATGAACTACTTAAAGAAAGTACAATTGAGTTTGATGATATTGAAAAAAATTTTTGGGCTAGACCTTATGTAATAACCTTAGCTCATAAGGAGATATTTAAAGGAAGAGCTGGAGGTAAGTTTGACCCTACTGGAAATATTACGATAGGAGAGGTTATTGCAGTAATTAATAGAACCTTTATTTTCTACCAGGATAACAATAAGTATCCGTATACACAAAAGGCTCATTGGAGTAACAGTGATTTCTTAGCGTTAGTAGAAGCAGGTATTGTAAAACCAACAGATCATTACTTTTATCCTTATAATCCAGATAGGAAGGCAACGAGAGAAGATTGTGCCGTACTTTTATCGCGGGTATTAGAACAGATTTGTGAGAAGAAATAAAAACCTTATATAGTAAAAGAAAGAATACCCCGAGAGGCGAGATGCGAAAGGCATTACCCCTTTTCGGGGTATATCTTATTTTCTACAACTGTTTCTTGTTTAACCAGCGATGAATGTGTCTATACTCTAGGAAAGATAATTATTACTAGAAGCCATAGATTACATTTAGGAGGGGTAAGGCATGAGGATCTATAGAAAAATTTTAATTGTGGTAATTTTATTGACGAGCTTGATTATTACCGACAAAATAATTAAGGATAACACAACATATGGTGGAAAAGATCTCGTTGAGGCCTTTGGAAATACGCAATTTAGAATTGAAAATACGGAGTTGAATATATGGGGTGAATATATTCCTAAGTATATGGTGAAAGAAGAAATGTGTAAGGTAGTTGAGGAAGTTGCTTTAAAGCTCGGAATTGAGAACTACCATGAAGATTATGTAGATGTAAAGGACAAGAAAGTGTATACCATAGAAAAAAGTTCTAAAGATGCCCACACCAAAATTCAATTAGTAGAAATTGTAGAAGGAACTGAGGATGGTACCTTTAAGGCTAGGAATTATTTAACAGTCAATATTAAACTATATAACAAATACAAAAGTGTCGGTTATTTTGAGAAAAAGCTAGGTAAGCTATACGATGAGATGGATATCGTTGCTACAAAAGGTTTAATAATTACGGCTAGTCAACATGGAGAGATATCACAAGCCGTGGCTGAAGAGGTTATGGAAAGTATGGTATATGCATTAAAAGGTGAAATAAAATCTATCGTTGAACAGGAACAATTAAAGAGTGCCTATGCATATTCAAAATATATGGAAGACTATGTTGTAACAAATGGTGAAAAAATCAATATGGATTTAGCAATAACCTATAATGAAATTGAAGAGAAGACATATTTTTATGTTGCTACGCCAGTTATTACTTTTGAATACTAATCACAAAGTGGGTGAGTGCTTGCATATATTAGTATTGAAATAAAGTTTGGAGCAATTATGATAAAGTATAGAGGAGATTATCCAATGTATGACATGGGTGCATCAGCTAATACAAAGGTAAATGAGTATAATCCGCATAATATAGCTGGTTCAAATCAAGGACATATGTATTTACCGCCATCTGGCGTTCAAATACCTAATCAGGAGGACGAAAACTCGAATGAATTAGATATTCAATACATGAAAAGTATGTATCCTGATTTTAGTAGAAATATTCAGGTATACATTGATGAAGAGTGTGATAAGCTTGAATATGATGGGTTGTATATGTATGATGAATATCCGGATCGTGAAGTAGTTGAGCAAATAACTGATAAAATTATTGCTGCTGTAGGAAAAGATGAAAGATTAAAGCAAAAGAAAATAGAAGCTGAGGCTGAAGTTAATAACTTGCAATTTAGAGAAGACTATGACACCCAAAGAGATTTAATAAAAATATTGTTTTTAAACGAGCTATTTAATAGAAGAAGACATAGATTTTATGGTAGAAGATATAGAAGAAGACGCCCTTATAACCCTCCTTATTATGATAATTATAGACAGTACTTTTACTAAAGAAAAAGTGTGAATCAAACAAAAGAGTTTTGTTTGATTCACTTATAGTGGGTTCGCGGACAAAGTATTGGCTATGAATAATTTGTGAACAATGAGAATGATTGTAGAATATATAAAATATTAGTGATATAATTGAATCATAGAAAAAAAGACTATAGGGGGTAGAATTCAGATTCATTGTAAAGGGGTGTTAAAATTGGAAAATCAATTAAAAGTTTTGGTATGTATTACGATACAAGGCAATTCTAAAAGATTAATAGAAAAAGGTGCAAAAATAGCACGAGAAAATAATGCTCAACTACACATTTTACATGTAGAAAAGGGTATGAGTATATTTCAAAATCCTGAATCAGCAACGTTACTTGAAGAGTTATTTAAATATGGCAAGGATTTAGGTGGGGAAGTACACTTTGTAAGTGATCAAGGTGTTGCTACACGTATTATATCGTTTATTAGAGATATGGATGTATCACAAGTTGTGCTAGGAGAAACTATGAGAGGTAAACTGTCTAAACTATTAAAGAAAGATATACCTAGTCATATATCATCAGAAGCGAAGGACTTAGAAGTGCTTGTACTTGAACGTGCACCAAGAGTAAAAGAACTACCTAATCTAAAAGGTAATGAGATTGTATACATAAAGGAATAAATTATCACGAATGGCACAAGCGAAAGCTTGTGCCATTTTTATTGACACACAAAGGTCACAAAGAAATATATGTTTTTTGTTGATTTTGTAGTTCAAATACTTTAAACTATAGAAGGTAAGCTTGATTAAATAAAGATGTCATAATGCAAGCTTAAAATGATGAAATACATCAAAATATTAAGGGAATATAGTTAAAAGGAGCGTAATGAAATGAAGAAAATAATCATATTAATGATGATATCAATGCTAGTGGTTACAATGTTTGTAGGTTGTTCAACAGAAAAAACAATTATTGAAATTGAAGGAGAAAAGGTTACTATAGACGAGGCGAACTTTTTTGTGTTTAGTATGGAATCACAAATTGGTGTTGAAGGCATGAGTGAACAAAACCCATATGGTGAAGGTACAGTTGGGGATTATATTAAAGAACAAGTATTAGATACACTAACAACTATTAATTTAGCAGTTTATGTTGCCAAAGAAAAAGAGATTGTATTAACAGAAGAAGAAATTGCAGAAGCAAAAGCTACTGTCAAAACTTATTTTGAAGGATTAGATCCGAGCATAGCTAAAAAGGCAGGGTTTACGTTGGAAACTTTAGAGAAAATTTCTGTAAAGTATAAATATTTAGAAAAGTTAATTGATGTAGCAATACCTGATACAGAAATAGATGAGCTACTATTGGAGAATGATTTAGCTATTGTTGCTTTGCAAGACCCTCAATATGCTTCAATTGCTGAATATGGCGTAGAAGCAGACGTTGTTACAGTGAAGCATATATTAATTAAGACGATTGATGATGCAGGAACCTCTTTAGATGAAGCTGGACTTGCTGCTGCAAAAACTAGGGCAGAAGAAGCACTTGCAAGAGCAAAAGCAAATGAAGATTTTGCGAGTTTAGTAGCAGAATATTCAGAAGATACGGGTTCATTAGCGGCACAAGGTGAGTACACTTTTACAAAAGGCGTAATGACTAAAGAATTTGAAGAAGCGGCCTTTGCAATGGAAACAGGTGAAATTAGTGGACTTGTTGAAACGCTGTATGGCTATCATATTATTAAGATAGAAAAGGCTGTAGGTGCACCAACAGCAGAGCAAATTCAAGCAAGAAAAGATATAGAAGACGAAGTTATTCAATATGCAAAAAGCAAACAAAAGGAAGCTGCTTTTCAAGAGCAGATTGAACGCTGGAAAGAGGAGTACAACATCGTTGTAGACGAAGCGGCTTGGAATGCGTTTGAAGTGACCGGTGCAACAAAACCTGGTGATAAAGCGAATGAAGAAACGCCAGAAACGCCAGAAACGCCAGAAACGCCAGAAACGCCAGAAACGCCAGAAACGCCAGAAATACCAGAAACGCCAGAAATACCAGAAGAAACAACAGAGTAAACTATAAAGTATTAAAAATATCAAAGCTATCAAAGCTATGGGCAATTAATTGCCTATAGCTTTTTTTGGGATGCGCAAGCATGGGGAGTTATTACAGGCAAGCCAATACTATAATAGGAATAAGCAACATAATTGTAATTTTATGTAAAATAACAAGGCAAAACTCGACTTATATCGCACATTAATACAAAAAATAACATAAAAAACTCTTGAAAAAGGTAAAATAATTGTATATAATTGGTCTATTGCAATATTAGCGTTACATAGATATATAATTGAAAAGGGGGGTATAATGGAAACCGGGAGGGTGTATTTTGACAAATTTAAAGTAATAGAACCACTTGGTCATGGAGGTACAAGTGAAGTCTATCTTGCAGAAAATATTAAAGTTGGAAATAAGTGGGCAATTAAAAAGGCGAGAAAAGAAAATCATAGTATTAATCTTCTTGCAGAGCCTAATATATTAAAGCATTTAGATCATATAGCCATACCAAAAATAATTGATATTGAAGAAGATGACCAAGCTATTTATATCATTGAGGAATACGTGCAAGGTATTAATTTGAAAGACTATAAAACACAGTGTACCGAAATAGAAACGAAGCAGATTGTAAAATGGGCATTTCAGTTGTGTGATGTACTGAATTATTTACACCAAAGAAAACCACATCCAATTATTTACAGAGATGTGAAGCCAGAAAATATTATGTTAATGGATAATGGCATGATTAAGCTAATAGATTTTGGGATAGCTAGGGAGTATAAAGAAGAAAGCCAAAATGACACAATGCCGATTGGTACAAAGGGCTATGCAGCTCCAGAACAGTATGGAATTGGACAGAGCGATGAACGTACGGATATTTTTTCTCTAGGAATCACATTATACTTTTTACTTACAAGTAAAAATCTTTCTCACCCACCTTATAAAATTCAATGGACAGAACAACTTAATACAGAATTAGCGAATGGACTATTCGAGATAGTTTTAAAATGCTGCGAAATTTTACCGAATCAAAGGTATCAAAGTATAAGGGAGCTCGAAAATTCTTTATTAACATTGAATAATTGTGAGGAAGGAGCTGTTAAAAAACATGATAATATAAATCTTTCCATTCTAACCAATACAAATAGTGAGAATGAAGCTAGTAACATAGATGTTAAAAAGACAGCAACAATTGGTGTTTTGGGGGTTAATAAGGGCGTGGGCGTCACACATACAAGTATCATGCTTGCAGCTATTTTATGTAAAAAAGGAAAAGTCGCTTTAATAGAATTAAATGATTCAAAGCATTTTAAAGAAATTGGGCTTGTTACAAGGGATGAAAAGACTATGGTAAAAAAGAACTTTATTTATAATAGAATCCACTATTACTGGGATATTGATTATTGGAAATTTCTTACTAAATATAGAGATCAGTATGATTTTATTATTATAGATTTAGGTTCATATCAAGAATTAGGGGAACTAGATGAATTTATTCGATCAGATATCAGGCTTGTTATTGGACAAGGAATGGATTGGAAGGTTAAGGAAATAAAAGACTTTTATAGTAGAACACGAGAATACGATCCAAACAACAACTGGTGTTATTTGTTGCCTTTAATGGACAAGAAGTCAATTAAGGAGATAAAGAAATTAACAAATAGTAAGACCTTTCACTTATCGTATAATATGAATCCTTTTATGCCTAACCAAGAAATCAAAAAGATATTTGAACAATTATTAAAAACCTAAGAAGAATATTTTATCAGGAGGAGAGATATGGCATTTGGAAAGAAAAAACTAAAGATGTCTAAGGCTGTAAGGACTGTTTTAACATTCGTACTATTGATAGGAATAATAGGAGCAGCAGGATACGTAGTCTATAAAATACAACTTTCGCAATATGTTACGGAGATTAATACAATGAAATACAGTTTAAATAGAATTGTACTTATGGGGAACGAAAGGCTACCAGCAGGAACTGTATTGAAGCCCGAGCTTTTTTATGAAGATGAAATTAGTGCAAGTACGCTTCAAGATCAATATGTGACAAGTGAAGATTATGGTAAAGTGCTTTTGGTGGACTTAGAACAGGGGATACCATTAATGAAGGCAATGGTACACGAAGAAATAATTTCTAAGGATTTGAGGGAAGAAGAACTAAACATGCTATTATTACCGAGCAATCTTAGAAAAGACAATTATATTGACGTGAGAATTGGGTTTCCCAGTGGAGAAGATTATATAGTTTTAAGCAAGAAAAAGGTTCGAGATATTCAGTTGGCAACGAATACATTTTGGCTATGGGTGGATGAAAAAGAGATACTTACCTTAAGTAGTGCAATAGTTGATGCATATTTACATAAGGGCGCAAAGCTATACACGGTAACCTATGTTGCACCTTCTATTCAAGATAAAGCAATACTTAATTATCCAGTAAATTTAGACGTACTTAAAGTTATAATAAGCAATCCGAATATAATCCAGGAGGCTAAAGAAAGTTTAACTCAGGAGGCAAGGCTACAGTTAGAGGAGCGGTTAGCAAAAGTTAGTGTTGAAGCAGGATATAGTGTGGAAAGTGGGGTCAAAGAAGAAGCAACTAATAGAGAAAATAAAATTAATAAGGAGCAAGAAACCTTAAGCCATGAGACAACCACTATAAATGATGTAACACCTGAAGGGAGCGTAAGCGGTGAAGAACCAAATGAAATAAAGGAGGAAGATATAAATGGATCCTTTTATTAAACTGGGGTTTGTAGGTTCGTATAAAGTTGATATGATACATTATTTATCTCGTATACTAAAAGCATTAAATAAAGAAGTAATACTTATAGATGCAAGCGAAGAGCAGTTATTAAAAACAACGTTACCAACACTAGCTGATAGCGACTTATTTACATATTTTGGGGTCGACTGTATCTCTTATTCAGAAGAAAAAGTGGAATTAAGTAAGGCAGTCAATATGAAAGGCTACGATATTGCCCTGGTTGATCATGGACTTCATGTGTCTGAACGAATAGATATGGAGTATTCAATTGTTTTTATAGTTACTGATTATGAAAGACATAATATACTTTCCTTAAAGAAGAGTCTTAACAACTTCTTGAACAATAACATGAACGTGGTTAAAGTTTATCGAGATGTTATAGACACTAAAATTAATAAGAATTATATTAATCATATTCTAAATATTGATGTACGTACAAAGGTGCTGGCAGAATATGAATTCGAACGTACACAGGAGGATTACAAGTGCAAGCTATTATGTCAGTATGATGAAGTTTTTTCTTTTAAAAAGCTATCAAGGAAATATAAAGAGATGTTTGCAGATATTATTGAAGAATTATATGGCATTGAATTTGGGAAAGTAATGAAGGTGATCAAGGCAGTGGAGGGGGCGAAAGCATGCAAATAGCCTTTTGGAGTACGGTGCATGGACAGACAACAACAACGACTAATTCTGTAGCTATTGCTTGTGCAATTGCCCTTGAATATAAAATGAAAACCTTGATTACGCATAGTCACTTTGAAAAGTCAACATTGGAAGCCTCCATGGTAGATAAGCTATTTCTAAATACAGGCTTAACGGAGTTAAAGGATAATGGAATTGATGCACTAAGTAGATTAGTTAAATTTAGTACATTAGATAACGAGCGTATTTTAAGCTATACAACTACGTTGCTTAAAGGACGATTAGATCTTTTGGTTGGAACAAAAAATACGAATAAAGCGCTTTATTTAAGTGATTTTAACAATATGATTGTAACAATTTTGAACGCAATTAAGCGTCAATATGATTTGTTGATTGTTGATGTACCGGCAGGTGATAGCGAGATAAATCAGAAGATATTGGATAATTCAGATATCATTGTTATTAATTTGAATCAGAATATAAACATATTAGAGGATTTTTTTAAGAAAGATTACCCAAAATTCTTACATAAATGCATGTTTTTAATATCCATGTATGATGAAAGTTCAAGCTTAGGTATAAGGAATCTACAAAGAAGGTATAAGGTTAAAGATAATATTGGATGTATTCCTTATTGCAGAGCCTTTGCAGATGCCTGTAATGATGGCAAGGCAATTGATTTTTTTGTAAAAAACATACGTGCAGAAAAGAATGATCTATATTATACGTTTATCAATGAAGTTAGAAAAAGTGTCATAAGCTTATTTAATCAATTAGATATAGATTCAAAAAGAGGTGATTAATATGGTAATGAATAGCGTTATGCTTGGAATGATTTTTATTGGGACAAGCATCTTTATAATAATAATAGTAAAAGGTCAATCAAAGGGAATGAGGGATTATGAAATAGAAGAAGATAAATATTGTATGGATCAACTTATTGATTTTATTAAGAACAAGTTTAATGATATTTTAAAAACAAACCTTCATGAAATGAATCTGTCAAAAGAAGAGTTTGAGAAGAGAATGAAAAACAGAGCACAACTTAGAAAAGCATTAAAAACTTGTAGTTATGGGGATGTTAATTCAAAAAATTATATTAAGAGCTTTATTAGGGATATACTAGTGAATCTTTATGGCATCAATGAAGATAACATTAATAGAATTATTGATTTTGATAACGCTAGAGCGTTGAGTATACAAGATAAATTTGAAATTTTATTGTTAGTGTATAAAAAAAAGTATTATTATAACGCACTAGAAAGATTGATCATTGATAATGGGCTTGATAAACAAAGAGAAGTAGAAGATGCTTTTGCCTATTTTATTAATAAACAAGATATTGAAATGCTTTATTCCCAAAAGGTAAAGAAGATTACAGCCTTTGAAGACAAAGTTTCAATTATTGTACAACGTATATATCAAGTTTATAAAGGATATGGTGTTATAGATGAAATAAGGGATATGAAGATCGATGGCGTGTCTGGTGGTGTGTCAGGAATCCCACCTACCTTTCATGAAGAAGTAGACTTTGCAAGTGGGTTAAATATTGTTAAAGAACTCCCTTTTAGTTATGACTCCGTATGGATTTTCCTGAAAGGTAAAACAATCCATTTGTCATTTTTATCGTTTAAAAGTGAAAATGAGCTGGTTAGGGTATGCAAGAATATTTACAGATTTAACAATCCAGGACAGCTTTCAGAAAGCAATGGGTATAAGGTTAATGAAATGAAAGATGGTTCAAGAGTTGTAGTAGCACGACCGCCTTTTTCAGAAAGCTGGGTGTTTTTTGTGAGAAAGTTTGATAGCATTACGAAGGCCAGCGCAGAGGATCTTATTGTAGATCAAAACAATCAATTACCTATTGAATTTATGAAGTGGTTAATTAAAGGGTGTAGGGTAACGGCAGTGACAGGTAGTCAGGGCACCGGAAAGACAACGTTATTAATGTCTATTGTAAAATACATTAACCCGTCCTTTGCACTTCGTATTCAAGAAATGTCTTTTGAGCTTCAACTTCGGAAAATATATCCAAATAGAAATATTGTTACCTTTAGAGAAACACCGACTATTTCCGGACAAGAGGGTTTGAATTTACAAAAAAAGACAGATGGAACGGTTAATATACTAGGTGAAGTTGCAGAAGCAGGTGTAAGTTCGTGGATGATTCAAATGGCTCAGGTTGCGTCCTTATTTACTTTATTTACCCATCATGCAAAGACCTCGGAAAGTCTAATATTTTCAATAAGAAATAATTTGCTTCAAACAGGCGTATTTAGTAATGAAAAAGTTGCCGAGCAGCAAGTAGTTGATGTGATTAATTTTGATATTCATTTAAGCAAATCAATAACGGGCCATAGATATATTGAAAGAATAACAGAAATTATTCCGTTAATGAGCTATAGCAATTATCCAAGCAATTATAAAGAGGGAAAAACACATGAGGAGAAAACGGAAGCTTTTATGGAGACGATGCATGAATTTTTCGTGAGAATGACAGACAGAAAAACGTTTGAAACTAGAAATATTTTAATATACGAGAAGGGAGAATATATTACAGATCAGAAAATCACTACAAAAAGCCAAACAGAGATATGCAAATTTCTAACGGATAAAGAAAAATTAGCGTTTGAAGACTTTCTTAAAAGATACTGGGGAGGAGAATTAGATTGGGCTACGTAGAATTGTTAAGATTGTTAATTATTATTGTTCTATTAATGGGGGTACTGCTCATTACGTCAATGATGATTTTCAAAAGGAAAAGTATGAGAAGTACCATTAAGGTTACGAATAGATTAAACAGGAATTTTTTTGTTAATTCCTATTACTTTTTTAGTAAGAGCAAGCTATTAAAAAAATATTTGATGAAAATTAGAAGCAGAATAGAAATGTTAGATTTATCAGATAATTGGACAATAAATAAAAAAACAATGCAGTTTACTTATGTTTCTCTTGGCATATCGATTGTTTTATTTGGGATTGTACTGTTCATTCAACAAGGATTATATTATACCATCATTGGTTTACTTACTATTTATATTATACATAAACAAATTATTAAGCTACTGGTTGAAAAGCTAGAAGATAAGCTACTATATCAATTTGAAAAGTTTTTAGGAGATATACGTCACCATTACCATGAGCATGGAATGATTGATGAAGCAATATATGAGGCTATAGATGAAAGTCCATATGAGGTATCTCATCATGCAGCAAAAATGTATGAGGTGCTCACTTCAGAAGACGTGGAGGAAAAGCAAGCAGAGTATAATGATTTGGTTCCTAATAAATATTTTAAGACGTTCTTAGCATTATGTTATACAGCTCAGAAATTTGGAGATAAAATAATAGATGGAAAATCAATGTTTTTAACAAATTTGAATTATTTAAAGCAGGAAATTAATCTTGAAACCTTAAGGAGAAAAAAGCTTAATTACTTGTTTAAAAGCCTTTCAGTAATCGCGATACTACCAATATTTTTTCTGTCAGCAATAGAAAAATGGGCGAAGGGTAATTTGCCAGAGCTTAGAATTTATTATGAAGGTGCATATGGGTTTATGGTTCAGATTTTGCTGTTTATAATAGTCATTGGGTGTTTTGAATTAATAAATAAGATGCAAAGCAATCATGAATTTGAACCTATAAATCACAGCTTCCAAAAAATTATTTTTAAAAATAAAAAACTGTATAAGATGTTACATAGAATAGCTACAAGCCACTTTAGTAAGTCAATGAAATACGAAGAAATGATAAAAATTACTGGAGCAAGAATGACGGTTGAAGGGTTTTATATGAAAAGGATTATCTATTCGATTGTCGGTTTTTTGCTTAGTAGTATGGTTGTTATTAATGTACACCATATCATTAAACACAATATTCTATATTCCTCACAACCACTCAAAGTACAAGAAGACGTTATTAATCAAGCTGTAGAAAAAAACATCGTTACATTTGATAGGTCTTATATTTTAAAGTATCACAGGAAAAAGCTATCCTACATACAGATGGAACAAGCTTTAAGTGCTGATACGAAGGTTGTTAATAAAAAGATGATTCCAAGCATAGCAAAAAGAATAATAGAAAAACGAGATAGATATGAGAATCAATATTTTAAATGGTGGCAACTGATCATTTGCATTCTAATTGGAGGAATGTTCTATTACATACCTTATTGGATAATGTTATTTAGAGAAAGTGTAATGAATATGAATAGAGAGGATGAAGTTATGCAGTTTCATACCATCATATTGATGCTTATGAACATCGAGCGAGTATCTGTTGAGGACTTATTACAGTGGATAGGAATATTTGCAATCATCTTTAAAGAATCAATACAAAAAGCGCTTAACGATTATGAATTTGGCGATATGCGCGCACTTGAACAGCTTAAAACGGATGAACCTTTTACCCCCTTTGTTAGAATTGTGGAGAATTTACAAGCAGCATCAGATAAAATATCTATTTCTCAAGCCTTTGATGAATTAAAGATAGAAAGAGATTATTATCAAGAAAAGAGAAAACAGGACAATGAAATCGTTGTGAGTAAAAAGGGTGCATGGGGGAAGGTCATTGCATTTACACCATTAACGGGAACCTTAATGCTATATTTAATTACACCGTTTATACATTTAAGTATTACACAGTTTGTTAATTATTCAAACCAAATAAAGAGTTTTTTATAACCGAAGGAGGAGAAGAACGATATGAATGAAAATGTTTTAGGCTTTATAAAATGGGCAGCAGGAATTGTTATTACGCTAGCAATTATTAGCATTGCTTTTGTTGTATTCAATATGGCAAAGGATGGAACGATGGAAGGCGTAAATAAAATTGGCGCTATGAATGCGCAAATAGCTGAAAGTGATGTAACAATATATGATAATCAGGAAATTTCAGGGTCAGAAGTAGTAAATGTTATTAGAAAATTTGAAAAAAGTTATCTTGCAATTCAAGTTCAAACAGGTAAAAATTCCAGTGGGACTTGGTATGGCTATAGTGGCTCAATCTCCTCAGGCGTTGCAACAATAGGGGCGACCTCATCAACGACAATAACGAGTGCAATTGATGAAAAAAGTAATCAATACATTAATCCAAATGGGCGGTTTATGAGTAAGGTGCATAGAGATGCTAATGGTGCGGCAGTTGCAATGGTTTTTGTTCAGAAGTAGGCATATAGCATGAATGAAAATGTACAGGATTTTATATATAGTACCACAGCACTTTTTTTGTTTGTTTTAGCACTTGCACTCTTTTTTTTCATGAACGATATTTCCATTAGCATGAATGAAGCCCTTAATAATGCGAATAGAACAGATAGAACAGTATATGAAACGAGTAAAGAGGCTAAAGCTTTTACAATATCTGGTTGCGAAATTATTGTTAAAGCACATAATGGACTAGAATGCGATATTGAAGTAGAGGGCATTGAAATTTCAAAGAATATTGATGCCTGCAATTTTGATTTAACAATTATCCAACCATTTCGACAATATGAAATAACAAATAGAATTAATGCTTCGGGAGAAATAGTTAAAGTGATTTTTAAGTAAAGGATATTAAACAATGGGAAATTCGATAAGTAAAATATTTGTGGTAATTCTTGCAGTCTTGCTGTTGTTCATTTACCCCCTCAATCAAATGTTTCAGCAGCAAGACAGCATTACAAGAAATTTTGTTTATATTGAAACGACGAAGTTAGTAGATGCAGTTAGAAATGTTGGAAATCTGACGCCTCAAATGTATGAGGAGTATAGTGCAAAGCTTGCAGCAACAAATAATTATTATGATATAAGCTTAGAGCATCAACACAAAAAATACGATCCTATTTACGATGATCCACTTGATAGTAGCTCTTTTAAGGAGGATTTTGGTGTAAATTATAGTGCATTTTATACAGACGATATTTTAGAGGTCCTCTTTCCTGAGGGAGAAATAACTCCAAGTAAGTATGAATTTTCCCGGGAAGATTATTTTTTAGTGAAAGTAGTTAATAAAAACAAGACACTTGCAACGAGGGTTGGACAGCTACTATATGGCAAAGATTTGCCTGCAGAAACGATTTTTGTACAGTATGGAGGCATGATTAAATGAAGCTGACGGACTTGATTATTTTATTTGTAATTATTACGCTGCCCTTTGGGTTTATACTAAATATTCATGCTAGAAATATGGAGCAAATAATAAACAAAAAAGTTGAAATGAATCATATACTTGATACAGCTACCCAAGATGGTGTTACTGTGTTGGTTGGTGAAGGCGACGGTAGTAAAATAAGCTTAAATAAAGAGAAATGCTTGGAATCATTTTACAACACCCTTTACGTGAACTTTGGCATTGTGGGGGATCAGCATGCGAAGGAAAAGATAAAGGGGTATATTCCTGTTATTGTAATCATTGAATATGATGGATATACCACCCTTGCTAGTGAGACCTTTTTAGGAAAAGATGGCTTTAAACAAATACAACCTGTGTGGCAACCAAAGAAGGTTTTTGCATATACGACAGATGATTATATTTATGGTTTTACAGTTGAAGATTATATAACGGTATATAATATAGAAACAGGAATATTTTTAGAAGGTAGACAGAAGGATTTAAAGGAACAGATAGAGAGTAGCCTTCTTCAGGATGAAGAGCTATTTGACAAGGTTAGACGAAGAACAATTATTGAAACATTGCAAAGAGAAATAAATTATTATATAAATAGACACAATGAAGTCGCTAAACATTACGGCCTTAGTTATCAATTTACACTGCCAGTTATCGCAGATGAAGACTGGTATCGCACCGTTGATGATATTGGAATGCTTGTTTTTTTTCAAGGGATGCCTATGGGAATTGATGGAGCGTATTATAATAACTATGCTTTAGGAGGAGCACAAGTCATCAAAGGAGAGGGATATTACCTTCAGGCTGATTTGGCAAGTGGAATAAATTATTATCATAGAGAAGATTGTAGATTACTAACTCAGAAAGATCTGAGATTCAATAGTCCGAAAGCTTGCGCGCTTGAAGGTGCATTTCCTTGTGATGCGTGTAAGCCGTAGTGTGATAAGCTTGATGCGAAGTAGCCATAGCTAGTAAGGAATTAAAATACACGGATGTTTATGTTAATAATATGATGCAAGTAGGTTTCAGCATTTTATGCTAGTAAAATACGCCTATTATTATTGACTTAAGTTAACATGATATCTATACTTATACTATAAATATAAAAAATTTGAATGTAATCATAAAATAGAATTAATTATTCTATGTGGTGATGAAAGAGGTGTAAGATGGATGTTGAAAGAAACCAGTTTGTTACAGGATTATCTATTACTTCCTTTGGTGATCAATTTGGAAGAGAAACCGAAATATGGAGAGGCTATAAAGAAGTAATTGTGGTACATAAGGGTGTAGGTCATGAAAGTGACTCAATGAGAAGGTATAGTATTCAAGAGTTTGAAGAGCTTACAAAGGTATTTGAACAAGTAATCGCAAGCCGTGAGTTGGATACAATAGAACGAGTGGAATAAATAGAAGTAGTAGATAAAAAGCTAACTATCTATTGGTTAGAGGTATTCCGATAGACTAAGAGCCTCCTCAAATTGGAGTAATATCTGTTGGTAGGTTCTTTTTTGTTGCATTTTTAATTAGTAAAAAAGGTATTTTGCTTACTTATAACTCTCATAATATTATTGCACATGAAAGTATTTAAATGAGGTAGTTATATTAAAGAATGTTGGTTGGAAGTTTTTTTGATTAATTAACTATATAAAACGAGAAAAAAATTGGTTCTTGTAAAATAAGTGGTTTTATTGTATAATTGTGTAAGAGTTATACAGAGAGATTTTGAGGGTGAGAAGATAAAACGATATATAGATAAAAAAGAGCATGATTTTGTAATATGCCAATATTGTTATATAAAATAGCCCTCAATTAAGCTGTTGATTCATTTAGGTGTCATATGAAACTAATGATTCAATGGTATTATATTTGAGGGTAAGGAGTAGAAGTGGGAAAAATATTGATTGTTGAAGATGATGTGAATACTCGTAGTGGGTTAGTTAAAATTGCAAAAAGTATTAACGCATGTTCAGAGGTTTATGAGACTGGAGCCGCAAGAAAAGCGTTGGAAATTGCTAAATCAGAAGTAATAGATGCTTTTTTTCTGGATATTCAACTTGAAGACTATACAGGTCTTGAACTTGCGGAGCAAATAAGGGAAATGGATATTTATAGATTTACACCTATTATATTTATTACAGGAGTTCATTGTAGTGAACTTGAGGCATTTAGAAATATTCAATGTTACAAGTACATGATAAAACCATTTACTAATATTGAAGTTGCTCGAGTTTTTCAAGATGTTGTTACTCATGGAATAGTTGGAAAAAAAGTTCCTGATATTATTAAGGTTAAAGAGAAAGGAATTACCTATGTAATGAATCAAGATGATATAATATGTGTTGAATCAATGCATAACAATCTTTTGATTAGAACACTTTATGAAAATGCTATCATCAAAAAATGTTCGTTATCGAAGATTTCAGATCAATTAACAAATAAATTTATACGTTGCCACAAAGGCTTTATAGTTAATTGTTATTATATAAAAAAGGTTGATAAGACTAATAATTTTCTATATTTAGAGAAAAATAATGACCCCATCCCTATTGGAAGAAAATTTAAAGATAGTGTATGAGATTTCATAAATTGTCGTTTATACCCCCACGGATGTCGTTTACACCAAAGGGGTTGTTTTTTTTGGTATTTTTTATATAATGATGATAAACCATGATCGATGACGAGTCTTAAGATTAAAATATTAAGCATTTTTATTAGAGCATGGTGAAAAAAAGATATTCTATTAATTTTTGCCTGAAGCACAGTGAAAGGAATGCGATGTCAATATGAGAAAATTATTTCTTATAGTATGTATTACTATTGTTTATATCCATTTAGTTGCTTGTGGAGGCGAATTTTTAAATAATAGCTCAACTGAACAAACAAAGAATACCAAGGATAATGTGAATGTTAAGAGTATAAAAGCTATCGTGGAACAGAGTGATTCAACACTTGAACAAGAAATAAAAACCAAAAGTTATTCGATTTCCATTCCAAAGGACTGGTCTTATGAAGAACTTGAAACTGGAACATTATATTTTAAGAAAAATGACAAAGAAGTTGGAGGGTTATATATTCAACCATACTATTCAGATATAAGTGATCCAGTGAAGGAACTGCTACCAAATCATTCTGAAATAATTGAGTCTAAAAAATTAGATGGCTTTTTTACAGAGGCACAAGAAATAAAATTAATCACTTCACCACCAGCTGCATCTACAGACGTTAGTACTGAAAACTGGATATATATTTTTCTAATTAAAGACAAAACGACAATCTATGAGATATTTTTTAATACGAAATATATAGATGAAAATAATATTATAAAAATTGCAAAAAGTTTCAAAATGATTTGAAAATGAATGCAGAAAAAGTTAAACAATTAAAAAATATAGTCGAAGTTGATGCATATAATTACACTTACACTACACAAAATTATTTAATTAAATTACAATTCCCTACTTCAGGAAGCAAAGTACGTACATATACACCTAGAAATACTTATAATTCCACCTCTGTTACGTTGTCATATCCATGGGGTGTATCAGTTAGTTTTAACCTAGGTGGTAAGGTCGATGTGATGTGGCTGTTAGCACAGGGGGAATTGGCTATAATAATATTGGGATCATGCATACTCCTTCTACTAGTGCTTCCTATAATAAAGTGAATGGGGATGTTTTCGCTGAATTTGAAACGCCAAGTTCAACATTGAAAGGAAATTTAAGAATAGATATGAAATTTAAGACAATAAACAATGTTACAGGTACTACTTCGGTAAGAACTGTTAATTACTCTACACTTCTTACAGGTTCAGGTATATAATTATAGGCACTTAGTTATAAAAATGAGGGTGAGCTGTTATGAAAAAAATAAAAGGCATAATTAAGCTAGGAGTTATTGTATTGATTTTAATTGTACTTAGCGTGCTAATTAAATATAAAGGGTTAAGTGATGATAAAAAGATATTGAGATTTGTAGCTGCATCAAATGATATTGATTTTGAGAATTATAATTTAATTATTGTTAATTCAGAAGATGTTGGAGTCTTCGTACAAAAGATTGACTACGAGAAAATATCTGTACCGTTGATTTTCTTAATTGATGATGCTAATGAAATAAATACTTTAGATCATAAACAGCTTTATTACAATCAATACATCATGGAAGACGATGACTATCTTTTAGGTTATTATTTTGAAAATGCTAGTGATTCATTTGTGCCTATTTATCAAGATAAAAATTTAAAAGAAGAAGATGTTTTAATACTTTTTTTAGAATTCATACAAGAGAGAAAAAAACAGGAATATCAAGAGAATAAAAATATAATTAGTAAAAGCTTTGATGGAATAACCTATATAACTCCTGATATTAACTTCTTCTTTATATCAAAAAGTTTTTCGTTACAATCAAAGATTATTAAAAGGAGTAAAGAAATAATTAGTCAGGAAGAATTGAATCTGTATGCGGTTACTAGTGAAACTTATAAATTAGATGGATTTAATGCACATTATGATTTTAAATTGGATTTGTCCAACGATCAATCCAAAATATTCTTCTTTAATCCTCCATCTATGAAGAGTGATATAATTTCGCAGCAAAACATAAGGATTGGTGCCAGTAATATTATGTTATATCAACCCGTCAAAATCACATTAGAAGAAGGTGGTTTAGCAGACACAATGATTCAATATAGCATTTACCCAAGTAGACCGTCTAAGATTTCCAATACTGTTTTGATTTTTGAGTTGATTAAAAATGATAAAAATTCTTCGCAAGAAAACATAGAAGCACTTTATCAATTTGGAGATAAGAGGATTAGAGTAAATCTTAATCAGTAAACAAAGTCACGGATTCAAGTGGTTTAGTGCTATAAAAAAATGAACTAATAGCTTATAAAAATGCCAAGTGTTGGATATAACAAAATGGTTATTCCAGCACTTGATTTTTGATGATACGCATATAACAGTATACAAGCGTGTTCATTCTAAAAAATAATGTATTAAAAAGTGAATTAAAAACCCATGAATATTTTATCTCTTAGGAAACAATACTAATAGTTATTATATTATATGAGGTGAAAAATATGAATGATGCAAATACAATTGTAAAAGTAAGAAAGAATGACGATGGTGACATTACCAATGTTATGTTGCAAGATGGAACGGTTTTCCCAATTGACGAAGCTATTCGTATGACAAAGGATGAAAAGATTGATGGTGTCAATGTAGGAAAATCAAAAAATGGAATAGAATTCTTAAGAGCTGATCCAGATGGTGATGTAAGCAATAATTTAGACCAACTTCCAACCTTTTAACCTAACGAAGAAAGTCCCCCACTTTTTTAAGTGGGGGGTGAACGCGGAGGTTTTGTATTATGGACTACGAGGGCGTAACAAATATATTTGTTACGCCCTCGTTATTTTTGCAGTATAAAGTGAATTAACAGAACTTGTTACTCAGGTTTAGGTTTCTTTTTCTTTTTTTGTTTCTTTTTTACGGAGTATCCAAAGCTACCAAGAGGATCGCCTAGACCAAAATAATGACCATGTGAGTAACAAATAGGTTTAGATTGATTTAAATGAAACTTATCATTTTGATCTATATAAGTATCGTCAACATGAACTGCAACCACTTCAGCTATAAATAAGTCATGAGATCCGAGCGGCTTAATTTCAATGACTTTGCATTCGATATTTACTGGACTTTCTAAAATAAGTGGAGCGTTTACAACGGAGGCTTTGCTTGTACTTAACTTCGTTATTGCAAATTTGTTTACATCACGTCCTGATTTTACGCCACAATAATCAACTGCCCACACCATGCTTTCTGTCGTTAGGTTAATAACAAATTCTTTCGTTTTCTTAATCAGTTCATAAGAGTGTCTATTTGGTTTTACTGAAATTGAAGTCATAGGAGGGTTTGTACAAATCGTTCCAGCCCATGAAATGGTAATCATATTATAATTTTCATCGCTATCTCCACAAGAAATTAGTACTGCTGGCAGGGGATATAGCATATTACCTGGTTTCCATTGTATTTTTGACAAAACATCCTCTCCCTTTAACAAATGATAGAATTCATTATAAACTATACAAACAAACAATGCAAAGAAGAATTGTATTTCTGTGACAGGCATTACACTATATAAGCATAAATATTAAGTGTGATTGCTAAGTGCACTATATTACCAGAAATAAAAGGTTAGAAAAAAGATGATTTGTGACGATATAGACAATAACATTGACTTTCATTGGTTTTTTTGTTAAGTTGATTATACTTATTTAATATTTTTTTGACTAGGGGCGATGTGATGAAACGCTTTTTCTTTTTAATTTTCTTGATTATTGCAGTATCAGGCGTCCTAATAGCATTTTCAAGAGATATAAATACTAAAATACATATAGAAAAACCAGAGGTATTAAAGAATATGCAAGCCTTCCCAATAGGTTATTTGATGGATGAAGGTAAGGCATATAATATTTTATACCCTTTTTTAAATGAAATGGAAGCGTTTTCGATGGTAGATTCTGTTACTGTGCTTAATAATGAAGCAACAATATCCCTATATATAGATGAAAAAGATATAGGAAGTCTTTCATATGAAATAATCGATCCTTTGACGAAGGAAAGTTTATATAAAAAAGAACTTTACAATATTATTAAAGAAGAAAAGGGCGTAAAGGCACATATTAAATTAATATACCTTGATCCTTCCAAAAGATATGTCCTAAAAGTGGTTGCTAAAAGAGGCGATATGAATATTTTTTATTATCAAAGTTTTTATATTGATCATAACAATCAAAGTGATTTGTTAAAGGCTATAAGACAAACCCATTCCTTTATGTTTGAAGGAAATAAGGATTATAAGAAATATATTGAGGGTGAGGGGAATGATGGGTTATTTTACTCAGCAAACCAAAATGCATCAGAAGATGTTCTTATGTGGAATACGATTACAGAT
Organism: Firmicutes bacterium HGW-Firmicutes-7; assembly: GCA_002841375.1. GTDB lineage: Bacteria > Bacillota > Clostridia > Lachnospirales > Vallitaleaceae > HGW-1. Next base: position 112,813 of record PGZO01000007.1, on the reverse strand, counting down.
TATGTAAAGATGAATGAACCGATACCAGAAATTATTTCTTATACACCATCAACAGGAATCTATGAAGTCAGAATGAGGTTTACTGTAGCAACCCGTAAAGAATATGAATTTGAATACTGGGATTTTAATGAATTCTATACGGCTACTACTTTAAATGGCAAGGTGAAGATCAATAGCTATGAGCGAAAAGGAAACAAGAAAAACGAACCGTATTATGACCAAAATCGACTTCAATGGATATTAGATAAAGGCTATAAGAATAATGAATCCGAAACAATACTTTCAGCTAATAATCAATTTAACGCATTTGTATATAAAAATGAAGTCTGGTTACTAGATAAAAAATACAACGAATTAACGAAGGTATTTGGCTTTGATATACTCGACAGTGATTATATTATGGATGAAGCAGACCAACATAGAATTAAACTTTTAGATATTGATGACAAAGGTAATGTTAAGTATTTAGTATATGGATATATGTCTGCTGGAGACTTTGCAGGTTATAATGGAATACTAAAAAATGTTTATAATCATAAAAAGTTAGACAACGAAAGTGCTTTGTTTGTTAAAATGGGTCTGAGCTACCTAGAATTAGAATATTACATAGAAAATGCTTCCTATTTCAATTCTGGCGATGAAAGCTTCTTCATGAACATTAAGGAAGAATTGTATGCTGTGAATTTTGATAAAAGTACTTTTACTAATATTATGTCCTTACCGAGCAATTCAGTTTACACTGAGGATGGATTAATCTATTCTTATGATCCTAAATTGAAGGAGAATATAGGCATTCAATTCATTGACTTAACCTCTAAATCAATTGAAAAGAAAATGAAACTAGTCATGTTTCAAAACAAATTTACTAGAGTAGTTGGATCAATAGATCGTAAGCTTGTTCTAGGGACTTATTCACTTGAGAAAACGTATCAGCTTTTAGATGGAACGGTATTTTATCCTTTTGATGAACTTAGTATAGTAGATTTCTCAGGAAAGGTTATCCAAAGTGTTACGCCAGATCAAGAAACCTACTATCAAGATGTAATTTTTAACAAGCAGGAGGGCTTAATAAGTGCATCAATATATACGTTGAATAAGCGCATAAGCTCTAATCCAACAGCCAGTAAAGTTTCCTATGAAAAATTGAAAAGTGAAACCATATACCAATTTAATAAAGAAAATCTTCTTTCTTCATCCATACTTAATAATGAGTTACTTGATGGAATGAATTATATAATAATCAACCAAGAAGGTATATCGTTAAAGGATGACAACGTTCCCATAGCAACAAATAGCCGTAAGAAACACGTTCTTCTGGAGACGAGTTTAAAGAATGATTATCACGTATATGAAGTCTATACGAATAAGAAAGAAATAATAGGTGTAGCAAAAGAAATCGATGAAGCACTTCTCATGACTCGTAATGATGCTTCGACAATTCTTTATGAAAATACAAACGGACAAAGAAGAGCAATTTTTTCTTCCCAGGAGCATCCAAAGAGCATTCTAATAAATGTGCCTATCATTTCCCAACACCCAGAGCTAGTAAGAGGCTGTGAGGTTACAGCACTTGCCATGTTCTTATCCTATTATAAAGCAGAAAGCATTAGCAAAATGGTACTATCACAACAGCTTAAAATTGATGAAACACCTAAAACGATTGTAAACGGAATAACTAATTATGGAGATATGAACAAAGGATTTGTAGGAAGCCAATCAAATAAGTCTCAGCCAGGATTGGGTGTATATGTAGAACCTATCTACGAACTTGCTTCGACTTATGTAGATAACCTATACAATATTACAGGAGCCAGTTTTGAGCAAATGCTTATGTTTGTAGGTGAAGGGCGTCCGGTATGGGTTATAACACCAATAAACTATAATAAAGTTTCTGACAACTTACTACAATATTGGCAAACCCCATCAGGATTTATGGAGGTTTCCTTTCTCGAGCATTCCGTCGTTATGGTCGGATATGACGAAAACTACGTATACCTTAATGATCCCCAACAAGGAAGGGTAATCAAGCAACCTCGGATAGCCTTCCAAGCTGGCTGGGAAAATCAAGGAAGCCAAGCGTTAGTTGTTCTCAACTAACCACAGCTACTTAAGATTTTCAGGATTTAATCCCTCAAGTTCTCCAATAACAAACAATCCATCTTTTCTAATCAACACATCATCAAAATATATTTCCCCCCCACCATACTCAGGTGTTTGGATATATACTAAATCCCAATGAATATCTGATTTGTTACCATTATAAGCTTCTTGATAGCAATTTCCAGGAGTTAAATGTATGCTACCCATTATTTTTTCATCAAACAATGTATCCTTCATTGGTTTAAGGATATATGGATTTACACCAATAGCGAACTCTCCAATATACCTTGCGCCTTCATCTGTATCGAGTACGTCGTTAATCAGCTTAGTATCACTAGACGTAGCATTGATAATTTTACCATCTTTAAACTCAAAACAAATATCCTCATAGGTAACTCCTTGAAATACAGCTGGAGCATTATAAGATATTTTTCCATTAATCGATTCTCTAACGGGTGCCGTGAATACCTCACCATCTGGTATATTTAATATCCCATCACATTTGATTGCTGGAATATCTTTAATTGAAAAGGCTAAATCGGTGCCCTTGCCAACGATTCTAACACGATCAGTACGCTCCATTAACTTCACAAGAGGATCCATTGCAAGAGACATTTTTGAATAATCTAAATTACATACATTAAAATAAAAGTCTTCAAAATTATCTAAGCTCGTATTAGCAAGTTGTGCCATAGCATTATTTGGATATCTTAAAACCACCCATCTTGTTTCAGGCACACGAATATCATGGTGTACAGGCGTAGAATAGTATTTATTATAAAGTGTCATCTTATCTGATGGAACATCACTTAACTCTGATACATTATCTGAGCCTCTAACACCAATATAACAATCCATATTTTTCATACGAAGACAATCCCACGATGCCTGAAGCGTTTGTTGCTCCTTTGTTGTTTGTAAGAGGACCTCTCTTTGTAGGCGTACATCAGTATAATCAAGGAAAGGAATTCCGCCTGCTTTATATACTTCTTTTACAAGTTCTTTTGCAAGCTCACGAGTTGAGTCGCCAACATAATGTATTAAGACTTTCTGGCACTCCGTAACCTTACAGGAATAATTAACAAGATTTTTTGCTAACAATTGAATTCTAGTATCCATTATTATTACATCCTTTCATTATTACATTTTTATAATGTATTTAGTATATCACAATTTAAAATATATGCCTAGAAATGTACAGTAAATAAGAAAATCATTGAAATAAGTCCTATATATTGTGGTATAATGTGTAATAGAATATACAAAAAAAGGAGGGCTTTTTATGGGAAGCCTATTAATTAAACAATTGTTTTGCAATCCAAGTAAGTATTATGAGACAAATATTACAATATCAGGGTGGATTAGGAGTGTTAGGGATTCTAAAACCTTTGCATTTATTGTGTTAAACGATGGTTCTTGCTTTAGTAATTTGCAAATAGTCGTACAAGGAGATCTTGAGAATTTCAAGGATGTTGCTAAGTTAAACATTGGTGCTGCAATTGTGGTTACAGGTAAACTTATAGCAACACCAGAAGCTAAGCAACCTTTTGAGGTACAAGCATCTGAAGTAGTAATAGAAGGAGAATCAACACCAGATTATCCGTTGCAAAAGAAGAAGCATTCTTTTGAATATCTTAGAACTATTGCACATTTAAGACCAAGAACAAATACTTTTTCTGCAGTATTTAGAGTTAGATCAATTACGTCGTTTGCTATTCATCAATTTTTTCAAGAAAAAGGTTTCGTCTATGTTCAAACACCTATTATAACGGGAAGTGATGCAGAGGGTGCAGGAGAAATGTTCAAGGTATCTACATTAGATTCCGATAAACTACCTAAGAACTCAAAAGGTGGGATTGATTATAGTAAAGATTTTTTTGGTAAAGAAACAAACCTAACAGTAAGTGGTCAGCTTAATGTAGAAGCTTATGCTATGGCATTTAGAAATGTGTATACTTTTGGGCCAACCTTTAGGGCAGAGAATTCAAATACTGCAAGACATGCAGCTGAGTTTTGGATGATTGAGCCTGAAATTGCTTTTGCAGATATTGAGGATAACATGGTATTGGCAGAAGATATGTTAAAGTATATCATTCGTTATGTGAGAGAACATGCACCAGAGGAAATGGAATTCTTTAATAATTTTATAGATAAAGGTTTGTTAGAGAGACTGGATAATGTTGTAAATAACGATTTCGCAAGAATAACTTATACAGAAGCAATAGAAATACTAGAAAAGAATAAGGAAAAATTCGAATACCCCGTTAGTTGGGGAATAGATCTTCAAACGGAGCATGAAAGATACTTAACAGAAGAAGTATACAAGAAACCAGTATTTGTCATTAACTATCCAAAGGATATTAAGGCATTTTATATGAAGCTTAATGAGGATAATAGAACAGTAGCGGCTATGGACTTATTAGTTCCAGGAGTTGGTGAAATTATTGGTGGTAGTCAGCGAGAAGAAAAACATGATAAATTAGTAAATAGAATGAAGGAAATGGATTTAAATGAAGAAGATTACTGGTGGTATTTAGACCTAAGAAAATATGGTGGAACAAGACATGCTGGCTTTGGATTAGGATTTGAAAGAGCAATTATGTATATTACGGGAATGGGCAATATTAGAGACGTTATATCTTTCCCAAGAACCGTAAATAATTGTGAACTATAAAAGATAAAAGTTGAGTATTTATTCGTAACGGAGTTGATGACATGGAGAGGGACAAAAAAGAGATTAAAGAAGTAATGCTTATACCACATGAGCCTATAGAGCCTAAACATACAAAAGCCAATAAGGGCAAACGAGTTGCGCTTATTGGCTTAGGTGTCATACTTGGAGGTTTTTTGTTAAGTATTTTATATTTATATATGAATACCTTCGAAATTAATTATGAACTTCAGACGGTTGCGCAATTTTGGGATGAAAATAATTTAACTGAGCAATTTATTACGAAGGGGAATGAACTTGAATTGGTGCTCCCTGAAAATGTAGTAAACACCGAATTGATGTTGTATTTGAAGAAAAGTCCACTGTCAAAGCATTATGAAATTAGTAATGCGCAAGTTGATTTTTCTAATAAAATGATCAATATAAATGGGCGTATTTATGGAATTAAGCTTCCAATTCGTATGAGGATTAATCCATATTTAGAAGGGGATAGGATCATTATATCCCTAGATAATATCACGATTGGCAAAGGACAAATCAAGTTAAATGAAGGAGTTTCTAATAAGCTTAAGAATTTCTTGTTTAATGATAGCCTTCCAATGATCATTGACTCAAAGACTTTATTTAAATCAGCGGCAATCAATATTAGTGGATTAGAATGGTCAGAGGAAAGCTTCAAGGTATATGCTCAAATAAATGATGCACTTATGATAGAGGAACTTAAAATAGTAAGGCGCATGGCTAATCCAGAAATACTAAGTAAATTTGAAAATAGTGATATAGAAGCTGAAAGTTTAGCGGCAAATTATATTAATAATATTGAAGCATTAACGAAACAAGACATAGAAATTTTAATTAAGGATATTCTTTCTGATTCTAAAATCCTTAATAATATATTAATAATCGCAGAGCAGACTACAGCTGAAAGAATATTTGAAAAATATGGAACGAACTTTAAGCGTTCTAATCAAGCGGAAATAACAGAAAAGAGAAATAAGCTTCTTGGAATGAGTTTGTTACCCTATCGTGATTTATTATTAGAAAACTTAAATAACATTTATTTTCAACAAGAGCCGATGCACATTAACAAAGGACAACTCTATTCTGTATCAAGTGGCAGGTATTTAACTGTACAAGTAATTTGTGAGGAACAGAATATCAATATTCCAGAAGAAACAATGAAAAGACTTTCCTTTTATTACGAGAAAACGTATGAATCATTACTCATTTCCTACAAGCTTGATGAAAATAATTATTTGATTATGAATGAGGACAAAGTAGCGTCTATGCGTGCAGACGAATATTTGAAAAATAATGAATTTGTAGCTACAGGTAGAGTGTCTTTTGTAAATGATATTGAAACGTGGAATGGTGTATTAAAAGAAGTGAACTTATATTTCCAGACTGAAGAAGTTTTTATTAGATATATGAAGGCAGATGACAAATATGCTTTTGTAGTAGCATCACCAAAATATAATTATCAAGCCTTTAAAGTAATGACTTTTGTAAAAAATGATGAAGATTGGGAACTGCTAGAGGGCGATATTCAATCGATTTCTGAACTTAGTAAGAAGTATCCAGATTTTAATTTAGAGACTGCGACAATGGAGATTGAAAAGGTTACCATATATAATTTAGGCGATGATATGTATGATGTGATATTAGAGGATCTTGAAAACAAAGATGTTATTGCTTCGAAGAATAGCTATACAATAGAATATTGTTCTTATGGAAATCAATATATATATTTTATGCTGTCTGATGGAAGAGAATATGTATATAAGGTATATAGCATGTATTTACAAACCGTATATGACAAGGAGACAGCTGAAAAGGTATTAGAAGATCTGCCCGAAATTATAACATTACAAGAGTCTCCAGTTATGTAATTAAAAAGGCTAAGAAGGTTATACTAGCATTTGTTCCATAATGAAAACATTTTTATCACCACGATATCTTGATAATGTATAGTCAACAGGAACATCAAATTTATTATACCCTATACTATGAACTAATAAAATGGCGGTTGTTTTTGATATTAAAAGGAGATCACAATCTTCCTTGGTAGCAGTAACTGCTTCAAGAGAATGATGCGTGCGTGCAAGTTTTGTGTGAATACTTGGTGAAATAACTTGGGCTAGAGAATCAATATTTAAGTTATGTTGATAAATATGTTTATATGCAGAATAAGGTAAATAGGTATGGCTTAATAATATAGGGTTATTATCTGCAAATCTTAATCTCTTAAGCCTAATAACGTCGGAGCCAATGGGAAGATTTAAGTTACTCGCTACTTCAATTGGAGCAGGAACGGTTTTTGTTTCAAGAACAGTAGTTGTGGGAACAATACCTTTGTTAATGAGTTCACTAGTAAAAAGCGATTTTTCTTGGCATAAATTGTGATGAATTTTTTTTTGTGATACAAAAGTACCACGGCCTTTTACTCTGTAAAAAACCCCTTCTTCAACTAATTCGGTTAAGGCTTGGCGAATTGTGGTTCTGCTAATACTATAGGCAGTACAAAGCTCATTTTCTGTAGGAATCATATCACCAGGAGATAAGTGGCCTTTATCTAACATATCCACCAGAAGGTTTTTTACTTGAAAATATAGGGGAATGACGGCTGATTTATCAAGAGTATACCGTTTGAATTTTTCTAACTGTGTCATTGGTTTCACCTGCTAACTTTTTTATATCGATTAGTATAACTTACAAGCCGATTTTCATTTTATTAGTAATGTTTTGCATAAGCAATTGGAAAAGCGGCATGTTAATATCTATAAAAATTAATTTTACAAGCCGTTTTTCATTTTATTAGTAATGTTTTGCATAAGTAATTGGAAAAGCGGCATATTATGTATCTATAAAAATTAATTTACCAAGCCGTTTTTCATTAATTAATAATATTTTATATAATATATAATACAGTATAACCAAAAAAATGCAATGCTTTATGCAAAAAGTAGCCAAAATTACCTATATTATTCTAATGTGCAAAAATGCGTTTTTGCAACAAATTATGATATAATAATAAGATAAAACCTATATAGATGGAGGTTCCATGGAAAAACGAATTGGTATTCTTACAAGTGGTGGAGATTGCCCAGGGCTTAATGCCGCAATAAGAGGCGTTGCGAAAGCATCGTTTGGTATGTTTGATTGTTCAATTATTGGAATTGAAGACGGCTTTAAAGGGTTAATATATAATAAGCACAAGCAAATGAACGAGTTTGATTTTTCGGGCATTTTGACTAGGGGTGGTACGATTCTAGGTACATCTAGAACCCCATATAAACAAATGAGAGTTATTGAACAGGACAATATTGATAAAGTGAGAAATATGGTTAATACCTATGAAGCACTTAAGCTGGATTGTCTTGTTACATTGGGTGGAAATGGCACCCATAAAAATGCTAACCTACTAAGAGAAGAAGGGTTAAATGTAATAGCACTACCAAAAACTATTGATAATGATATTTGGGGTACAGATATTACATTTGGATTTCACAGCGCAGTAGATATTGCTACCGAAGTAATTGATCGAGTACACACGACCGCTGATTCCCATGATCGTGTTATGCTAGTTGAGCTAATGGGACATAAGGCTGGTTGGTTAACGTTATATGCGGGTATAGCTGGAGGCGCCGATATTATACTTATTCCAGAAATACCATATAATGAAGAAAAGGTATTTGAAGCACTTGAAAATAGAAGAACAGCTGGAAAGAATTTTTCTATTTTAGCAATTGCAGAAGGTGCAATGACGCAAGAGGAAGCTATGATGAGTAAGAAAGAGCTTAAGAAGTTAAGAGATTTAACACCTAATTACTCAGCCTCATATCAATTAGCGAGTGAAATTGCGAAGAGGACAGGCTTAGAAACAAGGGTCACAATTCCAGGACATCAACAAAGAGGAGGCTCTCCTTCGCCATATGACCGTGTGTTATCAACTACTTTAGGAACCTTTGCGGCTGAAATGATTGCAGAAAAAAAATATGGAATTACAATTTCTATAGTAAACAATAAAACAAAAGCAACACCATTAAGAGAAATAGCTGGTAAGTTAAAGCTAGTAGACCCAAATGAAGAATTAATTAGTACAGCAAGTAAAGTTGGCGTTAGATTTGGTAACTAAGGAGGTTTTAACATGAGCGTAAAATTTGTGCATACTGCAGATATTCATATAGGCAGAAGTTTTGGAGCAGCTAGCTTTGGCTTTACATTAGGGCTGAAGCGAAGAGCAGAAGTGAAAGAGACCTTTTTTAACATATTAGAAGTATGTAAAGAAGAAGGTGTTCAATTTCTGCTAATTGCGGGTGATTTATTTGAAAACGAGTATGTAGAAATCAGTGAATTAAAAGACCTTCAGAAGAAGTTCGAGGAACTTAAAGAAATTCAGATTATTATTTGTGCAGGAAATCATGATGCCCTTATTAATTCTACATCAGGCTATAATATGATTACCTGGAGTGATAATGTTCACATATTTGACGAGCACTTAACTAAATATTCAATTGAGAATTTAAATATCGATATTTATAGTTTTAGCTGGAACAAGAAAGAAATTCGGTCTATGGGCTTTGAAGAGCTTATTATTGAGGATCATGCAAAAACGAATATTTTAATGCTTCATGGTGATATATATACACAAGGCGCTTATTTACCGTTAGATATTTATGAACTTCAGGAAAAAGGCTTTGATTATATTGCATTAGGACATATTCATAAGCCGGATATTAGCAAAGGCTTTGCGTATAGTGGTTGCCCAGAGCCTTTGGATTTTAAGGAAACAGGCACGCATGGGATTATAGTAGGCGTTATTGAAGAAAAACAAGTGGCTATAAGCTTTAGGCCAATAGCAAAAAGAAGTTTTGAAATAAAAACAATTACCATTAACCCAGATATGTCTTTTGAACAAATAAAAGGAATGTCTTTGAAAGAAATAAAAAAAGAGTTGAAAGTTCATTCAATGTATAGATTAATTATTGAAGGAATTAAGGATGAAGAGACTGTTATAAACAAGGAAATAATTAAAGAGCTACTAGAGACACAGGTATTTTACTGTGAGGTTATTGATCAAACTCAAAGCAACTATGATATAGAAAGTATTAAAAGAAACAATGAAGGAAATTTGATTGGAGATTTTATTGAATATATGGAAGAAAAAGGGTTGGATGACCCTCAAATTAAAGATGCTTTATATGAAGGACTTAATATTTTGCTAAGTGAGAAGGTGAACGGATGAATATTAGAAGGCTCATGATCAAAAGCTTTGGTAAATTTCAAAATACAACGATAGAATTAAAGGACGGGCTAAATCTCATAGTTGGAGAAAATGAATCAGGAAAAAGCACCATTCATCAGTTCATCGAGGGAATGTTTTATGGTTTTTACAAGCCAAATATTAAGACCAAGAAAACAAGTGAAACCTATGATAAATATTTTCCTTGGGAAAATGCAACTGATTATTCAGGCGTAATGATTATTGAAGATGGTAGAGAACTTAGGATTGAAAGAAATTTCATGAAGAATCGAGATTCTGTTCAAATATTTGATGAGGTAACAGGAGAAAATATTTCGGAACGTTATCCTTATGATTCAGTGACAAAAACCTATCAACCTGCTTTGAATCATTTAGGTTTGAACTTAGCAGCGTATCAAAATACAATTAGCATAACGCAAATGAAAAGCAAAACAACAGAAGAGTTAATTGGTGAGATTAAAGATAATATTATTAATCTTGGCGATACAAAAAGAGTGGATGTGTCAGTTAATAATATTCTAAAGACGTTATCTGAAAGAAAAGCAGCAATTGGAACAGAAAGAAGTAAAAAATCAAATTATGGCAAAACAAAAGAAACCATTGAATATATAGAAAGTGAGAAGGTTGATACACTTAAAATATGGGAAGAAATTAAGCAACTAAAATTAACTGAAAATAAATTAGCTCAGGATATCCATGATTTAGAAAAAAAGAAAAAGCATATAGAAAAGAAAATGATATTTCTTAAAAAGCAGGACTCAGAAGAAAGTTATCAAAAAGTTCATCAAATTAGAGAAGAAATCAATGCACATAAGCTTGATATACAAAAATATTATGCCTTTGAAAATATATCAAAGGAAGAAGTTAATGATATTATTATTAAAATGAATAATAGGGAGTTCTACAAAAAGGCTTTTGAAGAGGAGCAAGAAAAAATTTCAGACATGATTCAAAAGAAGATTTCTATTGAAAATGAGGTTGATCAAATTGATAGCATTATTATTGAAATCGGTACTTCAGAAAAAATATCAAGAGATGTATATAGATATGAGGAATTTGAAAATAGCAAAAAGTACGCAGGACAGACAATTGAACCAGAGAACGTTGAACAGTTAAAGAATGAAACTGGGAAAATTAAAGGTAAGGTAAGTCGTACTAAAGCTATGTACACTTTATCCTTATTCATTACTGTATTATTAGGACTAATTAAGCTTTTTGAAACAATAGGTAGTATTCGGATAAAAGATAATTCAGTTTTATTTGGGATATTAACAACAGGTAAAAATCTTTCTTTCGTGACTTTAATTGGGATTTTGCTGATGCTCGTTGTAACGCTTTTGTTATGGTCAAGTACTAAAAATAAAAAAATTGAACTTAGAGATTTAGAAAACAAAACAAAGCAGTTATTAGAAAGTGAAAGTGATTCCATAAAAAGAGTTAAGGATATTGAAGAACGCCAACAATTGCTTTTGAGTAATTATGAGTGCGAGAATGTGGATGGACTTAAGCTATTAAGAGATAAAACCATTAGAGAAGAACTATTGTACGAAGAAAATTATATGAAAGCAAGACAATTAGAAGAAGAAAAGGAAGTTTTAGAAAGACGGATCAATCAAGAAAATGAAAAGCTTAAAGAACAACAACGAATTATAGATGATGATACCGATAGAATTGGAAAGCTTATGAAGAAATTAGGAATAAGCTCAATGGAAGTGTTAAAGAGTACGCTTGATCAATTTGATACATATAAGGAGATAGAACAGGAAATAAAAAACAAAGAATATCTTTTTGCTCAAATGACAGAGGGTAAATCCTATTTAAGTATTGAAAGCGCTGAGGAAGTAGATAATGATGGATTAATTGAAAGTGAACAAGACCTTAGCTTGCTAACGGAAGATGAAGCTGTTGATGTTGATGGAAGTTATGATGAACTAGAAGAACACTTAAAGAAGCTTAACGATGAAATAGTATATGAAAATAAAGAAATTAGCAGGATTATCACCTCAATTGCCGAGAAGGAGAATCGCGTTAGAAGCTCATCGCAAATTGATGAAGAATTAAGCAAAAATTACGAAGAGTTTGACAAAATGACGTTTAAGCTCAACACCTATAATATTATAGAAGACGCCATAAGACACATATCAAGAAATATTCAAGATAATTTTGCACCGAGGTTGAATGAAAAAATATCTAAAGTTATATCTATAGCTACGGACTACAAGTATACAGACGTAAAAGTAAGCGCAAACATGGAAATATCAGTAGTGGACAATGAATTAAACAAATTAGTAAGGATTGATGATTTAAGTGCAGGAACAATAGACCTTATGTATTTTGCACTAAGGTTAAGTATCGCAGAGGTTGTTAATAGCTGCCAAGCGGTACCGATTATTTTAGATGATAGTTTTGTTCAGTACGATGAAAGACGTTTGATTAAGATGTTAGAATATTTGTCAAAGCTAAACCGTCAAATAATCCTCTTTACTTGCCATAAAAGAGAATCAAAGGTTATAAAAAGAATTGTTGAAGACTTACATGTAGTAAATTTGTATTAGTTAACGCACGTAGTAGGACTTGAACCCACAACCCTCCGGTCCGAAGTTAGTTATTGGGAAAAAATGTTAATTATGAATCGGTTTACATGGTATGACCCATAAATATATATAGAAGTGTGAATATTGACAAGATAATGCATAATATGTATACTTATCTTAATCGAATATGTTGTAGTGAACTTTATGAATTTGTTTTCAATAAGTTCACCAAGGGGGGCAAGTAGACTTTAGAGTTTAACTTTGCCCCCCTCCTTACTAATAGGGGGGGCTGTAACACAAGTAAGGGTTTAAATATGTTGAATAATCAATGTATTTTGGAGACTACTTGTGTTAGTGGGTACCGATTAATAATTTTAATAATAGGAATATGATTAATAAAATCTCACTAATTGTAAGGTTATGTAACTAAAAATGAGAAAACAAAAAACGCCTCCTCCTCGTGGGTTCCCACAGGAGTGGCGTTTGTTCATTTAGGTATCAATTTAATTATATTTATAGTTTGTTAGAATCGTTTATGTCATTAATTGTTATTAAACCATATTGTGATTCAAACTTTATTATTTCTTGTTCAATTAAGTACTCTATTTGCATTGCTATTGAACGTTTATTCGATTCAGCTATATATTTTATCTTGTTAAAGTTTTCGTTTGTCATTCTCATTGTAAAAGGTCTTTTATCAGTTGCCATATTATAATACTCCTTATTTATGAATTTATAGATCACGTAAGTAAATGACAATTAATATATATGAATTCACTATGAAACTATAATACATTAAATATCATAAATAATCAATATTTCATATTGACATTAAAGTGAACTCACTGTATAATTATGATTGCAAAGTGAATTCACTGTGAAGTATAACCAAAATTGCATAAGTGAGGTATGATATATGGATTATTACATATTGGGATATTTAGAAATGTTTATTTTGTTAGACTTAGAATTTAAAAATCGCAAGAAATGTTTAGAGCTAATTTCGTTATTAAAAGATAAACAAGATTTAGTTAGAGTATCCTAGGATTACAGCTAAAGGCATACACCGGGGTTCAAGTCCCTGGGGCTGATTTAAAATTGATAATAAGGGTGTTGTGAGGCTCCTTTGTTATAGATGGTTATAAAGGGGTTATAAAACCTCACTATAATTCCCTTTATAACTAATTTAATAAAATTAAGGGGTGTATACAAATGAAACGTTTAAATACGTCTATTTCAGATAGAAATATGGAAATATTGGATTTACTATCCAATGAGATGGATATAACAAAAAAATCTTTAGTAAATATTGCTTTGAGGGAGTTTTTAGTTAGATTGGGCTTTATAGAGGACGTTTTGAAAAATCCGTCTTTACAGTAGGTTAGCATATGTTAGCCTGCTAGGGGCAACTCGACCGTCTCTTCCCTTTCGGGCGTGTTGGCACGAGTTGGAAAACATATGCGTGGGTTCCTACTGTCAAGATGGAATTTTCTGTCCGTTAAAAGTTCATATCCAGACGTCTGGAAAACTATTAACTTTATAAGATATAGTTAAAAATATTTAACGACACATTAAACACTTAAATCTTAAGATAAAGGTCTATGAAAAGTCTATAAAACCGTTAATTTTTTGTTAACGCACGTAGTAGGACTTGAACCCACAACCCTCCGGTCCGAAGCCGGATGCTCTATCCAATTGAGCTATACGTGCAAAATTTGACGCTAGCGTCTTAGTTAATTGTATTTTTGAAGTCTTATATCAGCGCCGACCAACTGTAAAGCAACAAAGTCACCTAGAATTCTAGATACAATTCGATCAGAATAGTATTTTGATAACCCTGAAGGGTGTAGGTTTGTTGATATAACGGTTGGTTTTTTTGATAAAAGGCGTGTATTTAAACAGCTAAACAATTCTGAGCTTGTAAAGGAATTGATTACCTCTGAACCAAGGTCGTCAATTATAAGTAAATCACAAGTGTAAATATCATCAATATCATCATAGGTGATTTCTTGATCATCATTTTTAAAACGATAAGTTTCTAGTAGCTTAAACAATTTGAAAGCAGATAAATAAAGCACGGAATGAGAGGTATCTAGTAGTTCTTTTGCAATACAATTGCAAAGAAAGGTTTTTCCTAGACCAGTCTGCCCGAAAAGAATTAAGTTAGAAAATTCTTTATCAAAGCTTTCGGTAAATTTCTTGCATCTGCTGTAGACGCCTTTAATGTTATCTAAAGGGGAAGCACCTACGCCTTGAAGTTTATTTGATGAATAATAATCAAAAGAAAATGTTGAAAAGTTTTCTTTTAATAATATGCTTTTTAAATTAGATTGTTCATAAGCAACATCAATTAGTGCGTGCTTTAAACACTTGCATTTTTTATTGTGAATATATCCAGTATCTTGACATAGTTCGCAATCATAAATTGGATCTAGGTAGGTTTTATTATATCCATATTTTTCTAATAAATTCTCTTTTTCTTCTTTTAGTGCTTTAAGTTCTAGTTTTAAGGTTTTTAAATGAACGTCTCTATTAAAGGGCTCTTTTATTATAAGTTTGGAAGCTTCGATTCCTTTTGCTACTACTTTTGCGTCTAACGCTTGAATCAAACTAATTTTTTCGTTAACCTCAACTTGTCTGCTGCGCAGTAATTGAGCGTTTTTAGTTCTTTTATAATCATATTCCCGAAGGATTATTTTAAATTGTGAGGAAGACAATGGCATTATTTGTAACCTCCCTCAGCATTTTCTTTTAACACCATTTCCATAGCTTTTTTTTCGATCTTATCAAAATCATAATCTCGTTGCTCAAAGTTAATAAACTTGTTATTAGAAGTAATAGGTGTTAGGGAACTCTTTGATTGAGCATTTTTTGTGTTATGTTGCTCATCTAATAGAACGATATCTTGCATTGTATGTACTTTCTTTTTGTGCCATTGAGTTAATATCTTATCAGTGTAGTTAAATGACCCATTTGGTGCTTGCTTCATCGTTCTGTTACAAGCCTCTAGAACGATTTCAAGATCAAATTTATATTCCTCTAGCCATTTATCCATCATTTTAATTTCAAAATGTACTGGATTTCTATTTGCAAAGCCTAAAGCTTTTTTAATTGCATAGTATTTTTTGTTATAAGTTTCTGTATGTACCTTTGCCTTTTCTAAGGAGTTGATATTATTATCTGCCCATTCTAAGGCTACTTTTTCAATGTATCTCATATTTCTATGATCATTTGAGGCACAATATTCTATAAGCCATTCAATAACATCGATAGGCAGGCCTAACCAATCGTGAAAGCTAACGAGTGTGCCTAAATCTTGTTGATTTAAGATTTTGCCTAAATACCTGCCTGTAACATAAATTAAGTCTTTATACGCAGTAGCAGCTACAAAGGAAGACAATTCTTCCATATTGTATTGAGGCTTTGTTGATAGATCCAAATGTATGGTATCAACTTGTGGCGTCGTTGATTCTATTACGGGTTCATCTGTAACTACTAAATGAGGGTCTAAGAAAGAAATAGCAGTAATTTGTATGCCTGTTTCTTCAAGGCTAAGAAGCTCTTTTGAAGACCAGTACTTAAGTGCCCTAATAATATCTGAATCAGTTAGATTTAGTTGATCAGCAAAATCTGTTGTAGAAAACTCCTTATAGTCACTAGCGTCATAACGTAGTAATAGTAGATAAACCTTAACAAAGTCACCATTTGAACTTGCCATATAGCTATCTACAAACCAATTGGGAACCAAGATATAATTTTTATTTAAAGTTGGATTAATTTTAATTGTATTCATTCTTTACAGATCCTTTTTGCTGAAGTTATGTTAACATCATGAGCCTGTTTTTAACAGTAAGCTCTAATAATGAATTAATTATAACATAAATTATTAGCATTGTGCTAAATAAAATAACGGAATAAAAATAAAATGGTTTAGTAACTAAATTAAGAACGAAACAAGTCGTAACGAAGCGCATTAATAAATTTTATAAGAAAAAATAAGAAAAAAGAGCGAATTTTGGTTGTTAATAACTATGTGCATAATGTGGATAGCATTTTACATAAAATGGCAAATATAAAAAATGCTTGAAAATAATAGCCTTATTTTCAAGCATTTTCATGTTAATTGATTAACATAGCATTGTTTTTATGTAAACTAGGTTATTCACATAAAAAAATACGAACATATGTTAATAAGTATGTGGATAGTGTGGAAAACTACCCGTTGAGTAAATCTTCTCCGATAATATTAATGTTTCCAGCACCCATAGTTATCAACATATCATTAGGGACTAAATTTTCTAATAAGAATATTTCAATGTCATCAAAAGAAGATAAATAGTAACAGTTTTCATTCATTTCTTTAAGTTGTGATAATAAGTCGTTTGAATGGATATCACCGGGATCTTTTTCTCTTGCTGCATATATGTCAGTTATTACCACATAATCTGCTATTGATAATGCTTTTGCAAATTTGCTTAAAAAGGCTTTTGTTCTTGAATACGTATGAGGTTGAAACACAATCCATAGTTTATTGTAGTCTAATCGTTGTGCAGCATGAATAGTAGCTTCTATTTCTGTCGGATGATGAGCATAATCATCTATTACAGTTACGCCCATCAAAGAGCCTTTGTATTCAAACCTTCTTTTAGGTCCTGAAAAGCTTTCAAGAGAGGACTTTGCAGAAGATATGTCAATTCCTATCGTATGTGAAGCTGCGATAGCGGCAATGGAGTTATAGATATTATGGATTCCTGTAGAGTTAATCTGAATAGTGTCAATGTGGGTTGATTTATAGTATAAGTCATAGTTTCCACAACCTTTTTCATTAAAGCTTATATTTTTACAGGTCCAATCAGATTTCGTTTCATCGGTTCCATAAGTAATGATGTGGCAGTTTAGTCCGATTAGCAGTTGCTCATAATTTTCAATATCACTGTTAATAATGATATATCCGTTTTCTGGAACATTAGATAAATATCCTTTAAAAGAGCTTCTAATATCACTAATATTTTTGAAAAAATCAAGATGATCTTCTTCGATATTGAGGACAATTGCAACGAAAGGTGAAAACTTTAAAAAACTGTTGGCATATTCACAAGCTTCTGTAATAAAATAAGAAGAGTTGCCAACACGAATATTACCATCAAGTATGTCAAGAATACCGCCAACAGTTATTGTCGGATCTAAATCTGCATCTAAAAAGATTTGAGACATCATTGATGTAGTTGTTGTCTTGCCATGGGTACCAGCGATACCAATTGAATGGCTGTAATTATCCATTATTTGACCAAGTAGTTCAGCCCTATCCATAGTTGGAATAGATCGTGATATTGCTGATAGTAACTCGGGATTATCATTTGAAATTGCCGCAGTATAGACAATTAAATCTAAAGAGCTAGTTATGTTATCGGCATGGTGTCCAATATTTACAGTTACGCCTATGTTTTTTAAATGTTCTGTCATATTTGATGTTGAGATATCAGAACCGGACACTGTAAAATCATTGTACATTAGTATTTCAGCTAGGCCGCTCATACTAATACCACCGATACCTATGAAATGTACACTCAAGGGTTTATTAAAATCAATTTTATACATCTTCAATCTCCTAAAAATATATTGTACAGTATATGTTATATTAACTAATTCAACATTAATAGTATTATAACCATTTTCGATAAGTTTTTAAAGGGTTTTCCTTAAAATACGAACATTTTTTTGAAAAGTACTTAAATTATTCACTCAAATGAAGTATAATGGATGTAATTAATTATTAATTGTGAGGAAGTAATAGGTGAAAATTGTGAATAATAAACTTAACAAGGCAGAAAGGCAAGCCTTTATAACAAAAATACTAGTTGAAAGCCCAGCGCGGGTTTTTACGCTTCAATACTTTTCAGATATATTAGATTGTGCAAAATCAACATTAAGTGAAGATGTTGATGTTATTGGTAAACTCTTTAAAAATACCGAAATGGGAGAAATCTTTTCATTATCTGGAGCTTCAGGGGGCGTTTATTATGCACCGACTTATACGCCTTCCCAAATGGAAGATGTAAAAATTGAGCTGTGTAAGCATTTAAATGATAAAAAGAGGATAATTACAGGTGGATACTTGTATATGAATGATATATTTTATGATCCAAGAATGCTTAAAAAAATTGCAAGAGTAATGGCAACGTCTTTTTTACGTCAAGAAATTGACTATGTTGTTACAATAGAAACAAAAGGTATTCCACTTGCGACAGTTCTTGCAGATATACTTAATAAGCCAATCATTGTAGTTAGAAAATCAGCTAGATTAACAGAGGGGCCTACAATTCAGATGAATTACTTAGGCTCATCCAAAACAATCAAGACAATGGCATTGCCGATTAGAGCATTAGAAAGAGGCAGCAAGGTATTATTCGTTGACGACTTTATGAAAGCAGGAGGGACAGCAAAGGGTGTTATTGATTTAATGAAGGAATTCGAAGTTAAGGTAGTTGGGGTTTCGGTGGTAATGGCAACAAAAGAGCCAGTAAAGAAACTTGTTGAGAACTATTATTCACTTATTGAACTTGAAGATATAGACGAGGAAAAAAGAATTATAAAAGTTCACCCGAAAAAATAAATAAATTGGTAACTATGCATAGAATTATGTAGTGATAATAGGTCAGATAATAAACATTTAATGGGAGGAAAAGGCGTGCAAAAAAAAGAGATTGTAGCGATGCTATTAGCGGGAGGGCAGGGTAGTAGGTTGGGTATTTTGACAAAGCATATAGCAAAGCCAGCAGTTGCATTTGGGGGAAAGTATAAAATAATTGATTTTCCTTTAAGTAATTGTATTAACTCAGGAATTGATACCGTAGGAGTGTTGACACAATATGAACCGTTAAAATTAAACCGACATATTGGAATTGGGATTCCTTGGGATTTAGATAGAAGTTATGGTGGGGTTACTATATTGCCACCCTATGTAAGTGATGTGAGTGTTGCGTGGTATTCAGGTACCGCAAATGCAGTATTTCAGAATATGCCCTTTATGGATTATTATGATCCTGAATATATTCTTATATTATCGGGTGATCATATTTATAAAATGGATTATGAAATGATGTTAAATTGCCATAAGAAAAAAAAGGCAGATGCAACCATAGCTGTACTAAAAGTGCCATTGGATGAAGCGAATCGTTTTGGTATTATGAACACGGGGGAAGATAATAGAATTATTGATTTCGAAGAAAAACCAAACAAACCTAAAAATGACTTAGCATCTATGGGGATTTATATTTTTAACTGGAAAGTCCTTAGACAGGCATTATTGGACAATGAAAAAAGACACGATGATAGTGACTTTGGTAAACATATTATTCCTCATCTATTAAATAATGGCAAGAAGTTATTTGCTTATGAGTTTGATGGATTTTGGAAGGATGTAGGAACTCTAGAGGCTTATTGGCAAGCAAATATGGAGCTAATAAATATCGTCCCAGAATTTAACTTATATGAGCCATATTGGAAAATATATACGAAGAATTCAATTCAACCACCTCAATTTATTGGATCAGAAGCAAATCTTGAAACCTGCATATTAGGGGATGGAACAGAAATATATGGAGAGGTGTATAATTCCGTTATTGGTTCTAATGTGACGATCGGCAAAGGTACTATAGTTAAAAACTCAATAATAATGAGTGATACGAAAATTGCTGACAATTGTTATATTGATCGGACAATCATTGCAGAAGAATGTAATGTTGGTGAAGGAGTAAATATTGGATATGGGGATTATGCTATTAATACAGAATTACCAAATATTTATGAATCAGGGTTAACAGTTATTGGAGAAAAAACATGGGTACCTAGTAACGTAATTGTCGGTAAAAATTGTGCGCTTTATGGCAAGCTAGAGAATGAAAACTTCATAAGTAATAGACTAGAAAGTGGTGAAAATCTAATAATTGAGGAGGTTGAAGAATGAGAGCCTTAGGAATTATTTTGGCAGGTGGGAAAAATGAACGGCTTAAAGAGTTAACACATCAAAGAGCATTAGCTGCAATGCCTGTTGCAGGAAGCTATCGTGCGATTGATTTTGCATTAAGCAATATGGCAAATTCTGGAGTAAACAAGGTTGCAGTTGTTACCCAATATAATTCTAGGCCTTTAGTTGAACACTTAAGCTCATCAAAGTGGTGGGATTTTGGACGAAAGCATGGTGGATTATTTGTATTTACACCGTATATTACCCATGATAACAGCATGTGGTATAGAGGAACGGCAGATGCGATATTTCAAAATATGGAGTATTTAAAAAGTAGCCATGAGCCATATGCAATTATTGCGCCTGGAGATGGAATTTGTAAAATAGATTATAATGAAGTATTATCGTATCACGTAGATAAAAGAGCGGATATTACAATTGTTTGTAAGCAGGTAACTGATGAGAATTTGCATAGGTTTGGGTTAATACAAGTTGATGAAGAGAATCGTATTACAGAACTTGAAGAAAAGCCGATTACACCACAAGGTAATATTGTATCAACAGGAATTTATATTATAAGGCGCAGGCTTCTTATAGAACTTATAGAAGAAATAGCCATGGAAGAACGCTATGATTTTGTCAATGACATTATAATTAGATATAGAAAACAAAAAAAAATTTACGCCTATATTCATGAAGGTTATTGGAAAAGTATTGCAAGTTTAGAAGCATATTATAAAACTAATTTAGATTTTTTGAAAAAGGATATAAGAGATACATTTTTCAGAACAGAGCCAACAATTATGTCTAAAGTTGAAGACGAACCGCCCGCAAAATTTAATGTTGGAGCGAGAGTGAGAAATAGTTTATCCTCAAGTGGTTGCATTATTAATGGGCAAGTTGAAGACTCTATGTTGTTTAGAAAGGTATTCATTGGAAAAAATACGATAGTAAGAAATTCTATTATACTAAACGGAACCTATATCGGGGATAACTGCTTAATAGAAAATTGTATCGTAGATAGCAAATCCAACATACCCAACGACTCAATCCACAAAGCTCAAGCAGGTGAAATTGATATCATAATAAATAGGGAACCCTTTTACCTGTAAATAGGGAACCCTTTTACTTATAAACCTGGAACCATTTTATAAACTCCCCTTTAAGTTGTTTACAATTAACGAAAACCAATTCCAAATATTCCGCTGAATGTAGGCTTGTGTCGGATAAAGTAAAATAATATCTTATTAACGATACAATATGTCAAAATATTTTGACGTCGCATAAAATAACGATTAAAATTGGTGAGAATATACAAAAAAACATTGATAAAAGCTTAAGATTATACTATAATTAAATCGAGATATATTTTATTTTTAACAAAGCAAACAAGGGAATGGGAAAGGGCACAAGAGGGTAATTAGCCTCGAACACCAAGTTACAGAAAGGGGTTAGCTTATGGAGATTACAGATGTAAGGGTACGAAAGGTAGCAAAGGACGGTAAAATGAAAGCAGTGGTATCAGTAACCTTTGAAAATGAATTTGTAGTACATGATATTAAGATTATCGAAGGTGAAAAGGGGTTGTTTATTGCTATGCCAAGTAGAAAAGCCTTAGATGGCGAATTCAGAGATATAGCACATCCTATTAATTCAGAGACTAGGGACAGAATTCAAAAGTCCATATTAGAGAAATACCAAGCTATTTTATTAACGGACAATGCAGTTGACGAAATTGCAATTACCGAAGAGGTAGATTAACTTTTTAGGCACTTCTATGTAGAAGTGCCTTTTTTATGGGAAGAGTTTTAGTACTATTGATACATTGATAAATATGGATAAGTATTGTACAATTATTAAGGCTAAAAGAACCGAATAAGGAGGAACTGTTAATGAGTAAGCTAAAGGCAGTGATCTTAGCAGCTGGCGCTGGAACAAGAATGGCATCTGAAATACCAAAGGTGTTGCATAAAGTACTGGATCGATCGATGCTTGCATATGTAATTGAAGCGGCGAATGAAGCTGGAGCCAAAGAAATATGTGTTGTAGTTGGGCACAAAGCGGAAACTGTAATTAAAGAAACGCCCTATGAAGTAGCGTTTGTAGAACAAAAAGAGCAGCTTGGAACAGGTCATGCAGTCATGCAAGCTGAAGAATTTATTGGGGAAGAAGGCAATGTACTAATTCTTTTCGGTGATACGCCACTCATTACAGGGGACACTTTAAAGAGTATGGTAGATTACCATAACACAAATGAAAATGCTGTTACGGTGCTATCTGCAATGGTTTCAAATCCACAAGGATACGGAAGAATTATTAGAGATAACAATAGTACTTTTATTAAAAGTATTGAACATAAAGATGCGAGCCTTGAAGAATTAAAAGTCAAAGAAATTAATTCGGGTATGTACTGCTTTAATGCAGCAATACTTAAGGAAGCTCTTAAAGAAATTACACCTCACAATGCGCAGGGAGAATATTATTTGCCTGATGCAGTCCTACACATCTTAAATAAGAAGTTAAAGGCTGATGCTTTAGTTATCGATTCCTATGAAGAGATTTTAGGCGTTAACACTAGAGTACAATTAGCAGAAGTCTCAAAAATCATGCGAAAAAGAATTAATGAACAGCATATGTTAGGTGGAGTTACAATAATAAATCCAGATCAAACCTATATTGGGAAAGATGTAAAAATAGGATTAGATACTATTGTATATCCGAATTCCTTTCTTGAAGGCAGAACATCCATTGGAACAAATTGTACGATCGGTCCGAGTGCAAAACTTATTAGTAGTACAGTTAATGATTTTTCTATAATCGATCAATCAACAATATTAAGTAGTTCGGTAGGTGAGCACACTAATGTAGGCCCTTATGCATATATTAGGCCAAATTGTACAATCGGTGACCATGTAAAAATCGGTGATTTTGTAGAAATAAAAAATGCACGGATAGGTAACAATACAAAGGTATCTCATTTAACGTATATTGGGGATGCTGATGTTGGTGAATATGTTAATTTTGGATGTGGAACAGTAGTTGTAAATTACGATGGTGTCAATAAATTTAGAACAACAATTAAAGATTATGCGTTTATTGGATGTAATACGAATCTTATATCTCCAGTTAAAGTAGAAGAAAAAGCTTATACAGCAGCAGGATCAACCATTACAAAAGATGTTCCTGCTTATGGATTGGGTATAGCCAGAGCACAACAGGTTAATATAGAGGATTGGGTTAAACGTAAAAGAAATAAGCTTTTCTGATTCAAATAGATTATAGGAGGATTTAAAATGACGAGTACAATCAAAAACACAGAGGGCATTAAGATTTTTGCTGGAAGTGCAAATAAGGAGTTAGCTAAAAATATTGCGAAGTCCTTAGGCCTTGAATTATCACAATCAGAAGCAGGTCATTTTAGTGATGGCGAGACTTTTGTTAAAGTGTGTGAAATGGTACGTGGCGTTGACTGTTTTATAATACAACCAACCTCTCAACCAGGAAATGATAATTTGATGGAATTACTTATTATGATAGATGCTTTGAGACGTGCATCTGCAGGTAGAATTACTGCGGTAATGCCTTATTATGGGTATGCTAGACAAGATAGAAAAGCAAAAGCAAGAGATCCAATTAGTGCAAGAATGGTTGCTGACTTAATACAATCAGCTGGGGCAGACCGAATTTTAACGATGGATTTACATTGTGCACAAATAGAAGGGTTTTTTACAATACCAGTTGATCATATGAGGGGAACACCGTTACTCGTCAAATACTATTGCGATAAATTCTCTGAAGATAAAGATACGATAGCTGTTGTAGCACCAGATGTTGGAAGCGTTAAAAGAACACGTGCATTTGCTGAAAAAATAGATGTTCCAATGGCAATTATTGATAAAAGAAGAGCGGAAGCAAATGTGAGCGAAGTAATGCATATAATTGGTAACGTACAAGGAAAAAGGGTAATATTAGTAGATGATATGATAGACACAGCAGGAACTATATGCAATGCTGCAAATGCCTTGAAGGATCATGGTGCAATAGAAGTTTATGCATGTTGTACCCATGGTGTGTTATCTGGACCAGCCATTGAGCGTATTGAAAAGTCAGCAATAAAAGAGTTGGTAATATTAGATACTATTGCGCTACCAGATGAAAAGAAATGTGATAAGATTAAACAATTGTCCGTGGCAGAAATTTTAGCAGAATCAATACATAGTATTCACTACAATGAGTCTGTGTCAAAATTATTTCACTAAATTATAATCAATAGTCTATATGAAATATAATGTGCTCCCCTAGTATTGGACAGTTTATTAATAAACTGGCGACTACGAGGGGAGCATATTGCGTTTCATGGAAGGGGTTTTATACAAAGAGATAATAAAGAAAAAGAAAAATGGTGTTTTGTTGCTTCCAGTATTATCATTGAAAGCGAATAAAAATTGTGATATACTACGGTTAAATTGTAAATATTAATTGGAGATGGTCGAATTATGAACTTTCTTGTAGTTGAAGATAATGATATAACGAGGAAAAGCCTTACAAAGACAATACAAAAAAATTTTATTGGTTGTTGTGTATTAGAAGCAGCGACGGGGAAAAAAGCGATAGAATTTTTAGAAAATAACTATATTGATATGTTTTTATTGGATATAGAATTGCCTGATGTTAGCGGAATGGATATTGCGCAAAATATTCGTAGTATAGAACGATATGAACTTGCTCCAATTATTTTTATCACAACGCATATTACGCTCTTGCCCAGAGCTTTACATGATTATCATTGTTATGACTTTATTGAGAAGCCCTTTAAAATGGAAAAGATTATAGAGACTATTAGAAAGCTAGAAAAAATTATTGGAAAAGATCTAACAATAAATAAAAAGAAATACTTAACGATTACGAGTGGGAATATAACGAATAAAATTCTATTATCCGATATTTATTTTATTGAAGCCCAGGGTAGATTCGTTTACTATCATTCTAAGATGGGCGTATATAAAGAAATTAAGACTTCGTTAAAAAAGATAATGAGTAAAATACAATTACTACAATCAGATTGTTTCGTTAGGTCACATAAAGCATATATTGTAAATGTTCATTATATTAAAAGTATCATACATAATAATCGATGTGCAAGTAGTGTAATATTTGACGATTATGACAAAGTAGCATTAATTGGAGAAACATTCAAAGCAGATCTAAAGAGCAAATTTGAATGGGGTGACAAATATTGAAGTTATGGCAAATGTTCATTCTATCAGCTTTAGAAATTGTGGCTTACTACGTGGTTATTTATAATACGGATGAGCGGTTTAGCAAAGATTCAAAAATGGTAATGGTATGGAGTTCACTTATGATTATTGAAGGAACTTTAGTAGGATATTTTAATGTACCCTTGCGTATGCTTTGGGGGTTTTTATTTGCAGTTATTGCGTTCAAGGTGCTGATGAGGATTCCCTATTTACAAGGATTGTTTCTTCACGTTTTTGTGATAGTGATATTGGCCACAGTTCAAATATGTCAAATGGTCGTACTCTTAATTGTAAAGAACACAACATACTCTTTTTTTAATGGCGTTATAATAAACAGCATTTTGATCGTAGCTGTTTATTTTATAGTAAGGATTTTTCCTTTGAATAAGGTGCTGGTCTTTTATTTGAAAAAACAAAGCTTCATCAATACGTTGATGTTTGTGCTATTGGTACCCGTAGTTTTTTATAGTATAATTTGGGACAGCAATCAAGCGAATAGTTGGCAGTATGTATCGTTAATATTTACAGCAATTATAATATGGACTTTAATCGTTATAATTCTTTTTTTAGAAATAGTGAAAATAAACGAAGGAAGAAAAATAGCCAAAATTTATAATGAGTATTATCCTATACTAGAAAGATTAATTGATGAAGTTAAAACAAAACAACACGATTATAAAAATCATCTTCAAGCGCTATATAGTATTGCGGAATTAGATAGAAATACTCAAATAGCAACTTATATTGAGGATGTTATGCAGACTTCTTATAAAAACGAAAAGTTTCTTAATACGAATAACAATATTATTAGTGCACTTTTGTATAGTAAAAATTCTGAATTACAAAGTAAGAACATTGAATTTGAATTTATTTATGATATGCCGTTACCATCATATCCATTAAAAGATTATGAAATGGTAGAGGTGATAGGAAATTTAATTGATAATGCAAAAGATGCAGCTTTAGTAAGCGGTGACAGAGATAAAAGAATAACCATTACGATGAAGAATGATTCTGATCATAAGATTATTGAGGTAGCCAATACGGGATTGCCTATATCGCAAGATATGATTAACAATATTCTAAAAAAAGGATATTCTACTAAAGGTGATAATAGGGGATATGGATTGTATAATATTAATAAAATAGTTGAGAGTTATTATGGAAAAATAGAAATCGTTAATTCGGTTGGGTGGATTACTGTTACATTAGTGTTTCCTTAAACAAGCAGGGCAATCTGTTTCTCCCCAAAAGACCCAACAATAAGCACTTGAAGTAACGGTAGCAACTGCAATAAAAACAAAAGCAAAAGAAGCGATAAGCTGGCTAGACAATTTTGACATTTTTTTCATGTTTTAGACCTCCTGATATCATCAATTGGATGTTTTGTAAGGTTACAGTCCATATCCCTATAGAAAACAACTGAGAGTACTTGAAGAATGTAAATAAAACAAGGAGCCAAGTAAGTGTAACAATGAATGCAGTTCCTTTAGCTTTATAGATGTATTTTTTTTGTGTAACAGGTCGGTGCTTTGAAGGCTTAGGTGCAAATAACAATGTAATAATTATTGAAAACAATACAACTATGTAATAAACTAGGCTATTGTTAATCACTACAATATTTGGAAGTATCAAAATATTTGTTATAAAAAAAGCTAGTGAAAACAAAAAGCAACTTGACCAGCGATAAAAATGGAGGCCTCCTGCAAAGCTACGAACTGTAGCTAAAACCAAAAAAGATAAAATAAAAGCATCAAGTTTCCTAATAGTCCCGAACAACAATAGAAATATTAAAATCTTTATAACTTCATTTGAAGTTACTTGCATCCCATACTTCATTTTGCAAATATCTTCTTCTGATAAAAGCTTGTTTTCTTGAACAGCATTGACGAAGAAGGTAATGGTTTTATCAAATGACATATAATCAACCCTTTTCTTAATGTTTCTATTATTCCCTCATATTATCAGAGAGATATTTTTTACTCAATCATTGGAAGTTGAAATTGTCAGATTAGAATACGAAAATGTTTTGGTTGCATTTTTGTGTTCTGAAAATACAGTTTCACCGACTTTCTATTGTTTTAAATGAGTAAAAGTTGTATAAAATAAAGGCGGCAACGATTTGCTATTGTAAATGGCAAGGGGAAATTAGAGTATAGAAACGTGATTAGAATCGGAAAGATCGGTCTCGTTAGTGCGAATAAAAGTGGGGGAAATACTTTTAGCACGATACTAGAATGTGGAGAAGCCTTTAAGATATGTAATATAGCTTGAGGCTTCTTTTTGTTGCGTGTCTATTGTAAGGTAGAATTGCATTGAACAAACAGGTGGAATCAAGTATAATAAAAATATATTTTTTAAAACTGAAAGTTAAAGGGTGAAACAATATGTATTTCGTAATAGGGCTTGGAAATCCGGGATCACAGTATGATTCCACTAGACATAATATTGGTTTTGAGGTTGTAGAACGCTTTGCGTATGATAACGGCATTAAGATCAATATAAAAAAGCATAGAGCAATAATAGGACAAGGCGTGGTTTGTGGTGAAAAAGTAATCGTTGTTAAACCGCAGACATATATGAACCTAAGTGGAGAATGTGTTAGTGAACTATTAAGCTTTTATAAAGCAGATATTAATAGTTTGATTGTTGTTTACGATGATACAAGCCTAGATGTTGGAATTTTAAGAATCCGTAGCAAAGGAAGTGCGGGTGGACACAATGGGATTAAAAGTATTATAAGCCATATAGGGACAAATGAATTCAAAAGAATAAAGTTTGGGGTTGGAGAAAAACCACCAGGCTGGGATTTGGCAAATTATGTATTGGCGAGGTTTAAAAAGAATGAATTACCAACGGTAGTGGACGCGGTTGAACAAGCTTCTAAGGCTGTTGAGAAGATGATTTCCAGTGGTGTTGAAGTGGCAATGAATACATTCAATTAAGTGCTTTATTATGAGGGGCGTAGTATTTTATATGGAAGATAAAGAAGTTAAGAGGGAAGAGAATAAAGAAACGACTAATAGAAACAATACAAAACGATACCTTAGTTCACTGCTTATTGCACTAGGTTTAATTATTGTTGCCATTCCGATTATTGGGAAGATGGTTACGAATAGGAAGCAGGAAGAAATGATTAAGAGTTTTTATCTTGAGATTGAAAATAGTGAAACAACTCAAGTGGAGGCGTTTAACGAATTAGATGAAGTACTTGCGTGGGGAACAGATCAGCACAACCAAAGTGAAATAGATGAAAGTTCTGAGAATATTGAAGAAGGACAGATTAAACAAACAATCATAAAAAAGATGCCAAAAACAATAGGTATTATTACGATTGATTCAATAAATGTTAAGCTTCCTATTGCAGAGGGAGTGGACCTTGAAACCTTAAAGGTTTCGATTGGTCATATGCCTGAATCAGCACTTTTAGGTGAAATTGGAAATGCCGTATTAGCAGGACATAGAAGCCACTCTTTTGGTAGTTTTTTTAATAGATTAGACGAGGTATATGTGGGCGATGAGATCACTATACAAAAGGCAGATGGAACAAAAGTTTATTATGAGGTATATGAAAAACTTTTCGTTAAACCAAACGACACTTCGGTAATTAATGGAAGTTCTCATAATAAAGTTGTGACACTTATCACTTGTCATCCAGCAATAAACCCGGATAGTAGACTTATTATTCATGCTGTTAGTAAAGACGAATAGCGTAGAAAATTATAGAATAATGAAAAATGAACTTGTAAAAGGCAAGAACCTATGATATAATGACGGTATTAACGGAATATAACAATTTAATAAATACAAATTTGGTACTTTCACCGATAATGGCAAACCAGTCGAAAGATTGGGACGCAAAGCTACAGGGCCTATTCATATGGCAGCCTAGCCTCCGAAAGGGAGTTTTTTTGTACGTTCATTACCGATAAAGGCAAACCAATCGTAAGATTGGGACGCAAAACCATTGGGCCTTTCGCTTTATTGAAGGGTAGCCGGTTATCGAAGGAGTGGTACTTATGAAAAGGAAAATTAGCTACCTTATTATGATCGTTTTATTGGCAGGCATATTAAGTGTTAATATATTAGCTAGAAATACGTCAGCATATGATGTTGACTTTAGTTATAGCAGCAATGGAATTGTCAAGGTTCTATTGAATACTGAAAGTAATGTTAAATCAAAACTCGTTATACAAAGTGGAGATGAAACGTACATATACAACATCGCAAATTGTATCGACTATGTGAACTACCCATTACAACTTGGTAATGGAAAGTATACAGTTAATATTTATGAAAATACGACCGGTACAAAATATAAAAATGTTTATTCTGCATCTGGGAATGTAACAATTGATTCCATAAATAGTGTTTTTCTAGCATCAACGCAACAGGTTAAATGGGACGCAACAAACTTAGCTGTTAAATTATCTCAAAAGTTGTTAGCTGACGCAAAGAAGGACAAGATTGCAGTAACTCAAAATAGCCAATATGAGCTTTCAGAAAAAGAAATCATTGATACGCTATATACTTATATTGTAAAAAATATTGATTATGACCATGAGAAAATTGATAGACTTACATTTGATTATATACCTGATATTGATGTAATCCTTCAGGATAAAAAGGGTATTTGTTTTGATTATTCCGTGCTTTTAGCTTCAATGTTACGAAGCCAAGGCATACCTACAAAACTAATTAAAGGTCAATCAACAACAACAGATGTATATCATGCGTGGAATGAAATATATCTAAGTAGTGAAAACAGGTGGATTATTGTAGATACGACCTATGATGCTTATATGAATAAGAATCAAAAGCAGTATGCAATGGAAAAATCTAGTACGCAATATACTGCAGAATTAATGTTTTAACTTAATTAGGCCCCAAGCTCGTTGACATCCCTCAAGTGTCAGGGAGCTTTTTTTTGTCCACGATAGAACCTTAATAAAGTTGATTAAACGGTTGAAATATTTTTCTATTAGACTATAATAGTAATGAGATAGAAGCATGTTGGATGAATAAGGAGTAACACCATGAAGGCATTAATAAATCCGTTAATGATGCTAGAAGCTTTTGAAAGTGCATCAAAGAAAATGAAATATGATAAAGAGCCAACATGTATATTAGGTGTGGCTGATTCGGCAAAAAGTCACTTAATACATGCCCTTGGTAGTTTAAGGGGTGCGGATAGTAAGCTAATAATAACTTATAATGAAGTTAGAGCAAAAGAAATTGAAGAAGATTTAAAGTTCTTTGAAGGGGATAGTGTGATGCTATACCCTTCAAAAGATATCATATTTTATAGCGCAGATGTGCATAGTAACGACATTGTAAGAGAAAGACTTAAAGTAATAAAAGCTATTTTAGACGAAG
The DNA here is from genome assembly GCA_002841375.1 of Firmicutes bacterium HGW-Firmicutes-7. Classification (GTDB taxonomy): domain Bacteria; phylum Bacillota; class Clostridia; order Lachnospirales; family Vallitaleaceae; genus HGW-1. The sequence continues at coordinate 81,645 of PGZO01000007.1, read as the reverse complement.
AAAAGATAACGGTAGTTATTTCTATTGAAGCATTGATGGATCCTATTATTCATAAGGATATTTTTTTGAATAATACGTTGTGCTTTAAAATAGGGGGAACATTAAATATTAATTCACTTGCTAAACAGCTTACCTATATGGGATATGAGCGAACGGAGCAGGTTGAAGTGACCGGTCAATTTTCTGTTAGAGGTGGAATAATTGATATATATCCAGTTAACGAAGACAATTTATATAGAATTGAACTATTTGGTGATGAAATTGACTCGATTCGGCTTGTGAATCCTACGAGTCAAAGATCTATAGAAAATAAAGACGAGATTAAAGTTCTACCCGCAAGAGAAATTGTTGTAACAGATGAAGCAATCAGCCAGGCTATAAAAAAGATAAAAAAAGATTCTGAAGAAATGATCAATCATTTTTCGAAGGCTGGAAGTGAAGAGGAAGCGGTCAGGATAAAAAAAGTTACAAATGAAATATTGAATAAGGTGGAAAATCTTGGAAATTTTAATGGTATAGAAGGCTATATGAACTATTACTACAATAAATTATATTCAATTGTTGATTATTTTAACAACCCAATTATATTTGTAGATGAACCCATTAGAATTCAAGAACGATGGGATTCTATTAAGCAAGAATTAGACGAAAGCATTAAGGGAAGATTTGAAAAAGGATATTTGTTAAAAGGACAGCTAGAAATAGTCCATGATCTAAGTGCGATTGTAACAAAGTTAGAAATGCAAAAAAGGGTGCTTATGAGTACGCTAATGCAAAAGATTCATTTTATGAAATGGCATTCACCGGTAGAGTTTTCAATGAAGACAATTAGTCCTTATCATAATAACTTTGAGATGCTGAAAAATGACTTGAATTACTTTATTAAAAACAATTATCAGATTATACTTTTGAGTGCTTCTTATACGCGTGCTGAAAGAATGAGCAACCTACTTATGGAAAATCATATTCAAGCAGTGTTTTCAAGCACCTTAGAGGAGCCCCTAAAAAAAGGCGTTGTAACTGTAAGCTATGGTAGCCTTCATAAAGGTTTTGAATATCCTCAAGCTAAATTTGTAGTGTTATCTGAAACGGAAATTGGTGGGAAGAAAAAGAAAAAATCAAGACAAAAGAAATTTAAAGAAGGTAGAAAATTAGATAGTTTTACGGATTTAAAAGTCGGAGATTATATCGTTCATGAAAATCATGGAATCGGCGTATTTAGAGGCATCGAAAAAATAGAAATAGATGGTATTAGCAAAGACTTCATTAAGATATCTTATCAAGATGGAGGCAATTTATATATTACAACGAATCAGCTTAATGCAATACAAAAATATGTCGGTGTAGAAGGCAAGAAGCCAAGGCTTAATAAGTTAGGAACTAGTGAATGGAAAAAAACCAAAGCAAGAGTAAAGTCTGAAGTAGAGGTGCTTGCGAAGGATCTGATTGATCTTTATGCAAAAAGAGAGATTGGAAAAGGCTTTATTTACAGCAAAGATACATTATGGCAAAGAGAGTTTGAAGAAATGTTTCCATATGATGAAACAGATGACCAAATAAATGCTATTGAAGATACAAAGAAAGACATGGAAAGCAATAAAATAATGGATCGTTTAATTTGTGGGGATGTTGGGTATGGTAAGACAGAGGTAGCCATAAGAGCGGCTTTTAAAGCAGTTCAGGACGGCAAACAGGTAGCGTACTTAGTGCCTACAACTATTTTAGCACAGCAACATTATAACAACTTTTTGCAACGGATGAAAGATTTTCCCGTAAGGGTGGAAATGCTGTCGAGATTCAAAAGTCCAAAGGAACAAAAAGTTGTTATTGAGGATTTAAATAAAGGGTTAGTGGATATTGTAATTGGAACACATAGAATTATTTCTAAAGATGTTAAATTTAAAAATCTTGGACTACTTATTGTTGATGAAGAGCAACGATTTGGTGTATCTCATAAGGAAAAAATTAAGAAACTTAAAGATAATGTTGACGTTTTAACATTAACTGCAACGCCTATTCCTAGAACGCTTCATATGAGTATGGTTGGAATTAGAGATATGAGTACCTTAGAAGAACCGCCGGAAGAAAGACATCCAATACAAACCTATGTGTTAGAGCACAATGAGCAACTTATTAAAGATGCTATTTATCGTGAAATTGGTAGGAACGGACAAGTATATTATGTATACAATAGAGTAAATAATATAGATGAAGTTGCGAACAATATTGCAATGCTTGTTCCAGAAGCTAAAGTAGCTTATGCTCATGGACAAATGACCGAAAGAGAATTAGAAAGAATGATGGTCGAATTTATTAATGGAGAAATTGATGTTTTGGTATCTACCACAATTATTGAAACGGGATTAGATATACAAAATGTCAATACAATAATTATCCAAGATGCAGATAGAATGGGCTTGTCACAGCTTTATCAGCTCAGAGGAAGGGTAGGAAGATCAAATAGAGTAGCGTATGCTTACTTAATGTATAAGAAGGATAAGGTGCTCCAAGAGGTGGCTGAAAAAAGGTTGCAAGCCATAAAACAGTTTACAGAATTTGGTTCAGGCTTTAAGATTGCCATGCGAGATTTAGAAATAAGAGGTGCAGGTAACATATTAGGTGAAAAGCAACATGGTCATTTAGACGCTGTCGGTTATGACCTATATTGTAGACTTTTAGAGCAAGCACTTCATAAAATGAGTGATCATCCTGATAAAGAAAAGATAGAGACAACGATTAATATTGATGTAGATGCCTATATCCCTAAAAAATACATTAAGGAAGAAATTAGGAAAATTGAAGCGTATAAAAAGATTGCATCTATAGAAACAGACGAGGATTACATGGATGTTCATGACGAATTAACAGATAGATATGGAGAATTACCACGGGTTGTAATAAATTTACTTGATATTGCGTTGATAAAAGCTATGGCGAATCAGCTTGATATGATTTCAGTGGATCAAAAAGGGGAAGAATATATATTTGAGATTAACAAAGATGCAGCACTTAATCCAGAAAAGATACCTGAGTTGATTGGAAGTTACAATAAAAAGCTTAAGTTTACCGTCAATGAGAAGATATGCTTTGCGTTATCAATTAATAAAGGCGAAAAGAAACAAACTTTCAGACAGATTAAGATTCTATTACAGCGTATAAAAAGTTTGAATGATTAATGAAAGAAAAGTATAATAGTAATTGTATAATGATGCTAATTGAGGTGGAATTTAACCGAGGAAATTGGTAAAATATCCGAAGCATCGTTAACTAATTGGAGTGAGTAATATGAAGGCACAAAAGCATTGGACAAAATGGATTGTTGTGTTGATTATCATGATGATTTTTACGAGCTGTACAGGCTCAAAAAGCAATCAAAAGGGTCAAATCATTGTTGCCATTGACGGTGAGAAAATAATAGCAGCAGAAGTGATGATCTATTTTTTACAGGTTAAAGAGGATTTTGAAAAAGTAGGTGGTACTGAAGTATGGGAGATTCCAAAAGAAGATTTTACTGGAGGGATACCACCAGAACAGGTTGCCAAGAATCAAGCTTATGATAACTTGATAAAAAATAAAATATTGGATAAAAAAGCAAGCAGTTTAGGCATTAGCCTTAAAGATTCAGTTATTGAAGAAACGAAACAAATCGCTACAGATTATTTCAATAAAATTCCCAAAGAAATTGTTGTGAAGTATAGCATTACAAACCAAATTGTTGAAGACACATTTTTAGATTTCAGATTGGCAAAAGAAGTTTCTGATTCTATAAATAGTAAGTATGTACCAAAAGAAGAACAAATTGTTGAAGTCATGTTATTGGATGAAGATTATAAGAGGCTTAAGGAATATGACACAAAAGAAATTTTAACTCTTTCAATAGTACAGCACGTTCTGACCAATACTGCAGAGTTAAATACGAATGATGAATTAGTACCTTTATCTGAAGAAGCTCAAAAAAAAGCATATAATAAAATACAAGAAGCCTATAAACTAGCGCAAAGTGGAGATGACTTTAATTCAATAATTAACCAATATTCTGAAGAGATAGAAAAAGACTCGTACAACGGTGAATATAAGTTATCCATAGTATTATTAAGTGATGAACTCAAAGCTGTGCTTGAAGACCTTAAAGTTGGGCAAGTAAGTGAGGTTGCAAAGACTGAATATGGGTATCATATGTTTAAGTTAATAGCGATTGAACCGCCTTCAGATCAAGAGATTTCTAGTTATGAAGCAGAGTTTAAAGTATGGGAAGAGACACTTAAAGAAGAATCCATTAAAACATTAAAACAACAAGCGTTTAATGAAATATATGAAGAATGGAAAAAGGAAACGTTAATTAATTTAGAAAATGAACTTTGGGAAAAAATGAGTTTGTTTTAAAGGATAAGATTAACTAGCATACGTTGTTAAATGCAGCAAAAACATACATTTTACTGAACAAGAAAAGTTAAATAAGTAATTCATGTAACTAGTTTTCATGATACTCAGTTCCTTAGGGAACTTTTCTTGTCTAGTAGGAAACCTTTCATGAAATATATTCACCAACTAGGATGAAATAAAACATGAAAGTTTCGACGTCACATATCAAGTTTAATTTCGTAGGAAAGTTCTACTTTCCACGAAGCATAGAATAAAGCGTTAGATAGCATAAATTATTATGTAACGCGCTGGCAAGTGCTTTGTTCTCCTTTTTGGTAATTATTATATGTCAATGGCTTCCTCCAAAATGAATATTTTAGTATTTTTGACACATAATAATTATGGACAGTTTAGTAAGACAAATAAGGAGGAAACCACTATGAAAGCAACAGGAATAGTACGAAGAATAGATGATTTAGGAAGAGTTGTAGTCCCTAAAGAAATAAGAAGAACTTTGAGGATAAGAGAAGGCGATCCATTAGAAATTTTTACTGACAAGGATGGAGAAATTATTTTAAAGAAATATTCACCAATTGGTGAGTTAGGGTCATTTGCAAAACAATATGCGGAAGCATTGTCTCAAACGACTGGACACATTATCTGTATTGCTGATAAAGATCAAGTTATAGCAGTTTCAGGGGGGTCTAAAAGAGAGTTCTTAGAAAAACAAATTAGCAAAGAATTAGAAACGGCCATAAATGATAGAGAAACTATTGTAGCCAGTGTTGATGAAAAGAAATTTATTGATATTTTATTTGATACAAGTGAGCGAGATTATACGTCAGAAGTTATTACGCCAATTATATCAGAAGGTGATGCGATTGGAGCTGTTGTTTTTTTAAGCAAAGATAACAAACTGAGAATGGGTGAAGTAGAAACGAAACTTGCACATTCAGCAGCCGGATTTTTAGGTAAACAAATGGAACAATAATGTTATGAATAAAGCGACGATTCCAGTTGCTTTATTTTTTTCTAGTCCAGTAGGAAAGTTCTACTTTCCTACGAAGCCGTAAAAAGAGCGTTGAAAAATTATAATCTTTCATAACGTGTCGACAAGCGCTCTTTTTCTAGGAAAGCACTCAAATTTGGTTTTTCTTGCACTATTCTTATGAAGCTGATATTATATTTAGAATAATATACTTTTGACATTGTAACCAAAACTTAATTAAAGAGTGGTGAATATTTAAATGCAAATAGAAAAATGGCAGTCAAAAAAAGAGAAATATGGGTTTGAGGACTTAAGAAGGATTATTGATATTTTGCGTGGTGAAGGTGGATGCCCTTGGGATATGGAGCAAACACATGAATCGTTAAAAAGTGGAACGTTGGAAGAAGTATATGAGGTATTAGAGGCAATTGAAAACAAAGACGTTGAAAACCTAAAAGAAGAACTTGGTGATTTACTCTTACACGTTATGTTTCATAGTAAAATTGCAGAAAACCTTGAAAACTTTAATTTAGACGAAGTAATTCATGATATTTCTGAAAAACTGATTAGAAGGCATCCTCATGTGTTTCAAGATGAGAAGGCAGAATCGTCTGATGAGGTTAAACTACAATGGGAAGAAATTAAAAAGGCTGAAAAGCAATATTCATCTTTTGGACATAAACTTGAAAGTGTTCCAAGAGCTATGCCGGCACTTTTGAGAGCCTATAAAGTTCAACAAAAGGCTTCAATGATCGGGTTTGATTTTTCAGAGTATAAACAAGCATTTTCAAAAGTTTTGGAAGAATTAAGGGAATTTGAAGAAGCATTAGCCAAGGGTGAAAAAAGTGCAATTCAGGACGAATATGGGGACTTATTGTTCTCTATGGTCAATATTTCAAGGTTTTTTGAACTAAATCCCGAAATTTCCTTGACAAATGCCACAGAAAAGTTTATAAATAGATTTAAGGGCATTGAAGAAATGGCTCAAAACAAAGGATTTGAATTGGACAAGCTCTCAATAATTGAAATGGATCAGTTGTGGGATGAGTTCAAGATAACACAATAATTTTAATAGAGGAGGAGTTATTCAATGAACAAAGCTGAGTTAATAACTGCGATGGCATCAAAAGCTGATTTAAGTAAAAAAGACGTGGAAATTGCATTAAAGGCATTTATTGATGTAGTATCTGATGAACTTAAAAATGGCGAAAAAATTCAATTGGTGGGATTTGGAACATTTGACACATCTGAAAGAGCTGCAAGAGAAGGTAGAAACCCTCAAACTGGTGAACCTATGAAAATAGCAGCATCAAAAGCACCTAGATTTAAAGCTGGTAAAGCTTTAAAAGATATAATTAACGCACGTTAATAGTAAAAAAGAAAAGGGGATGTCTTTAAGTGGGATTTAATTCTACGACGAGGCAGCCCTTTTTTATTTATTAATAAAGAAGGGGATCTTATGAGACTAGATAAATATTTAAAGGTATCAAGACTAATAAAAAGAAGAACTGTTGCGAATGAAGCCTGTGATGGTGGAAGAGTATTCATTAATGATAAAGTTGCTAAGGCAAGTGCTACGGTTAGTGAAGGCGATATTATTGAAATACGATTTGGGAATAAAATTGTTAAAGTTGAGGTGTTAACTGTAAAGGAAACTGTTAGAAAAGAAGAGACGAAAGAAATGTTTAAATATATCTAAAGTTTGTTGATATACTCTTTATGCATATTTACTTAAAGTTGTCATAAAATATGAGGAGAGGAGGTTATCAAACATGGAAGATCGCGCATATACCAACCATAGAATAGTTGTTACGAATAGAGAAGAGATGGCAATAACAGGGGTATCAGACGTTGTATCCTTTGACGAAACCCTCGTTGTTATTGAAACGGATATGGGAATATTGGAAATAAAAGGTGAAGAATTACATGTAAACCAATTAAACTTAGAAAGTGGGGAAATGAGTTTAACAGGAGATATAGAAGGCATCGAATATGATGATAAAACAACATACAAAAAAGGAGGCAAATCCATAATAAGTCGATTATTTGGTTGAGCGTATGAATATATTAGTTGTTGATCAATTATACATATTTGCATGGGCGATAATTTTTGGCGGATTGCTAGGGCTGTTTTATGATTTTATTAGAATATTTAGAAGACTTCTACCACACGAAAAGTTTGCCATTGGTATAGAAGACTTATTATTTTGGTTTATTGCAGGAATAATAATATTTGGTTACGTATTTAATACGAATGATGGAAAAATGAGAGGGTTTATATTTATTGGATTAAGCCTTGGCGCAACGTTTTATTTTATGCTATTGAGCTCAATAATCATATATTATGTAACACGCTTTATTTCTAAAGTGATCAATCTTATCATTAGTCCCATACGAATATTGACTAAACCCATTCATATATTTTTAAAAAGTACAACGAAGGGCTTGAAAAAAAATGAAAAATGGTTAATAATAAAGATAAAAGGTTTTCTAAAAGAAATTCGATTTATTATTAATAAAATATAACGTGGGTGAAATCATGCGAAAGAGGAAAAAAAGGAAAAAAACAAGGAAGCCAATTGGGTTTTTAATATTTGTGCTCGTTGTATTAATCAGTGTTGTTTCTGTTAAAGTATCAGACCTTTATAAAAGGAATAGTATACTTGAAAAAGAAGCGGCTTTTATTGAAGCCCAAAAGCAAAAGGAGTTAGATGAACAGATTAATTTATTAGATTATCAAGAATATATGAACTCCACTGAGTACATAGAACAATTAGCAAGAGATAAGTTTGGTTTAATTAAGCCGAATGAGACGTTATTTATAATACAACCCGAATGAAAAATTAATATATTGAGCAATATAGAAGCTATTCACGTTGAATGGCTTCATTTTTATTTTACGGAAGTAATATTATTCTACTACCGTTGAATCGCAGATGAATACCTTAATGGGAAAAAATGTCTATAAATTTCTTTATTTAATGTATAGGTTTTGACAAACAACTGTGTAGACAAGTGATTATAATATATAACACAACTCAAAACGAAGAAAAAATATTAATAATCAAAGGGGGAAATTACCAATGAGTAAGATGGTAAGTACAACAATTGAAAAAAGAAGGGTCAATACAGAAAGGCTTAGCACCCTAGCTAAAGGTGCCATTATTTGTGTTTTGGGCTTTATGATTGGAAGAGGCGTGGTAGAAACAATTAGTCCGATGTTGGTTGCCTATTATGGGTGTGTGTTTGAGAATAAAAAAATGCGCATATGGGGATTTTTATCTACCGTTCTTGGACTTGTATCCATTCAAACGATACCTAATGTTTTTAAATATTTATCTATTATGATTATGGTGACGCTACTCGGTACGATAGTTGAAATGGTATATAAGAAAAACATCAGATATGTAATGGGTGTTATTTGTACGGTTAGTACGATCGCAGTAGTAATCGGCACAAAGATCTATGTTAAAGATTACAAGTTATCTATTGTTACGTTATTACTTGAAGCGGCAAGCGTTTTTCTATTAACTATTCTTTTTAGGAAAGGATTGAGTTTTTTAACAGATACCAACAAGGAGGGGGTCGCAAAAGAAACATTTATTAGCTTTTCTATCCTTGCATGTGCCGCAACCTTGGGGATGATGGGGATTACAGTAATTCAAGTATCTCTTTTACAGCTCATTGCGTTAAATGTACTCCTGTATATTGGGTTTCAATATGGGTTGGAGGCATCTTCCATAATGGGGGTTGCAATTGGATTTGCTGCATACTATACAAAGTCTTCAGGTGTAGTTGATGAATTTATTATTTGGAGTATTTTAGGTGTTGTTGCAGGGCTCTTTAGAGATATCGGTAAAGTTGGAACAGCCATTGCATATTTTACCGCCTTTATATTTCTTACACTTCAATATGGACCAAATGGCATAGATTTTAAAACGATGGAGATGCTTATTCTTACAATAGGGCTATTTCTTTTGATGCCAACTAGAAAAAAAGAACGAATAATTCAAAGGGAGTTAACTGAGGAAAATGAAAATGAACTAGAAAAAATGATCCATCAGAAATTAAATAGATTTGCCTTAACTTATGAAAATATTGCGAAAAAATTTGTTAGAGTAAAGCCACTTCAAGAGCAACTAACGAATAATGAAATTAATCAACTTATTGATCATGTTGCAGATAAGGTTTGTAAAGAATGTAGTATGTGTAATATGTGTTGGCAAAAAGACTTCTATGATACATATAGAGCGGTATATAGTATTCTATCTGCAGTTGAAAGCAAAGGGGAGGTATTAGTAGAGGATATTCCTAGTGAATTTTATAAGCAATGCTTAAAGGTGGATGAGTTTGTTATAATGGTAAACCGAGTTTTTGAGATCTATAAAACGAACCTTAGATGGGAAAACAAAATGATAGAGCATAGAGGATTGTTTGCAGATCAATTTCTAAATGTTTCAAATATTATAAAGACTTTATCTGAAAGTGTTACAAAGAGTAGAGAAGCGCAAAGTATTTTTATTAATAAAATACGAAATGAGCTTGGAAACTTGGACGTTATTGATATACAAATGGATTATTGTTCTAATGAAAGACAACAAATTATCATCGATACAAGCTTAGAAATGGAAGCGGGTATTACAAAAGAGCTTTTAAAAATCATAAACAAGGTAGGGCCACAAAAATTTTCAATAAAAGAGGTTGGAGATATTTTAGAAAGTGGAATAAAAAGATGCGTATTCACAGAAAAGGAAAACTATAAGCTTGTAAAAGGCTATGCGAGTATTCATAAGAATGAGCAACCAGTTTCGGGAGATTGTTATACCTTTATTGATCTAGAAAGTGGAAAGGATATTATTGCGTTATCAGATGGAATGGGAACTGGTGAACGAGCGCTTATGGAAAGTAAAGCAACAATTGAAATGTTGGAACAGCTAGTTGAAGGGGGTTTTGAAATTGATGTAGCGATTAAAACTGTAAATAGTATTCTTGGAATCAGAAATAATCACCAAGCCTTTGCTACGTTAGATATAAGTATGGTGGATAGGTATACTGGCGAGTGCAGCTTTATAAAAAGCGGCGCAGTATCAACATTTCTAAAAAGGGGAGAGCATCTAGAAAAAATTAAAACAGATACGCTACCTCTTGGAATGTTTAAGGAAATTGAGTTCAGTGCACTTAAACGACGGTTAAAGGCAGATGACGTTGTCATAATGATGTCAGATGGTATCAGTGATTTGCCATATGGTAAGGAACAAAATACGTTGTGGCTAGAAGAAATGATTGAACAGCTTGATTCGTTAAATCCACAAAGAATTGCTGATTTGATTTTAGATACCGCAAAAGCAAAAGCTGGTGGTAGTGCAGCTGATGATATGACCGTTTTGGTATTTAGAGTTTGGGAAAAGGCTATATAATATAGCAAACTATTGTCCTGCATAAGCATAAATGTGGCAGATTTCTTTTCTTGTTGCTTTTTGTATTAAGTATAGTATAATAAGCATACGTATAGTTAGTAATGGAAAGGTTGAGGGTTTATGCTGGATAAGGTGTTGGCAACAATCAGAAAATATAATATGATAGAAGCGAAGGATCACGTTATAGTTGGACTATCTGGTGGTGTTGATTCTGTATGTTTGCTCTGGACTTTAAATCAACTTAAAGAGATTTTAGGTATTCAAATTTATGCAATCCATGTTCATCACGGTTTAAGAGGTGTGGCAGCAGATGAAGATGCAAAATTTTCTGAAGCGTTATGTGAAGGGCTGACTATACCAATAGAGATTGTATACCGTAATATTAATGAAGAAGCAAAACTACATAAAATTTCAGAGGAAGAAGCAGGTAGAAAAGCAAGGTATGCGTGTTTTTATGCAAAAAGAGAAGCGTTAGGCTCTGGCAAAATTGCTGTTGGGCATCATATGAATGATCAAGCGGAGACTATTTTATTTAATATGATGAGAGGAAGCGGTTTGAAGGGCTTAAGTGGAATAAGTCCAATTAGAGGAGTTATTATTAGACCGTTAATCGATTGTACGAGACTTGAATTAGAGGATTTTTGCAGAGAACATAAGCTTCCCTTTGTGAGCGACTTAACCAATGAGCTAGAACGATATACAAGAAATAAAATTCGACTTAATCTAATACCCTATATAGAACAAAATTTTAATCCTTCCTTTATTAAGCAAATGAGTACAATGGGTGAACAAATTCGGGAGGAAGATGCATATTTAGATAATCAAGCAGATTATTTTATTCGCATGAAAATGAATACAATTAGTAATAATATAAGAAGTATAGCAATTGATCAATTAATTCAAATAGATAAGGTGATTCGAAAAAGGGTATATAGAAAAATTATTTTTAATTTAAGTCTAGGTTTGAAAGACTATGAAAGCAAACATATGCTTCTCATTGATGCGCTGTTAAATAAAGAAACAGGAAAAAAGATATCGTTGCCTTATGGAATAATTGTGGAGAGAGAATATAATGAATTATATTTCAAAACAATAGAGACAACTTCAGAAAGTTGGGAATATTTAGTTGATAATAATGCTCAGGCAGTAGATGTGAAGGAAATAAATGGAAAATTTGAGTTTAAACAATTGGACAATTTAAATTACCTTGAAATTTCTCAAAACAAGTATACGAAATGGTTTGACTATGATAAAATAAAATGTAATTTAACAATACGAAACCGCAGAACGGGAGATTTTATTTGTTTAAATGGAATAAATGGTAAAAAGAAATTAAAAGATTATTTTATTGATGAGAAGATTTCTAGAGACATGAGAAACAAGCTCCCTCTTTTAACCGATGGATCGCATGTTATATGGATAGTTGGTCTACGAATAAGTGAGCAGTACAAGGTATCAAAGGACACGAAAAGAATACTAGAAGTGAACTACATAAAGGAGGACTAGTTGATGAACAATTTGAAAGTACTAATATCAGAAAATGACTTAAAAAATAGAGTAAAAGATTTAGGAGCCCAAATAACAAGAGATTATGCAGGTAAGAACGTATGTGTAATATGTGTTTTAAAAGGTGGCGTAATGTTCATGGTGGATTTAGCGAAAGAAATTACGGTACCAGTAACTATGGATTTTATGGCGGTTTCGTCATATGGTAGTGAAACAAGCAGTACAGGTGTCGTTAAAATAGTAAAAGATTTAGATGAAAGTATTGAAGATAAGGATGTAATTATTGTTGAGGATATTATTGACTCCGGAAGGACCTTAAGCTATTTAGTACAAATACTAAAAGACAGAAGCCCAAGGAGTCTTAAAATATGTACGTTGTTAGACAAGCCAGAGAGAAGAGTTGTTGATGTTCATGTTGATTATGTGGGCTTTTCTATACCCGATGAATTTGTTGTGGGATACGGATTAGATTATAAACAACTTTATAGAAATCTGCCTTATATAGCTATTGTAGAAGAAGTGGAATAATTTTTTCTTTTTGCTTTAGCAAGCATTGAATTTTTTTATGAAGTATGATAACATAAATAACTATATTACAAAGAATGAATTTCAATGATGTATAAAATATACTCATTGAGAGGAGGATAAAGGTGAAAAGAAATTTAAAAGGCTTTAGTTTTTATGCTATAATTTTGATTGTTTTGCTTCTGGTTCTTTTTTGGACAGAAAAGACGAAAGAACCAATGAAAGAGGATTTTGGATATAATGAGTTAATAGAAAAAATAGATCAAATACAGCGTATTGAGGTATTTCAAAATACAGAAATTCCTACAGGCAAAGTAACGGTTTATTTTAAAAGTTCAGAGGTTGGAGAAGTTCCTAAAGAAGAATTCTTTGTGCCAAGTACAGCATTATTTCAAGAAAGTATGAAAGATTATGAGGTAGGCATTTATACATCGGATATTCAAAAACCAGGTGTATTATGGACGATTTTACCTTGGTTGGTTATTTTAGGTGCTTCAGTTATACTGTTTTTCTTTATCTTTAGTCAATCACAAGGTGGTGGAGCTAACCGCGCTATGGCCTTTGGCAAAAGTAAAGCGAAGATGGTAATTGACGATAAGAAAAAGGTCACATTTAAAAATGTAGCAGGACTTCAAGAAGAAAAAGAAGAGCTCGAAGAAGTAGTTGATTTCCTGAAGAGTCCAAGAAAGTTTGTTGAACTTGGTGCTAGAATTCCAAAGGGTGTTATTTTAGTTGGCCCTCCAGGAACAGGTAAAACTTTGTTAGCAAAAGCAGTGGCAGGTGAAGCGGGGGTTCCATTTTTTAGTATATCAGGCTCAGATTTTGTTGAAATGTTTGTTGGTGTTGGTGCATCTAGAGTTAGAGACTTATTTGAACAGGCTAAGAAAAACGCACCATGTATTATATTTATCGATGAAATTGATGCAGTTGGTAGAAGAAGAGGGGCAGGCCTTGGTGGTGGACATGATGAAAGAGAGCAAACGCTCAATCAATTATTAGTAGAGATGGATGGTTTTGGTAATAACGAAGGTGTTATTGTTATTGCCGCAACGAATCGTGCAGATATACTAGATCCTGCAATTCTTCGTCCTGGACGTTTTGATAGAAAAGTATATGTAGGAAAACCAGACGTAAGAGGTAGAGAAGAGATACTAAAAGTGCATGCAAAAGGTAAACCACTATCAGACGATATTGATTTAAAGGAAACCGCCCAAACTACGGCGGGCTTTACGGGTGCAGATTTAGAAAATCTATTAAACGAAGCTGCAATTTATGCTGCTAGAAATAATAATAAAGTAATTAAGCAAGAGGATCTTAGAAGATCATTTGTTAAGGTAGGCATCGGTACAGAAAAGAGAAGCCGTGTCATTTCAGAAAAAGAAAAACGTATTACTGCATTTCATGAAGCAGGGCATGCAATTATTCAACATGTGTTGCCAGATGTAGACAATGTTCATAGTATTTCTATAATCCCAACTGGCATGGCTGGTGGGTATACGATGTCTATTCCTGAAAAAGATGAGATGTACATGACTAAGAAGAAAATGGAACAAGAAATCGTCATCCTTTTAAGTGGGCGTGTTTCTGAAAAGCTTGTTCTAGATGATATAACAACGGGTGCATCAAATGATATTGAACGTGCAACTGCAATTGCAAGAAATATGGTAGTACGCTATGGTATGTCAGATGCGCTAGGACCAATTCAATTTGGAGAAGACGATAGCCAAGTCTTTATCGGAAGAGATTGGGGTCACACAAGAAATTACGGTGAGAATGTTGCCGGATTGATAGATAGCGAAATAAGACGTATTGTAGAAGACGCATATGAAAAAGCTATGGAGCTTTTAGAGAAACATAAAGATGCGCTCCATAGAGTTGCAGAAGAGCTTCTTAAAAGAGAAAAGATTACTAGAGCTCAATTTGAGAAGGCATTTAATAATGAACCTATCGAAGATGAGATATTTGTAGAAGAAAAGGTAAAAGAAATAGAAGAAGAAGTTGAGGAAAGCACATCTTCAGAAGTGAAAACTACTGAGAAGAATAAAGATGAAGAGCTTCCTAAGAGTTAATAATTTGTCTAAGTAAAAATGAAACAATTGATAATATAAAAACGAAAAATAAGAGGTTACCAATTGAATAATGGTAACCTCTTTTCTAATGGTGCGACTAGCATGGGGCGCGAACTTGCTGGTGAAAGTCCAGTACGGGGGGCTGGTAGTGCCGACCGTTAGCCAAGAGCAAGGTAACCCTATATTAGAAGATATTGCTCATATAGTTCTAATTTTAAATGAGGTGGTTCCGAAAAAACGAAAATGGAAAAGGATAACAAAATGGAAAAGGATAGCATTGACTTTAAATGTTCAGAATGCTATAATTATTTTAAATTAATATTGTTGCACAACGAAGTGCATTAACAAAAGCGAAGAAGCTTGCAATGAAGCATAGAAATATGATTTGTAGCAGCTTTTTGTATTTTTAAGAAAAAAATCTCTTAAGGAAGTTAAACCTATGGAAAATTTTGAAAAACAAAGGATTATTCAAGAATATGTTCCTGGAAAACAAGTGACTCTTGCCCATATCATTGCAAAACCACAAAAGAGCATCTATATGAAATTAGGCTTGGCAGATGATCATAGTGATGCACTAGGAATCCTTACAATTACGCCCAGTGAAGCAGTTATTATTGCGGCAGATGTTGCAACGAAAGCAGCAAGTGTAGAAATAGGTTTTATAGATCGGTTTAGTGGTTCCTTGGTCATTACTGGGGATGTTTCTAGCATAGAATCAGCTTTGAATGAAATTCTAAATCTATTGACCAATGTTTTGTCCTTTACCCCTGCAATGGTTACAAAATCATAGAAATATGAAAAAAATAATATTAATTGGGGCTGTGGGATGTGGTAAAACTACTTTTGTACAAGCGATGGTCAAAGCAAGCTTGAAATATAAAAAAACCCAAGCGATGGAGTATTATGACAACATCATCGATACACCAGGTGAATACTTAGAAAGTCGAAGATTTAATAATGCGTTAATTGTTGCATCTTGTGACTGCCATGTGGTACTATTACTTCAAGATGCTAGTGGAAAAAGTTGTCTATTTCCTCCGAATTTCGCTTCTGTGTTTGTGAAACCTGTAATAGGTATTGTTACGAAAGTAGATGAGGAAATAAAAGATATAGAGTACGCAAGAAATTGCCTTACATTGGCAGGAGTAAAAAAAATATTCGAAATCAGTGCAACAAAGGGTTTAGGCTTAGAAGAATTAGAAAACTATCTAGAATAAACCGTTTCAACATATTTTAAGGAGGATAATAGAATGAAGTGCAGAATAGTAGTAACCGACGATGAACCTATTACTAGGATGGACCTCAGTGA
Organism: Firmicutes bacterium HGW-Firmicutes-7; assembly: GCA_002841375.1. Classification (GTDB taxonomy): domain Bacteria; phylum Bacillota; class Clostridia; order Lachnospirales; family Vallitaleaceae; genus HGW-1. Next base: position 65,469 of record PGZO01000007.1, on the reverse strand, counting down.
GATACTTAAGGAAGAAGGCTACGACGTAGTAGGTCAAGCTTCTGATGGATTTGATGCAGTTGAATTGTGTAGAAAACTTAAACCGGATTTGGTGCTGATGGACGTAAAGATGCCAATATTAGATGGCATTAAGGCATCAAAAGTAATTATCAATGAAGAGCTTGCCTTGAGTGTTGTTTTGCTAACAGCTTATAGCGGAATAGAGTTTTTAGAACAGGCTAAAGAGGTGGGTGTTATGGGGTATATTGTGAAACCCATTAGCAGCCAAAACCTCATTCCAACCATTGAAATTGCTGTAGCAAAAGGAAGGGAAATAAAAAGAATAAAAGAAGATACAGACAAGCTAAAGGATCAGTTAGAGGCTAGAAAATCTATTGACCGGGCAAAAGGGATTCTTATGGATAAGGATAGCATATCAGACAAAGAGGCCTATAATAGAATTAGAAAACTTAGCATGGATAAACACTCTTCTATGAAGAATATTGCAAATGCAATTATATTGAATCATATATAGTAACTGGGAGAAAAATATAATGCTAAGAGAATTGTGCAATAAATATACTGATCTTGAGGATGAAGATATTATAAAGCTAGAAAGCATTTCCAAGGTTCTTCCAATCATAGCGGATTTGGTAAGGGCGGATATATTTATAGATTGTATGACTAGCGATTCTAATGCAGCAATAGTAGTTGCAGAAGCCAAGCCTTCTACCAATACATCTATGTATCAGTATTCTGTAGTCGGGGAATTGGCTTATAGAAAGAATGAACCTGCAGCTCTTAGAACATTAGAAATAGGTATGGCCACAAGAGATTTGAAGGCTATAACCCAAGAAAACAAAACAGTAAGACAAAATGTTGTACCCATACATAATGACGGAAGTAATGTAATTGGCGTATTGATTATGGAACAGGACATAACGAAATCTGAAAAGCAAAATAAAAAAATGGAATTTTTGGCTGAAACAGCTGAACAACTTACAGAAACCTTACTTAATGTTAAAGATAGTGAATACACGGTAACCTATCATATAAATGATGCCATTGTTATGTTTGATCAACAGGGAATTGGTATTTATGGTAATCCTGGAGCAAGAAAATTGTACGAGGATTTGGGGTATAGAGACAGTATTATTGGTATGAATTTTGAAAATTTGGTGTTAGATGGATCTTTTTTTGACAAGCTTTTAGAAGAACCTAGCTTAACGGTATCTGAAGTAACAGTTGGAAAGCTTACCTTACAAATAAAGTATGCTGCATTGAAACAAAAAAACAAAACAATAGGACTTACCATGTTGATGAAAGATATTACGGAAGTAAGAGAAAAAGAAAAAGAAATTATTCTCAAATCCGTAGCTATTAGAGAAATACATCATAGAGTCAAAAACAATTTACAGACAATTGCAAGCCTTTTGAGACTTCAATCTAGAAGGATCAACAATGATTTGGTCAATAAAGCGTTTAATGTGAGCATCAATAGGATTCTTGGAATCGCTGTTACACATGAGCTTTTGGCTCAAAATGGGGTAGATGATGTTGATTTAAAGACAATTGTAACAAAAATAAAAAAGAGTACTGTAAAATATAGTTTACCATCTATGAAAAATATTATTATTTCCATAGAAGGAGATAGCCTTACTGTTAACTCAGATAAAGCAACTTCGATCGCCTTAGTGGTCAATGAGCTCTTGCAAAATTCTATCGAGCATGCTTTTGATGAAAAATCTGAAGGATATATAGATATATGGATTCAAAAAGGAAGTTTATATTCAAGCATATCTATCATTGACAATGGAAAAGGATTTGATGTAAAATCCATAAAAGTAGATAGTTTAGGACTTAATATAGTGAGAAGTATCGTTAAAGACAAGTTACACGGTCATCTCAACATATATTCCAATGAAAGTGGTACGAAAATAATATTTGATTTTAAAAATGAATAGAAAACACAACGCAGTGTTTTTATAAAAGGCAAAGTAGCCTAAGGAGTATGAAATCATACTTTTTAGGCTACTTTTTTTGTTTTGTAAGGAGGGGTTATTTTGAAAGAGAAAATCATTAGCGTAGGAATAGACATTGGCACATCAACAACGCAATTGGTCTTTAGTAGGTTGACTATAGAAAACACAGCAACTGCTTTTTCTATACCCAAAATAAGTATTGTAGAAAAAGAAGTAATCTACAAAAGTAGAATTTATTTTACGCCATTAAAATCTGAGACGGAGATAGATGGGGAATTAGTTAGGGAAATGATTGAAAGTGAATATGTAAAAGCGGGGATCAAATCCAAAGATGTGGATACAGGGGCGGTAATCATAACAGGTGAAACGGCTAGGAAAGTAAATGCTTCTCTGGTATTGGAAAAATTAAGTGGTTTGGCTGGTGATTTTGTAGTTGCTACAGCAGGGCCAGATCTTGAATCTATCATCGCTGGAAAAGGTGCGGGAGCAGATCTTTTGTCTAAAGCAAAGAGAGGTGTTGTAGTTAATCTAGATATTGGAGGAGGAACTACGAATATATCTGTATTCAAGGATGGTGAAATTATTGATACCACTTGTTTAGATCTTGGAGGAAGGCTCATAAAGATTCATCCAGATAGTATGAAAGTGGAATACATATCAAAAAAAATAAAAAAGTTGGCAGAAAACATGGGTGTTCAAATTGAGGTGGGCGAAGCAATCACGGTTGATAAAATAAATGGAATTACGAATAGAATGTCGGAAATAATTGAAGAGGTATTAGGCGTTAAAAAAGCGACAGAGGATTTAAACCTAATTCTGACGACAAAAGATTTAAAAAGAAATTATGATATTCAATATATCTCTTTTTCCGGAGGAGTTGCAGACTGTATATATGGAGAATACTCGGATGAAAACAACTTGATTTATGGAGATATTGGTGTTTTTCTTGGAAAGAGCATCAATAAACTTGGACTTCCTAACAAATTTATCATATACGAACCAACAGAAACGATCAGGGCAACAGTAGTAGGAGCGGGAAGTCATACGACGGATATAAGCGGAAGCACGATTACATTTACAAATGATATTTTTCCGCTCAAAAACATTCCAATTTTAAAGCTTTCCAGTGAAGATGAATTGCTAGGTTATGAAGAACTGAGTAAAGCGATCAAAGAAAAAATAAGTTGGTTTGGCTTACAAAATGAGAAGCAACAAGTAGCGTTGGCTTTAAAGGGGGTGAAGAGTATAAGCTTTAGAGAACTTGAATTACTGGCACAAACGATCATTGGTGGAATGGAGGAAATATTAAGTATGGATGTTCCACTTGTGGTGATTGTAGAACATGACATTGCAAAGGCACTAGGACAAACCATTCAAAGATATCTTGAGTATAAGAAGGACATTGTTTGTATCGATGCTGTAAATGTTGGGAATGGGGATTTTATCGATATAGGAAAGCCTTTGGCAAATGGTAGAGTAGTACCAATTGTAATTAAGACATTAGCGTTTGGATATTAATATCAATCATTAAACGAAGAGGTGATATGTATGAGGTTAAAAACCAAGTTATTTGGGGTAGTGTATCAATTTAACTCTGTGAAAGAAGTCTTGGCAAAAGCAAACGAAGAGAAGTCTGGAGATAAACTAGCAGGAATCGCTGCGAGCACGGTTACTGAGAGGGTAGCAGCCAAAGAGGTTCTTAGCAATCTTATGTTGAAAGACTTAAGAAACAATCCAGTGATTCCATACGAGTTAGATGAAGTAACGAGGGTAATTCAAGATGCGGTCAATGAAAAAATTTATGCAGAAATTCAAAATTGGACAGTTAGTGAGTTAAGAGAATGGATTTTAGATTCAAATACGAAAGAAAGTGATCTTGTGCGAATTGGGAGAGGATTGACCAGTGAAATGGTTGCAGCTGTTACAAAAATCATGTCAAATCTAGATTTAATTTATGGTGCAAGTAAGATTAGAATAACAGCTCATTGTAATACAACAATAGGACTGCCAGGAACCTTATCTGTACGTTTGCAACCTAACCATCCTACGGACGATTTAGAGGGGATTTTGATTTCTACAATGGAAGGTCTTTCCTATGGTGTCGGTGATGCTGTAATAGGACTTAATCCTGTAGATGACACAGTAAACAGTGTTAGCAATGTTTTGAAGGCTTTTGAAGAGTTAAAAAACAAATGGGAAATACCAACACAAACATGCGTATTGGGCCATGTTACGACTCAAATGAAAGCTATTAAGGCTGGAGCTCCATCAGATCTTATATTCCAAAGTATAGCAGGCTCTCAAAAAGGAAATGAAGCATTTGGTGTTACTACTGAAATGCTAGACGAAGCTAGAGAATTGGTATTGAAAGAAGGAACATCAACAGGACCAAATGTTATGTATTTTGAAACAGGTCAAGGATCTGAATTGTCATCGGACGCTCATCATGGAGCAGACCAATTAACTTTAGAGGCAAGATGCTATGGATATGCAAAGAGATATCAACCATTTTTGGTGAATACAGTGGTAGGTTTTATCGGACCAGAATTTTTATATGACAATCACCAGGTTATAAGAGCAGGGTTAGAAGATCATTTCATGGGCAAATTGTCTGGCATTCCAATGGGCGTTGATGCTTGTTATACAAATCATATGAAAGCAGATCAAAATGACATAGAAAATCTAGCGGTGTTGCTTACAACAGCAGGATGCAACTACTTTATGGGTATTCCAGCAGGGGATGATGTCATGCTTAATTATCAATGTACTGGATATCATGAAGCGCAGACATTACGAGAGTTGCTGAATTTGAAACCAATTAAGGAATTTGATTTATGGTTAGAAAAAATGGGCATTAGAAGCAATGGTAAATTGACAAAAAGAGCAGGTGACGCGTCCATATTCCTTAAATAAGGCTTTATGAAATTTAAAAATGGAGAGGTGAATTAAATGATATCTGAGAAAGAATTAAAAGTAATCGTAGAGCAAGTTTTGTCAGAGATGAAAGGCAAGGATTCGTCAGAGGTGAAGGAAGAAGTTGCAACAAAATTGAATGAAAATGTAGCAGACCAAATAGATGACAATGAATTGTCAGATATTACAATGGTTGATATGAAAAAGCAATTGTTAGTCCCAAATCCTGTAAATAAAGAAGAATATTTGCAGATGAAGGCAAAAACATCCGCTAGGGTTGGTGTATGGAGGGCAGGACCAAGATATAAAACTGAAACCCTACTTCGGTTTAGAGCGGATCATGCAGTGGCAATGGATGCAGTATTTACAGATGTTTCAGAAGAAACCATCGCAGAAATGAATCTTTTTACTGTAAAAACAAAATGTAAGGACAAAGATGAGTATTTAACAAGACCAGATTTAGGTAGAAAGTTTGATGAAGAAGAAGTTGCTATTATGAAAGAAAGATGCAAAATGAATCCACAAGTCCAAGTGATTGTGGCAGATGGATTAAGTTCCACAGCGATAGAAGCAAACATTAGGGATATATTGCCTGTTTTATACCAAGGATTGGAAGGGTATGGAATCAAAATGGGAACACCTTTCTTTATAAAATATGGTAGAGTGCCTTCTATGGATGTTGTGTCCGAAGTAACGGGAGCAGATATTACCTGTTTGTTTGTAGGAGAAAGACCAGGACTTGCTACAGGGGAAAGTATGAGCGCTTACATAGCATATAAAGGAACCGTGGGTATGCCGGAGGCTAGAAGGACGGTAGTTTCTAATATTCACCAAGGTGGAACAGCAGCAGTAGAAGCAGGAGCTCATATTGCTCATATATTAAAAGAAATGCTTGATCAAAAGAAGAGTGGTCTAGATCTACAATTGTAAAAAATAGGAGGGACAACGAAATGAAAAATGATGCAATTCGTGCAAGTGTACTAAGTGTTAAATTGATTCCAAGTGTTGATCCAGATTTGGCAAAGGCATTAGACCTAAAACCAGAACAAAGGTGTATAGGATTGGTTACATCAGATTGTGATGATGTTTCTTATACCGCATTGGATGAAGCTACAAAAAAAGCGGAAGTTGCAGTGGTTTATGCAAAATCTTTTTACGGTGGAGCAGGAAATGCTTCTACGAAACTAGCAGGTGAGTTTATTGGTATTTTGGCAGGGATGAATCCAGCAGAAGTGAGAAGTGGCTTAGATGTAGTTGTTGACTTTATCGCAAATGATGCTTGCTTCTATAGCGCAAATGATGACGATTCCATACCTTATTATGCGCATTGTGTTTCAAGAACAGGATCGTTTTTGTCCAATATGTGTGGAATAGAAGAAGGAGAAGCGATTGCTTATTTAATCGCACCACCAATAGAAGCAATATATGCATTAGATGCAGCACTGAAATCTGCTGACGTTAAGATGGTACAATTTTACGGACCACCATCTGAGACAAACTTTGGTGGAGGGTTATTAACAGGTAGCCAATCAGCGTGTAAATCAGCTTGTGATGCTTTTGCTGCTGCTGTTCATTTTGTTGCAGACAATCCAACTAAATACTAAGAAGAAAATGCGGTGAACAATATGAAAAATATAGCCTTGGGAATGATAGAAACATATGGATATGTAGGAGCAATTGAAGCTGCCGATGTATGTTTAAAGGCAGCCAACGTTACGTTGATTGGTTGCGAATTTGTAAAGGGCGGATTGGTTACTATTCATATAAGAGGAGATGTGGGTGCTGTAAAGGCGTCCATAGATGCAGCGGAAGTAGCAGTAAAAAGAATTGGTAATCTACTATCTACTCATGTAATTCCTAGGCCCAGTGATGAAGTGGAAAAAATATTACCGAATCTTTATCCAGGGGTTCAACATAAAAAAAATCAGGAAGAGCATTACGAAGAAGAGCGAGAAGAAGAGCGAGAAGAAGAGCAAGAAGAAGAGCAAGAAGAGCAAGAAGAGCAAGAAGAAGTAACACAAGAAGTTGAAGTTGAAAATGAAGAAAGTGAAAATGAAAGTGTAATTGAACAATTAGATCTGTCACCTAAAAGCTTAGATGAATTAAATATTCTTAAAACAGTTGATTTAAGAGCTTTTGCAAGAAAATTAGATGATCAATTTGAAGGAGCTTTCTCTATTGAAAGAAATCAAATTAAGTATTCTAGAAAAGATGAACTCATAGAAGCTATCTTGAAATTTTATGAAGGAGTGAAATAGGTGGATGATAAAAGACAAAGATTTAAATTCAATCCAAGAAGTCAGAAATTTGGTAGAAAAAGCAAAGCAAGCACAATATTTATTAAAAATTAAGAGTCAAGAAGAAATTGATGCTATTGTAAAAGCAATGTATGAAGTAGCCTATAAGGAATCAGATAGATTGGCTAAAATGGCAGCAAGTGAAACAGGATTTGGTATTTATGAGCACAAAATCATAAAGAATAAATTTGCCAGTAGAGCGGTTTATGAGTACATAAAAGATATGAAGACTGTAGGTATAATTAACGAAGACAAAGAGAATAAGCTGCTAGAAATTGCAACACCAGTGGGAGTTGTCGCGGGATTAATACCTTCCACAAATCCTACGTCTACAGCAATTTATAAGGCTTTAATAGCAGTAAAATCTGGAAATGCGATTATATTTAGCCCACATCCAAATGCACTTAATTGTATTAGAGAAGTAGCTGAAATTATGGAAGAAAAGGCTGTGGAAGCAGGTGCACCAGAAGGGATCATAGCGTGTATGTCTATTCCAACATTGGAAGGCACAGATGCATTAATGAAGCACAAAGACGTTTCTTTAATCTTAGCAACTGGTGGCTCAGCAATGGTAAAAGCGGCTTATAGTTCAGGAACTCCAGCATTAGGCGTAGGGCCAGGTAATGTACCTGCATTTATTGAAAGAAGTGCAGATATACCCTTGTCTGTGAAAAGAATTATGGATAGCAAGACATTTGACAATGGTACAATATGTGCTTCAGAACAGGCCGTAGTCACAGAAAACTGTATAAAAGACCAAGTGAAAATAGAATTTGTGAAAGCGGGAGCATATTTTTTAGTAGGTGAAGAACTAGATAAGGTAGGAAGAACAATACAAGATGCATGTGGTAGGTTTAATCCTAAGATTGCGGGTAGGTCTGCAACAAAGATAGCAGAGATGGCAGGAATCGAAGTGCCAAGCGATACAAGAGTGCTTATTGCAGAGCAAACACATGTAGGAATACAATATCCATTTTCTAGAGAAAAATTATCACCTATATTGGCGTTATATTCTGAAGAAGATTGGGAAAAAGCTTGTGAAAAATGTGTTGAGTTGTTGGAATATGATGGATTAGGTCATTCATTGGTTATTCATTCGAAAGATGAAAAAATCATTAGAGAGTTCGCATTGAAAAAGCCAGTATCGAGGATTCTTGTTAATACATCGTCAGCTCAGGGTGCTATTGGAGCAAGTACAAACTTAGTTCCATCATTAACTCTAGGATGTGGTGCGGTTGGAGGGAGCTCAACATCAGATAATGTTAGCCCTCTAAATCTGATTAATATTAGAAGAGTCGCCTATGGAACAAAGGAAGTAGAAGACATACAAAATGAGTATCACGAGGAAGCAAATAAAAAAGAATCTTCATTTTTAGAACTAGACGTTGAAAAAATCACAATGATGGTTTTGAAAGAATTACAAAATTATAGGTAATCAAAAAACAATTATAAAAAATCAGGAGGATATGAAAATGGCAAACGCAAATGCATTAGGCATGATTGAAACAAAAGGTTTGGTAGGGTCAATAGAAGCAGCAGATGCAATGGTAAAAGCTGCTAATGTTACACTTATTGGTAAAGTACATGTTGGAGGTGGTCTTGTAACTGTTATGGTTAGAGGAGATGTGGGCGCTGTTAAAGCGGCAACAGATGCTGGCGCAGCTGCAGCCGATAGAATTGGAGAGTTGGTTTCAGTTCATGTAATACCAAGACCACATAGTGATGTAGAATTGATATTGCCTAAGTATGAAGGTTGAGAATTTAAGCTTATTTGCCTCGCCTGTATAGGCGAGGCTTAAATAACAAAGGATGTGATTTGGATGAAAGTTTTGACTGAGGCAGTTATAAGATCTATGCAAAAAAGAGATAAAACAAAAGAACTTGTTGTCAATCCTAACACGATCGTTACGCCTTCTGCTAGGGAATATTTAAATGAAAATAAAATCAAATTAATATTTGAGAATGATGAAAAAAAACATTCGAGTATAGGAAATAAAAATAAAGAAGAAATAGAAATGGTAGAAAAGGAAGAAAGAAAGCTTGTTCCTAAATATATATCTAAAGATACTGGAGGGTTTTTTGAAACGAAACCTGAACAAATGACACAATTATATGGGAATGAACTGGTGTTAAAGGATCATCCTAACATATTATTTCGAGGTAAACTTGATAGCCTTCAATCAAAAATACTTGAGATCCAAGTGATGGCTGATAGAAGTAAGTGTGAAAAGCTTGTTGAAGAACTTCAGGAAGTACTTCAGTTTGTTAGAAATATATTAAAAGCAGAGGTTATAACAGAAGAAACAGCAGTAATTTGTCTATTTGGATTGTTTGAGGATGACCTTAGGAAAATGTCACATAATCCAAAGAAACATATCGGAGTGGAGCATATATTACCAGATTATAAAATGGGAGAAATATTGATTGGTTTAAATGCAATTAGAAGTCGAACCAGAGAAGTAGAGCTTTGCTCAATTCCATTAGAACGAAAAGATATCACCAAATCCTTAAACAGATTAAGCAGTGCTGTATATGTGATGATGTGTAGATATTTGTCTGGATATTATAATTAATGGAGGATGAATATGGATGAAGTGATGATCAAGAAGGTTGTGAATAAAGTCCTGGAAAAAATAGCATTAGAAGACAAAAATCAACGGATTATACCGATAGAAGCGTCTGCAAGACATGTGCATCTTTGTCAGCAAGATGTAGAGAGACTTTTTGGAAAGGGTCATATACTTACACCTTTTAGAAATTTGTCTCAGCCAGGACAGTTTCTTAGTAAAGAAAGAGTTACGATTCTAGGGCCTAAAGGGTTGTTTAAAAATGTTGCAATACTAGGGCCCGAAAGAAAAGACACCCAGGCTGAGATTTCTAGAACGGATGCGATTGCTTTAGGGATTGATGCACCAGTTAAAGAATCGGGTAAGATCGAAAAAACCTCTCCTATTTACCTATCAGTTGGTAAAAACATGATTATGGCAGAAAGAGGAGCAATGGTTGCCAAAAGACATATTCATATGACGCCAGATATTGCTTTAGAATATGGGCTAAATGATAAGCAAATCGTTGCTGTAAAAGTGTTTAGTGATAGACCTGTTATATTTGGGGATGTAGTAGTTAGAGTACATCAAAATTTTAGTTTGCATATGCATATAGATTTAGATGAAGCGAATGCTTGTGGTTTTTTTGAAGGTATGAAGGGTCAAATACTTATGGAAGAAGGGATATAACAATGATAGACATTACAAAATGTGAGAATTTAATCTCTCAACTAGAAGATTCGATTAGAAACCCTAGAAAAATGAAAGCTGGGGATGAATTGCTTGTAGGTGTTGACTTGGGAACAGCATATATTGTAATTGTAGTCCTTGATCAAGACAAAAAGCCTGTGGCATGTGAAATGGAGTTTTCCCAAGTAATAAGAGATGGATTGGTAGTAGATTACGTAGGTGCTATGAGCATTGTTAGAAACCTAAAGGATAAGATTGAAAAAAAGATAGGGGCCAAACTTACAAAGGCTGCTATCGCCGTACCTCCAGGGACAAGTGATCGAGATAGTAAAACCCATATGTATGTAGTGCAGGGAGCGGGTTTAGAAGTAAGTAATATTCTAGATGAGCCAACAGCAGCAAATTCAGTGTTAAAGATAGAAAACGGTGTTATTGTAGATATAGGTGGGGGAACAACAGGATTATCTATAATAGAAGAAAAGCAGGTAGTCTATGTAGCCGACGAACCAACGGGGGGGACACATTTAACCTTGGTAGTGGCAGGAAATTACAAAATAAAATTTGAAGAAGCTGAAGTTTATAAGACAGCATCCAGTAGACAAAGAGAAATATTTCCGTTGGTAGTCCCTGTAGTCCAGAAAATTGGAACCATTGTGAAGGAACATATTCAAAACTATGATGTGAAAGAAATATATCTTGTAGGAGGAACAAGCTGTTTAGAAGGTATCGAAAAAATAATTGAAAATGTCACTGGGATAACTACCATAAAGCCTAAGAATCCATTTTTAGTTACGCCTCTTGGTATTGCTATGAATTGTTAGATGTAAAGGATGTGAATGTATTGAATATAGAAGTTAAGGATCTGAAAATTTTGATTGAAAGCATCTCGAAAGAAGTGATGAAAAGGCTTGATGCAAGAATGAACAATCATGAATTTATACTGGATCAAAAAAAAGTTAAGGTTTTAGCAATCGCTATGTCAGGAAATGCCATTCAGGGTTTGCAAAATCCTCTGTATCATGTAGATTTTTTTGAAGATTTTGAAGGGTGCTTAGATATTAGAGCTTATGATTGTATGGTTCTAGGCAATATAAGCAACCAAGAACTTGCGCATATATCTATTGGACTTGCAAATGATAAAGTTTCTTCTATTGTAATTGATTTCATATTAGCGGGTAAAAAACTCTATATTGTAAACGAAGGGGTTTCATATCACAAATATAAAGATACTTCTAATATTTATTTTTACAATATGCTTAAAGGCTATGAAGAGAGGCTAGAAAAATTCGGAATAGAATTTATCAATGAAGATGAAATAGGGCAGCGAATGTTGGATTCTAAAACAGAAAAAGCAGAAACAATAGAAAAAGCAGAAACAATAGAAAAAGTACAAGTGTCACAAGGATATTGTGTGCAAGGTAAAATCGTAACGGAGTCTTTGGCTAAACAGGTTCATAAAAATGGATATAAAAGTCTTTTGATCAAAAACAACACCATAGTGACTCCCTTGGCAAGAGATTATATAAGAGCCAATGAAATAAATATTGTGACCACATAAATTCAAAACGGAGGAAGGTACTTATGATCGTAGGAAATGTAATTGGAAATGTATGGGCAACTAGAAAAGATGAAAATTTAAATGGATTAAAATTATTAGTCATAAAACCTTTAGATTATTCTTCGAACAACGACCTTCCTACTTTTGTAGCTGCAGATAGTATAGGTGCAGGAATAGGGGAAACGGTATTGGTGGTAAATGGTAGCTCTGCTAGAATGGCATTAGGAAGAAAAGATGTTCCCATTGATGCAATGGTAGTTGGAATCATTGATGTAGTAGATGTATAAAAGAACAAAGGGGAAAGGAGGCTTAAATTATGGATTTACTACAGAAAATTTATGAAGCCGGTGTTGTAGGAGCAGGAGGAGCTGGCTTTCCAACCCATATCAAGCTGAATTGCAAAGTAGAATATTTTATTATCAATGCAGCGGAGTGTGAACCTTTATTGAATACGGATAAATATATCATGATGAATAAAGGTAGGGAAATTATTTCGACTGTTGTAGAAATAGGAAAACTTGTAGGAGCCAAAAAGCTGATCATAGCCATTAAAGGAAAAAATATCAAAGAAATTAATCACTTGAAAGAACTCAATGAAATACTCGGCTCAAAGATTTCGTTGTTTATTATGGGTGATTACTATCCAGCTGGTGATGAACAGATGATGGTTTATGAGATTACAGGAAAATCTATTCCAGAGGCAGGGATTCCCTTAGATGTGGGGGCTGTAGTTTCCAATGTAGGTACTATAGTGAGTATATATGATGCAATGAAGGATAAGCCAGTTGTCGATCGGTATTTAACGGTAATTGGAGAGGTAAAAACCCCTACCATGATCAAAGTACCAATAGGCATATCCATAAAAGAATGCATTGAGGCAGCAGGGGGCTCTACGCTAAAGGAATATGCCATTATTATTGGGGGTCCAATGATGGGAACCATTATTGATGACCATGAAGCAGAAAAATACCATATAAAAAAAATGGATGGATCATTGATCATCGTACCTAAAGATCACTATGTAGTAGAAAGAAAAAGAAAACCAATAGAGAAAATAATGAATGAAACTAAGACTGCATGTATACAATGTCGATATTGTACGGATTTGTGTCATAGGTATCTATTAGGACATCAATTAAGACCTCACAAAATCATGAGAAATATAGGGATGTCAGAGCATGATGAAGAAATAATGAAAGAGGCATTGCTGTGTTGTGAATGTGGAATATGTGAAATTTATGCATGTCCTATGGGACTATCTCCGAGATTGGTTAATGTATACATAAAGAATGAATTGAACAAAAAAGGAATTAGACCTAAAAAAGGAAGTTCAGATATTGTAAGTAGAGATATGATTGAATATAGGAGAATTCCAAGTTATAGGTTAATTTCAAGATTAGATATGTTGAAATATTATGGTCAACCACTAGAGGCTTGTAAGGACTTAACCACTGAAAAAGTAACCATATACCTAAAACAGCATATTGGAAAACCTGCCAATTCAGTGGTAGATGTTGGGGACCTTGTATTAAAAGGACAATTGATTGGAAAGGTAGAAAGAAATGACATGGGCGCAAATATACATGCAAGCATGGAAGGCACTGTTTTAGAAGTATCAGATAAAGTGACTATTAAAAGTAATGGGGTGATTTCATGATAAGGACTATAGGGCTTATAGAACTAAATAGCATAGTCAAAGGCATAGAAACAGCTGATGCTATGACTAAGGCTGCTGAAGTTGATTTGATTCTTGCAAACTCCATATGTCCTGGAAAATACATAGTGCTTGTAGCCGGTGATGTAGGGGCGGTTAAAGCCTCTGTTGAAGCAGGAAAAGAAGTTGGAAAGCAATATATTGTAGATGACCTTATATTACCTAGCATACATTCTCAAATTATTAATGCAATCAATGGTTCTACCCAAGTTGGAGGGGTAAATGCAATTGGAGCAATGGAATTTTTTAGTATAGCTACCTGTATTGTAGCCGCAGATGCTGCAGCAAAGGCTGCATCGATAAATTTAATTGAGATTAGATTAGGGTTTGCAATAGGTGGAAAATCATTTGTTACATTAAGTGGAGATGTCAGTGAAGTTACAGAGGCCATTGAAGCAGGATCTATGATAGGTAAGAAAAATGGAATGCTATTAACAAAGGTTGTTATTCCATCTCCTAGAAAAGAACTGTTTGAGAAACTGTTATAATTAGGAGGAATATTATGGGTAAAACATTACTAACAAAGAATAATGTTGAAGAATATATTTTGAAAAACCAGTTGAAAATATTTGTTGATAAAAATATGATATTGACCTCAGGTGCCAAAGACATTATCAGAAACAGGGGTATTTCTATCATATATGATCAAAATCAAGTAGAAAAACAAAATGATGAAGATTGTACCGAACTTGAGATGATCACAAAGTTGCTTGTGAAGATATTAAAAGAACAACATGGCATTACAGATGATGAACAAATTAAAAATGTTTGCAATTTGATTTTAACAAAAATCAATAAAATTTAAAGGAGTGTTGAATTATGGCAAATTATGCATTGGGTATGATTGAAACAAAGGGACTAATAGGTGCAATTGAAGCAGCAGATGCTATGGTAAAAGCTGCAAATGTAACATTGGTAGGCAAAGAGAAAGTTGGAGGTGGGTTGGTTGCTGTTATGGTTAGAGGTGATGTTGGTGCTGTTAAGGCGGCAACGGATGCTGGAGCTGCAGCAGCAGAAAGAGTTGGTCAATTAGTTTCTGTACATGTAATTCCAAGACCACATGATGAAGTAGAGCAAATATTACCAAGTTCAAAGTAAATCAATTGTAACATTCACTTCAATTTTCTAATTTAAGGGAGGAAAAGAAATGAGTATTAATGAAATAATTGTATACATAATGGTAATTTTCATGGTTTTAGGTGCGTTGGATAAGATTATTGGAAATAAGTTTGGATTGGGTAAACAGTTTGATGAAGGCTTTATGGCAATGGGATCTTTAGCGATTGCAATGGTAGGGGTAGTATCTTTGGCGCCCGTATTGGCGTCTTTACTTTCCCCAATTGTATCTCCGGTTTATACTATGCTAGGAGCAGATCCAGCGATGTTTGCGACAACTCTTTTGGCCAATGACATGGGTGGATATCCATTGGCTATGGAAATGGCTCAAACACGAGAGGCTGGACTTTTTGCTGGACTGATTCTTGGAGCAATGATGGGACCTACAATTGTATTTACAATACCTGTAGCATTGGGCATCATCAGAAAAGAAGATCATAAGTTTTTAGCAACAGGCATACTTGCAGGTATGATTACGATACCAATTGGTGCTTTTTGCGGAGGAATTGTGGCGGGATTTGAGGTAGGAATGATTGTTAGCAACTTGGTGCCAATCATTATTGTGGCATTGCTGATTGCTGTTGGTCTTTGGAAAATTCCAGATAGAATGATTAAGGGATTTACTGTATTTGGTAAAGGTGTAACAATTGTAATAACCATAGGTACAGCTGCGATTATTGTTGAAACCCTTACTGGAATCGTAATTATTCCTGGTATGGCGCCTGTTTCAGAGGGTATTGCAGTCGTTGGTTCGATTGCATTGATGCTTGCTGGAGCTTTCCCGATGGTATATTTTATTACAAAAGTGTTTAAAAATCCATTACTTAAGATGGGTAAACTTCTAGGAATGAATGATGTAGCAGCAGCAGGTATGGTTGCTACACTTGCAAACAACATTCCAATGTTTGGATTAATGAAGGACATGGATGACAGAGGAAAAATACTGAATGTGGCTTTTGCTGTAAGTGCAGCCTTTGTTTTTGGAGATCACCTCGGATTTACTGCAGGGGTTGCTACAGAAATGATATTCCCAATGGTTGTTGGTAAACTTATTGCCGGTATTACAGCAGTCATGGTAGCTATGGTAATAGCAAACAAGGTGCTTGGCAAACCAGTAAAAGATGAAAAACCACAAAAAGTGGTGGCATAACGTATGGGTAATATTGACAGTAAAATAATAGAAGAAATAGTAAGAAAAGTTTTACTAGAACAACAAAGCAAAGATAACAAGAGTGATTTTATAAAGGAAATTGATAAAAGTGGAGTGGCAGTGATCAAGACAGAAACAGTTCATCCAGGTAAGTTTGATACAGGAAAAGATGGAGATCGGGTATATCTAAAGGATGTTCTAACCGTAGAAGAGAGCCCTAGGTTAGGTTGTGGAGTCATGGAAATGGATGAATCCACATTTGACTGGACGTTAAAGTATGATGAAGTTGATTATATTATTGAAGGAACCTTAGAAATCATTATTGGTGATCGAAAAGTGGTCGGAGAAAAAGGTGATATTATCTTCATTCCTAAAGATACTTCAATAAAGTTTAGTGCACCTAAGCATGCCAGGTTTATCTATGTAGTGTATCCTGCCAATTGGGATCAGTTATAATAAAAAAGCTTGCCTCCAGTTCTTTGGAGCAAGCTTTTTTATATACTTTGCCTATATTTATGGATTATGGATGAAAAGGATGAGAATGAATCTTTTTGCATTCCATATGACCACAACCATCTTTTGTTAAGCAACATTAGTACCTAATGAAGCGCCAAGTACTGAACGGTATGATTCGTGGTGTGAGAGGGCGTGAGATAAGATGATTCTACCGCCTACTCGATTAGACTATGCCAGTTGAATTGCTTTTAAGAATAGATTCTATAGTTTCATAAAATCTTTCATTGTTGTCTGCAGTACGTTTTTTGTTTTTTGTATATCCCTTTCCTGCACGTCGAGCTTTATGAGCAATATGACGCTTAAACAACAACTCATCAATGTTTTTGAGAGAATATTTAAACCCAAGGGGATTGATCACATCATTTGTTTTGGTAAGCGCCATAGAGGCCAAACCATAATCTTGGGTAATAATCAAATCACCCTTATCCATAAAGTTCACTAAAGCAATGTCAACAGCATCAGTCCCCTTTGAAACAACATGAATTTCAAAAAATTCATCTTCAAAGTAATGAGAAGAGTCGACAAAAATATGCACTGCAATATTGTATTTCTTGGCAAGTTCTTTTATGAGTTCCTTTGCCGGACATGCATCTCCGTCAACAACTATTTTCATAGTTATTCCCTCCAATTGTTATTAGCCTGATCATCAGGAAGTATTTATATTAGTATAACAAATAACTTATAGATTTGGTATAATAACATTGTTAGTAATGGTTAAATGCAAATGAAGGGAGCTGCCAGAAATGCAGCAAATAAAAATATCAGTAAGGGAATTAATTGAGTATGTCTTGCGTACAGGCGATATTAACGCTGTTTTTTTGAGCTCAAAACGCATGTCAGATGGAGTTAAGGCTCATCAAAGATTCCAAAAACAAACAAAGGAGGATTACGAAGAAGAGGTTACAATCTCCTTAGAGACTGAATGTGATGAAACAAAAATCCTTTTGAGTGGGCGAATTGATGGAGTTGTTCATAGAGAAGGGCAGATTGTTATTGATGAAATCAAATCTACTTCCAGAAATCTTGACGATATTGAAATTGGGAATTCGCTTCATTGGGCGCAGGTCTGGATGTACGCATATATGTATGCTATTAAATATGACCTTAAAGAGATTGGAACCAGATTAACCTATATTGAACTTGAAACCTATAAAATCAAGCAGTTTGAACATATGAAAACAATAAGCGAACTTCATAAATTTTTTGAAGAAGTATTAAAAAAATACATTATATGGGCTGAAAAGCTAAATGATTTCAAGGAATTAAGCAGAAGCACAATAAATAAAATAGAATTTCCCTTTGGCCATTTTAGAAAAGGTCAGAAAAAACTAATGGCTGCTGTTTATAAGACCATTGAGTCTAAAAAAGTGCTGTTTTCTAGAGCGCCAACAGGTATTGGTAAAACGGTTGCAACCTTGTTTCCGGCTATTAAAGCACTGGGAAATGAAAAATGTGAGAAGGTCTTTTACTTAACAGCGAAGACCATAGGTAAAGAGGTTGTTGTATCAACCATACAACTTCTTGAAAGCCAAGGACTCATCATTAAAAGAGTCGTGATTACTGCAAAAGATAAAATTTGCTTGAACGATAAGAAAGCTTGTAATCCAGATGAATGTATTTATGCAAAGGGGCATTATGATAGAATTAATGAAGTACTTGGTACAATGTACGAGAAGCACCATCTATTTGATAGAGAAACAATCGTAGAATATGCGGCACAATATGTAGTCTGTCCTTATGAGTTGTCATTAGATTTGGCACTATTTAGCGATATTATTATTTGTGATTATAATTATGCTTTTGACCCAAGTGCTGCATTAAAGAGGTTTTTTGCTGAAGACACAGGGAAATATGTCCTGTTAATAGACGAGGCACATAATCTTGTAGATAGAGCAAGAGATATGTATTCAGCAACACTTGATAAAAAACGTGTTATGTCATTAAAGAAAAAGGTTAAAGATCTAGACCAAAGGCTCTATAAATATTTTGGTCTTCTAAATAAGGTGTTAATATCAAAGAAAAAGCGCTGTGAAGAATATGAAGCAGGATGTTATTTTGAAATGGAAATGCCGATTGATATTGAAGAGCCTATGAGAGGTATTTTGTTTAGAACGGAAAAAATCTTTTCTATGCATAAGTCGTGGGAGCATATGAATGAGCTGCTGGAATTCTATTTTGATTCCTACAATTTTATTAATAAGATGGAATTGTATGATGAGCGATATGTGACATATTATGAAAATAAGCGGAATGATTTAAGCGTTAAGTTGTTTTGTATGGATCCAAGCCATAATCTTAAGAGCATCATTGAAAATATGCAAGGCGTTGTGTTTTTTTCTGCTACATTAGCGCCTATGAATTATTATGTTAATATGTTAGGCGGAGATAAAAAGAGTTATGGCCTTAGCCTTGAAAGCTCCTTTAACCGGGATAATTTATGCTTAATAGTTGACCATACGATTTCTACTAAATATGTTAATAGAGAAACATCAATTGAACCTATAGCTGATAGGATTCTTCAAATTACTATGCCAAAAAAGGGCAACTATATGGTCTTTTTTCCTTCATATAAATACATGGAGGATGTGTATAATGAATTTGAGACAAAGTATGATTTGTCACAAATAGACGTTATTCTACAAGGGCGAGGAATGAATGAAAGTGAAAGAGAGGAATTTATTGAGGCGTTTCATGCTGAAAGAGATAAAACGCTCATTTCTTTTGTTGTATTAGGGGGAATGTTTGGCGAAGGAATAGATTTAGTAGGAGAAAAACTAAGTGGTGCTATAATAATAAGTGTGGGACTGCCTCAAATAGGTTATGAAAGAGATTTAATAAAGAATCATTTTGAACAAGAAAGTGGTGTTGGGTTTGAATATGCCTATGTTTTTCCGGGAATGAATAAGGTCATGCAAAGTGCGGGTAGAGTTATTAGAACTGGAGCTGATAGAGGGGTGGTTGTTTTGATTGATGAACGATTCAATAAACCTTATTATTCTCGGTTATTTCCAGAAGAATGGAACAATCCAAAGGTGTTATTAAAGAATGATAATATAAGTGAAATTATTAGTAGTTTTTGGAGTTGAAGGTAAGGTTTTTGAGGTATTATAAAGAGTTGTGTCGAAAGTGACAACTTTTTGTACACTTTTTGGTCATATTTTGGTGTCGAATAAAATGACATTGTATATTTTACACAACTATTACGCGAAAATTTATAAAAGTTTATGCACACTTATTCGTAAAATGCTGTTATAATAATAATTGTAAACCCCCCCCCAATACATATATAGTTTTTTGTTACACCCTTAAGATTTAAGAAGAAGTATTCTCCTTACCCCCCCCCAAGGACAGCAGACCGAAATGGCTGTCCTTTTTTATTGTCAAAAATGCCCCCTGTTGGCTTTTGAAGAACTGGTATTGGTAATAAAGGCGTTTGGCATTTGCGCATTGTATACTTTTTTGTCAAAACAGGACAAAAGTATGCGTACATTATTAAAATTTTAATAAATTGGTGCAATTCTTGTATTGTCAATGCATTAAATATAATATAGAATATATATTGAATACTTTTAAAGGAGGATAAATGGTTATTCGCTATTATAATAACCAATAAAATAAATATGCAAATTGCCTTTGAGCAACTTTCTAAAACCCAAAAAATCTTAGCTTACGTATCTTTAAGAGAACAAATATTAGACGAAAGAGCAATATTTTCGGACGAAAGCTTTCAATATAGAGAACCTGTAGAGCCAAAAATTAATGAACTTACAAAGGTCAGAATTCGAACGGCAAAAGAAAACATTGATGAGGTTTATTTATGCTATTCTGGAAGAAGAATTAAACTTGAAGTAGAGTACTCTGATCAGTTATTTGATTATTATTCAGGTACAATAATACCGCTTGATAAGATTCTTGAATATTACTTTGAATTAAATGTTTCTAAATTAAAGTGTTATTACAATAAAAAAGGGGTTACAAGAGAACCGGATTCCTTTTTTAATTTTAAAATAGTGCCTGGATTTACAACGCCCGAGTGGGCGAAAGGTGCTGTTATGTATCAAATATTTGCAGACCGTTTTTTCAACGGAGATAAAACCAACGATGTAGTAAATAATGAATATATGTATGTTGGTAAGCTTGCACAAAAAGTTGACCAATGGGATAAGATTCCAAGTACAGATGGTATTCGAGAATTTTATGGTGGAGATCTTAAAGGAATTATCGATAAATTAGATTATTTGCAAGACCTAGGAATTGAAGTGCTATATCTGAACCCAATTTTTGTTTCACCTTCTAATCATAAGTATGACACCCAGGATTACGATTCTATAGACCCTCATCTAGGGAAGATTGTTATTGATGAAGGGGATGTATTAGATGATACCAAGATGGAAAATAGTTTTGCAACCCGCTATATGATACGTACAACAAAAAAGGAAAATCTTGATGCAAGTAATGCATTATTTGCGAGTCTAGTTGAGGAAGCCCATAAGCGAAATATGAAAGTCATATTAGATGGTGTGTTCAACCATTGTGGCTCCTTTAATAAATGGTTAGATAAAGAAAAGTTTTACGAAAATTCCCATGAGTATGAAACGGGCGCATTTTCAGCTGCAGATAGCCCTTATACTACCTTCTTTTATTTTCATAATAAAAGTGGTTGGCCAAATAACGGTAATTATGATGGCTGGTGGGGTTATGATACCCTTCCTAAGCTCAATTATGAAGGATCCCCTAAACTATATGACTATATTTTAAAAGTTGCTAAAAAGTGGGTATCACCTCCTTATAATGCAGATGGCTGGAGACTTGACGTTGCGGCTGACTTAGGCTATACAAAGGAGTTTAATCATCAATTTTGGAAGGATTTTAGAAACTCGGTAAAATCAGCCAACCCAGAAGCACTAATTTTAGCCGAGCATTATGGAGACCCACATGATTGGATTCAAGGCGATCAATGGGATTCAGTAATGAATTATGACGCATTTATGGAACCACTTACTTGGTTCTTAACAGGGATGGAAAAACATAGTGATGAGTTTAGACAAGACTTACTTGGTAATCATAGAGCATTTTTTGATGCGATGATTCATAACATGTCAAGATTTCACTTTTCGTCTTTGCAAGTAGCTATGAACGAGTTGTCTAACCATGACCATTCTAGGTTTCTCACTAGAACAAACAATAAGGTTGGAAGACTCCATACGCTGGGACCCAATACTGCAAGTGAAGGAATTAACGTGGGTGTGATGAAGGAAGCAGTAGTGGTTCAAATGACTTGGCCAGGTGCACCAACGATTTATTATGGTGATGAGGTTGGTCTATGTGGATGGACAGATCCTGATAATCGAAGAGCATTTCCTTGGGGGAATGAGAACGAAGAATTGCTAGAAGTTCACAAGACACTGATACGATTAAGAAAAGATTATCCTTGCTTAAAACACGGATCAATTAAGTTTCTCCATGGGGAACATAATGTGATTAGCTATGGACGCTGGGATCATCAACATCAAATTATTGTTGCTATAAACAACTCTAAAGACGAAAGAACGGTAAAAATTCCCGTTTGGGAAATTAATATTAAGAATTCCGATACGTTAGAGCAATTAGTCGAGACGAACTCAGATGGATTTTCCACTGAGGATAAGATACATTTTGTATATAACGAGAAATTGATATTAAAAATGCTACCTTACAGTGGGATCGTATTGAAGAAGAAAGTATATTAGAATAAATTGGGGTAGCGCAGAAAGTAGAAAGATGATAAGATAGTTAAGTTGTTTATATTAAGGAGTTAGTATAAATGAATATAGCTACCACTAGAATATAGTGGTAGAATATGGAGAGATGTCCGAGCGGCTTATGGTGACAGTCTCGAAAACTGTTGTGGGTTTATAGCCCACCTGGGGTTCAAATCCCCATCTCTCCGCTAAAATAAAGGGTTTGTTGGACTTCAGGGCAAGCCCTTTTTTGTTGCTTAAAACCCTAAAGTGTACACATCGTGCACACCGCTATAAAATGAACTAAATTAGTCTGTCTAATGCTTCTCTTTTTTGGCTTAAATCAACGTGTGCATAGGTGTCAGCAGTAATACTGAAATTGCTGTGACCTAAGATTTCTTGAATGATTTTTAGGTCTACACCCTTATGTAGTAACCAGGAG
Source organism: Firmicutes bacterium HGW-Firmicutes-7 (assembly GCA_002841375.1). Lineage (GTDB taxonomy): Bacteria > Bacillota > Clostridia > Lachnospirales > Vallitaleaceae > HGW-1. The sequence goes on along the minus strand of PGZO01000007.1, from coordinate 42,846 downwards.
GCACAGGAATGTCTAACGTCATGGAAGGTTATGACTTTAAGACCCAGCTGACGAACATCTGAATTAAACCTTTTGCATACATATAGATCTGACTTAATACCACCATCTTAAAATACACTAAAGTGACCATGCCAGTCATTGTTGTATTTAGCTCCTAAGAAGGCCTTGTTTTTTTCTATAGCCTTTTCTAATTCACATAGATACTCATAAATTTCTTTTTGAAGTGGAATAACTCTAATAGATTTTTTCGTTTTGGGCTTTTTGATGATGATCTCACCCTAAAACACCAGATGGTGTTCTGACTAATAGCTTTTTGATTCTAAAAATTTATCCAGTGCTAATCCTTTGTCATAGCTAATACTTCTGTTTCCATTTGTAAATTCACAAAGTGTCGTTTCTTTTAAACCAGTTTGACTGCAAATGAATTGTTTTTTCACACCAGTTTCTTCAAGAAATCTATTAATTCTTTCTCGTAATGAGTGCACTTAATAACCTCCCTTCATTGGTATATAATGATTAGAAAACACGTACACAACCACTTAATGAAAAATATTTTCATAAACAGAAACCATGATGCAATATTGAGAATTATATATCCTATTTTTTTGGCTATATTTTAATAGGACTGGGTGTGAGATGCGTTTTTATAATTGTAGACCTGTAATATTGGCGTAGAGTGTTCATGTTTGACAAGACAACACATAACAGGCAAGTAATTTGAGTGCCTCTATAATGCTTATAAGACCTTACAACGCACATGAATTATGACAAGATAGCTATTAACTATTTGAATTGCATGTCAATAAGAAGTATACTTAACTTAGAATGAAAGGGTTTCATACTATCATGAGGAGGATTAATAAATGAGTAACGAGGGTTTGGGAATAAGGATTAGTACTACATATAATATGGATATAAGGGGACTCAAGGAAGCATTGGAACGGTTAAGTCAGCAAGGGTTAAACATACATATCAATGGCATGAGTGAATCAATAAAAATGTTAGGGAAAACTGCAAGTGAGTTCTCTAAACAAGCTTGTATGACTAGTATGAGTGAATCAATAAAAATGTTAGCGTTAACTGCAAGTGAGTTTTCAAAACAATATAGCATGAGTACTTCTGAACTTTTAACCTCATCAATGAAGTATCTAAGTTATTTAACGTTAACTGACATAGCTACAACGATAAAGAATGTGTATAACGAAGATATTGAAGTTGTAGATGATGCGTTGTTATATGAGGGAAATACTTATACAAAGGAAGAAATTAATTCTCAAGTAGAAGATAGTTTTAATCAAGTTTTGGAAAGTGAAAATTGGGAGCATCAAGAGCTCAAGAAATCTGATGGATTCGTTAATAAAGCTCAACTAATAATTTGTATAGGTCAACTTTGCTTGCAATTGGTTTCTATGTCAATACCACCCACTCCTATTAATAATTTCTATGATTATTCAACTACGGTATACGAAACGAATAATGAATCAAGTACTTTGGTCACCTGCGAGTATGGGTATGCAAATTTATTTGAAGAACTATACAATAAAGCAAAAGAAGAACACGATGAGATTGTGGGAGTAGAATTAGCAAGAACTGTAACTGATAAAACTGGTGATTCGACCAGTTATCAAATTATCACTGATTTAAAGTTGCAGCCTATAGACCTTAATTTGTTTCTGGAGGATTTGAAATTGTATTGCACGATTGAAACATGCAAAGATAATGGACAAACAGTTATCAAGTATATCGCTAACGGGAAATTTGCTGAACTTAATAAATGAGAGGAGTTGAGATGGAATAAGTAAGTCGGGAAAAAGATTATGGAAAGGGTTTTTATTAATCATTGGAACATATACTCTAGCTATCTTTGTTATTTTCAATTCGTTTACATTTGAATTGAGATTATTTCTGGTAGCATTAGGAGTGATTCTTTTTATCGGTTCATACATACATGGTTATACTTCTGCTAAAGCTGATTTATATGATGTTTTAGATTACATGGAAGAACATAGACTTAGAATGAGAGTTATGGATGCCGAACTAAAAATGCACGAAGAACGACATTGGTGAGCACTAGATGGTGCTCTTTGTTTATGTGATTTATTATATTAAGATGTTAAGATGTTATGTGCTAATAAGTAAACTATTGATGTTTACTAATTGATTGCTTATATAAATTCCCTTCGGAAAATTGTATTTACATAGTAAATAATCGACAAATGGAAGCCAATAGTGTCAGAAATATCGAAATACATTATCGTTTTAGATAAGATGCCTTTTTCATAACATTACTAATTTGTTTAGGTATATACAATAGAACGATTATTAGAAATGTAAGCTTAACTATTTTTGAATCATCAAACGAATAGCGATTACCTTTTCATATGGACACACACAAGTACCCCCTATCCGTTTAGGAGTGATGGTAGGGATTAAAGTTAGTAAACCTCCCCCCATCTATATACCTATGAGACATACGAGCCCCCATAGGATTTAATATGATGTTAGTGGAATTGTTGTTTATGACATGGTAGGAGTTATCATTATAGAGGTCTATAATTTGAAAATGTACAATTTGTCAACCTACTAAGAATGCTATCTCTATTATGCTTATAACGTGTTTCAAGGGTATGTAAGGAGTATAGAAACCTGTATTATGTAAACAGACTCTCATTTTGAATGATAAGTATTTAGAATATGATGTAAGTGTTTATTAGGGTAGAAGTGGATGTATCCTTCGATAGACTGTTCCAGTTCGGCATAGGTATCGTATTTGTTTAGGTAATACATTTCACTCTTTAACGTCCACCAAAATCCTTCCATTGGTCCATTGTCCAGGCAGCGGCTTACTCTGGACATACGCTGTGTACATCTTTTGTCATCCAACATCTTTCAGAACACCTTTGAGGTATAATCGATTAAAGAAAAGGGAGCAATCTTTTTTCTTTAGTCGATTACACAAGCACCCCATTTCGAAAACTACTTAAAGATAAGGAATTACGACAATCAATGTCTCGGAGAGTTAATTGCTAGGATAATGCACAACAAGAATCTTTTTTGGGACATATGAAAGATGAGGTAAATATAAAAGAATGTCAAAACATTGAAGAGATTAAAAACTTATTGATTATTATAAGAGCGATAGATACCAGTGGCAGCTAGCCAAGCTTTCTCCGAACGAATATGCCAAATATGTTAGAACAGGGATATATTCCTTAATGAATTTAGTGAGTGAACCAGAAAACGATCAACAACGGAAGTAGCCGTTACTGATCGTTTGTTACCAATCTATTTAAGGGGTATTTTTATATTTCTACTTGACATAGGGTCCACTTTGCAGTTTTTGTTTTTTAACTGTCCACTATAAGGGGAGCATAACAAAAACTATAGGTCTTTTGTGTATACTGATTGTTTTAAATATCTTTTTATCTATTTCTGCATAAGTGTATTGAATCTATCTTGACAAATATTATAAGTTTGAAAATCATTGGTTTTTGACAGCCAACAGATATTAATAGATCTATCTATAACAAGAAAATCTAAATACCAATCTAAAGCTGAATCAGGTTTTTTATCTAATACAAGCCAAAGTTCAGGGTCTGGAATATCTTTTTTATATCTGTATCGATATTCATATAGTTGGGTAAGACCTTTTCTCATTTGGCTTATCATATTTTTATCTGTACAGCTCTTCATTTCAAATAAATAATTATTAGACTTATTGTTAAATAACGCAAATAAGTCGATATGAACAGTCATCATAGGTTCTGCATCTAGACCACGAATAGCATCTGCCATGGTGATAACAAGGTTTTGATGACTTTTAGTTGCACTCTCTCGAGCTTCTCGACTTATTTGAAATGTAATATCTCCATCAATATCTTCGTTATAGTTACCATCCCAGATAGCTTCTGCATCATGTAATGCAGAATTAATTTGTGGGTAAATGTCGTAAGCAAGGCTCTCGGTTAACCATTCAATTATGCTACCTTGATGCGAAGGTTTCCAGAGTGCTGTATAGGTTTGGTTGTTATTATCTATAAGCTCTAACTCAAGTAACCAGTTTAGGATGGTTGATCGTCTTCTTATTGAAATACTTTCTGCAAGACCTTCTAAAATCAAGTGATTTTCGAGATCATCAAGTGTGCAATTAGGATGATTTAATATGTAATAATAAACATTTGAGCAAGCACTGTTTCCAAGGACGGAATGCGCCAAAGATGGTCGTCTTAAGTGGTGATCTAGTGACAGAAAAGATTTGCCTGCTTGCGTTAACACAGAATGATTTGTACCAACCGACATAATTAAACCGATTTGCTCAGCAGCAAGTCGATAATAACGACCTTGACGTTCTACTTTGCCGATAGCGGCTGCTATATCTTGATATGTGGTAGCACCATTCGCAACTGCCTCGACTGTTTTAACGACATCTGTCAGGTCGTTTGCTTGTGGAACATCGCTTGAATGTAACATATATACCCCCCTTTACTGATACAAATAAATATTGGTAAATATAACTCTTAATTTTCAGTGAGATCAAGTCCAAACAGATTAATTAAAAATAATTGAACAATGGCTTTAAAATTAGAAATATCTGTATCACTTATTCCAGCCGTTACACGTTCGTGGACAAGTTTGCATCTAAGTTTATAATAATAATCTACTTTTTGCCATAAAATAGTATTACTCTGAAATACCAATGTTTTCACTTCATTATGTACGTTGGTTCTATTGCCAAACATGGTTTTAATTGTAGTATCGCTATATTGTTTGCCAGAATCATTTACTAAGTAATCTTTAAATGCAATTTCTAAAGTACTATCCAATAGAATAAAAGCAATTCTATTCTTCTGATCTAATTTTTGTTTTAAAACCCATTCTATAGCAATACTTGTCTCACATGGTCCTAATGCCCAAGGCTTTGAATTAATTACAGCATTATTTTTTTGCTTAATGTTATCGCTATAACTCTTTTTTTGCTTTGGTAAAGGAGGTAAGTAAGATCTTCTCATACTAGTTACTTCAGTATTTTGAAGTGCAACTTGTTTAATTGTACCAGATGAATATTTGAATACATTATTGTCCCAATCACCACTTAAACGTCTTGATAAGGACGAAAATTCTGTAACAATATTAGTAAACCATTGTTGAAAGGCTTGAAAAGTTCTATGTTTTGGATTCAAGTCGGATTTACTACTGTTCCATGGCATATATTTTGGTTCGCCAGTAATACTAATCATAAATCTAGCTGTTGATATTTGAGGATGAGGTTTACCAGCTAAACCTGCGACATAACCAACATCAAATGATTTCAATTCCTTTACAATTAATCGGTTATTACAATATAAGTAAACACCATATTCCCCTGTGGGATTAGATGAAGTTACGAGACCAGCAGTAATTTTCAATTCAACGGTCTTTCCTGTGTCAACTTGTAAAAGAGTTTTATATTCACGAGGTCCAAATTCAGGTGGGTATGCCCAGTTTCCATAGAGGATAGGACCTATAGGTATCGAGTTTACATTAATTTCAATCGTTTTAGCAGCAAGAAAATTGGCATATGTACAAGATAAATGATAAATTAGCTGATCAATTGATTCGTCTGTAATCACGAATCTCAGCTTATTTAGTTCAATTTTTGTAGTGCTATCAGGAATAGCATCAACTTGATAAGATTGTAAGATCCAGGTACTAGTATCACTAATCCAAGTATCATCTATTTCTATTAGATAGGTAGACTGGTTCTGATAGCGAGAAAAGATCTTTATGTCCATAGAAAGTGCAACTACAGCTCTTTTTGTACCAACACCAAAAATACCAATAGTATGCTCATCTGAATCATTACCTGATTGACCTGGACTAACTAATAGGGATAGATCATCACGCTTAACACCACCAGCATTGTCAGTGACAGTTATTGTTTGTTGTTCTTGATCCATATCAATGTTTATTATAACTTTTTGAGTACCACCGACTTTAGTGTGAATATCCAAAGCGTTATCGATTAATTCTGATATGGCTGTGTTAGTGCTGTAGTCAGCGATAATTGACCAGTATATTCGCTTAGTTGGACTAGCGTCTATAGTATTATCAGTAATTTTCATATATATCTCCTTTGTATTGGTTTTATCCCTTGGCTAATTAAGTAAATATTCTAAGTGTATTCACTAGATGAGTGGAATATTGATATATCTCGACTAATTCTAACATTTATTTTCAATTTTGTAAAATAATGTATTTCAGCAGTTGTGATGATAATAACTTTGGTTGGTATTTCATAATTGAATTTATTTAGAACTAATCTATAAATCGACAGTTTGTGCATATTGAAGGTAGATAGAAGACTATATTATAAGAACAAAGTTCAAAAGTGTTTAATTATATTGATTAGTCTGGTATAATAATTTTAAATCTGATTTGTATATTAAGATTTAAGAGAGGGTAAATATTATGGGACTAATAATAAATGAATTAAGTACAGAAATAAAAGTTAATAAAGGAAGGCCAATATTAAAATGGGTTGGCGGAAAATCGCAGATGATGGGTATACTGTTATCTGAAATGCCTAAGACTTTTAATAAATATATTGAACCCTTTATTGGTGGGGGGGCGCTCTTCTTTGAATTACAACATAAAGATTCTGTTATTTCAGATTCGAATCCTGAACTGATCAATATGTATAAAATGATTTCAAGTAACGTTGAAGAAGTTATTGAAGAGCTAAAAAAATATCAGAATAATGAAGAATTTTATTATTGGATTAGAGGTTTAGATGTTGACAGCTTATCACTTATTCAAAGAGCAGCGAGAATGCTTTATTTAAATAAGACATGTTTTAATGGACTATATAGGGTAAACAAAAAGGGTGAGTTTAATGTACCATTTGGCAGATATACAAATCCTAATATATGTGATGAAAACAATTTAAGAAGCGCATCTCAATTGCTGAAGAACACGACTATTGCTGAAGGTGATTATAAAGGTATACTATCGAATCATGCACAAAAAGGCGATTTTATATTTCTGGATCCTCCATACTTACCGATTGATAAGTATGCTGACTTTAAGCGATATACAAAGGAACAGTTCTATGAAGAAGATCAAATAGAGCTAGCTAATGAAGTACATAGATTATATGATTTAGGTTGTAATGTTTTATTAACTAATTCTAATCACCCTATGGTACATAGACTGTATGACAAATATGATATAAGTCTGTACAATACCAAGAGATTTGTTAATTCAGATGCGAGCAAAAGAACTGGACAAGATGTTTTGGTAAAAGCTATTCAAAAAAGAAAAGTCATGATGGTGAAAGAATCCATGGTGATAAGTAAACAGGTCGAGAAATATCCTAGCACTAGGTTTATGGGTAGCAAACAAAAGTTGATACAACAAATATGGACAGAGGCTTCAATGTTCCACTTTGATAGTGCAGTAGATTTGTTCTCGGGAAGTGGTATTGTCTCATATATGCTAAAATCAATGGGTAAAGAAGTGAAAAGTAATGATTATATGAATTATTGTGCTAATACAACAACAGCTTTGGTAGAAAACAACAATACGTTATTAAGCGAAGCTGATGTCAAATTCTTAATAACACCTTCAGAGGGAATTGATTATTTCGTGAGTAATACATTTGCTGAGTTGTACTTTAATTCAGAAGATAATTATTTTATAGATATCGTCCGTAACAATATTAAAAAGATGAAGGGTAGAATAAAGAGATCTCTTGCAATGGCTGCATTAACTAGGGCTTGTTTAAAGAAAAGACCTCGAGGTATATTTACATACACTGGCTTTAGATATGATGATGGGAGAAAAGATCTGCAAATAACGCTGCAAGAACAGTTTCTAAATGCTGTTCAGCAGATAAATGCGGCTGTTTTTGATAATGGAAAGACCAATAAATCCCGAAATGGTGATGCTATGACTTATAGAGGAAAGGCGGATTTAGTTTATATGGATCCACCATATTACTCACCCTTATCAGATAATGAGTATGTAAGAAGATACCATTTTTTAGAAGGCTTAGCAAGAGACTGGAAAGATGTTGAGGTACAGGAAAGCACTAAAACAAAAAAAATAAAAAACTTTCCAACACCATTTAGTTCTGAAATTGGGGCTAATGATGCTTTTGATAAGTTGTTTAGAATTCATAAAGATAGTATCTTAATGATATCATATTCGTCTAATTCTAAACCTGAGAAAAATGAAATATTGGATATGTTATCGAATTATAAAAAGAATGTAGATGTGATCTCAATTAATTATAAATACTCGTTTGGTAACCAAGGAAATAAAGTTGGCGATAATAGAAATGATGTTGAGGAGTATCTCTTTTTAGGTTATTAAACGAGAATGGGGGGAGACAATTTGTTAAATAAAGCATGGTATATCGGGAACACAACATTAAGAAATCCAAGAAGATTAAAGGAAGGTCTCAATATTTATCAACAATCTGACTTGCATGGCAATCTAACTGGAAAAGAAAATGAAACAAAGCTAGCTATTCTACTGCATAATAGTTTAACGGTTTATATAAAAAGACTTGATGATGATCAGGATGCAGATGTAAGTGACATGGGTAGAAAATGGAGAGCAGCATTGATGCAGCTGGGTTTTATTAAGCATAGAGAGTCAGATGAACCATTTAAGATAACAGCGAACGGACAAAGGTTAATAAAATCAAATTCATTAGCACAAGAAAATGAGTGCTTTTTGAGATCTTTGTTAGCACAGCAAGTACCTTCTGTTATAGAATCATTTTCTAGTGAACAGATCTTTAATCCACTTAGAGTAGTTTTACAGGTCTTAAAGAAGCTAGAAGAATCTGGATTGGAACCTGTTATAAGCATTGATGAAATGGCTACATATGTACAACGAACTGGACAACAACACATTGATGAAACAATCAAATTAATAGAAGACTATAGAAAGAATATTGGAATATCTGAAAACAAAGAGAAGTATAAAAATGAAATTAGAGAAGCTGTTTCAAGTTATTGTGTAAATCAAGCTGCATCTACTTTAAAAGATTATGCAGATACTAATTTCAGATATTTAAAGTTAACAGGATTATTTGTTGAAAACAGTAGAAGATTAAGAATTGCTGATCATAAGAAAAAATTGGTTGATGCAATATTATCAACTAAATTTATACCTCTTAGTGATGAGGCTTATCCAAGTGTGTTCTGGGAGGGAAGTGCATTACCTACTGACAACTCCATAATTGCATTGGAAGAGATAAGACAATTACAAGAACTACTAAAAAGTTTTGATGTAGATACAAGTTCTGATGGTGTAGACGTTGATTCTGTTATAGAGTTATCAAGACTAAGGTTGGAATTAGAGGATGAATTATTTAGACAATACGAATTGATGTATGCAAAGAGACAGTTTGATGAATATAAGGATATTGTTGCATATATGAATGCATTACAAAACCCAAGACAAAAAGGCTCCATGATACCAGGAGGAGAAGCTCCGGCTTATCTAGAATGGATTATTTGGAGAGCCTTTCTTTCAATCAATTCATTGGTAAATAAACCTTGGGAAGCACGGAGATTTAGAATTGATGAAAACTTCAAACCAATAAATACAGCACCTGGGGGTGGACCGGATATAATCTTTGAATTTGAAGATTATGTGTTTATTGTGGAAGTAACATTAACAATGTCATCTAGACAAGAAGCTGCTGAAGGCGAGCCTGTTAGAAGGCATGTTGCTAGCTATGTAGATCATTATGAGCGATTAGGAAAAATAGTTTATGGCATCTTTATAGCAAATCAAATAGATACTAACACAGCAGAAACATTCAGAATTGGATCTTGGTATAGAAATGACGAATCAAAAATGTCTTTGAAGATAGTGCCGTTAACTCTAGAGCAATTTACATTGTTTTATGAAAAGATGTTTTTATCGGGTAAAGAGGTGTCTCCTGATAGAGTATATCAACTTCTAATTTATTGTCTTGCAGAGAGTAATTCGGAAGCACCGACATGGAAAAGAAGGATTGATCTTATTGCTAAGCGTTAATCAATACAAACGAACATTTTTATATACTGATAAGTGCATCATCGTGTGTGAAAGGTGAAATAAATGATAAAGCAAAGAGTAGAATTGGCAAAAAGAATCGAAAAGTATTATAAAAAATATTTAGAACGTACACTTGAAGTCAAATCTCAAGATATTGTTAAAGAACTTTCTATTAAAGAATAACGCAAGAGCGTATAATTTACTATTAAGTAATTCAGTGTATGATGAAATAAGTTTTTTCGACGTGGTACATAGAGTTAAAAGTCCAAAGAGTTTATATAATAAACTTATTGATAAGAATTTGATATTCTCATTTCCAAAGGAGAATATTGATTTAAAGAAAAGAGATAAGGAAATAGACGATTTTATCTTAGAAACTAATGATCTTATTGGGATAAAAATAATCACTAATTTATATAATGATTGTGAATCAGTTTTTAAATTATTAAAAAATGAGCTTGTTAATCACGAAGTAGGGCTTGATTTTTCTGGTAAAATACCCGATACGATGAAAAATGGGCTTCCAATATATAAAATGAACGGCGTATTTAAAGGATTTAATTTTGAATTGCAAATAAAAAGTAAGTTAGATTCAGCGTGGGGTGATCTTGAACACAACTTGTTTTATAAGGATTATGAATTTTACCATTTAAAAGATAATAACAAAAAAATAATGAGTAATATAGGTTATATGCTTCGAAATGCAGAAGATTTGATGCTTACTATTAGAAATGCAAAAACGGAGTTCTATAAAGATTATGATTTAATTAATTTTAGTAAAGATGTTAATGAAAGATTCGCTTCATTTACAAAAGAATTTATTGGAAGCACTAAAGTTATTGAAGAGAATATTATGAAGTTATATAGTATCTATAAGTATTTAATAATTGAACAAGAAGAATTACTATCTGAAGTAGATGTAATTGAAAATTATATTGATTATGTTTCCAGTAATGAGGATAAATTGATTACTACGTATAAATCGATAAAAGAAAAAAGTTTTCAGTTAATTGTATTAGAAAATATTTATCTTAATTGGATAAATAAGGATAATGTTAAGCAACAGTACGATGAACTAATACGTGGCTTTTTTAAATATATAATAAGATATAATTTAGAATGTGCTTCTGAATTATTGAACATGGAGATACTATGTGAGGAAGTAGCGGAAGATCTCGTTTTGATGATTGATCTAGGACGATATCAAAATATAAAAACTGACTTACTTGAGCATCCACAAACCATGGCTCTTTTTTACTTAATCAATTCAAGTACACGAGATATAATAATGAGTCATTATGATCAACCTACGTTAGAACTTTCCTTTGAGGTAGAAGATGTTTTGCAGGAGGACATTCTAACATTAATGGACAAAGTTATATTTTCAATAGTGTTTGATACCAATCCTAATAGCTTAAACTTGATAGATATTATACTAAAACATGACATAAAGGTAATAATAGAAGAGACAATTAAGTTTATTAATGTGAATTTAAAAAAAAATAAAGAAGATGTAACTAAACAAGAATTCCATAATAAAATACATAAAAAGGCAATTGAATTGTTAGGAGGTGTCAATTATGAAGTACTATGCCATAAAATATAAACAAGATAAAAATGATTTTTTTACAACCGTGCTATCATTTAAAACTGTTAATGCCATTTCGGAAGCTTTAATATATTCTAAAGAGAATAAGTATGGTTATCAAAGGGAGTTAAATGAAATACATTACAAAAAAATAAAAAATAGCATTATGAGAAGAAATCGAACTGACATTGGGAATTTAGTATCACCAACATCTATTGTGCTAGGTATTAACAGATCAGATTTAAACAAATTAAAGATAATTGCAATTAAGGACGATGTTTATGAGTTGGATATTAATGAAGATAATAAAATATTTAGAATAATCGATGGTCAGCACAGATTAAAAGGTTTTGAACTAGCAGCTATAGACGATGATACGTTATTACATTATCAATTGAATGTTATTATACTTATTGTTGAGGAAGGAAAGAGAAGAATTGAGGTGAAAGCTTTTAGTGATATAAATACTAAAGCGAAACCTTTGAAAATGGATCTTACAATTCTCGCAACTTATAACTATGATTTATTAGAAGAATCACCAGATATTAATATTGATGAGCATATTGCTATTAGAGTAGCTTATAAACTAAATGAATATTCTAAAAGTGAGAATGTATGGCGTAACGGAATTAAACTAGATGTAAATTCTCCTAAATCACCTGGTATTGTGGGGTTTAAAAGTTTTTATGAATCAATAAATACAATATGCTTAAATACTATGAGAGTCAATAAAAATACATTGCCAGATTCATTCAATGATAAAATAATGTATATTGATGATATATCAGATGTTGTAACATATGATATTATAGTTCCGTTTTGGGAGCTTGTTAGAGAAAAGTGGATTGAATGTTTTAAAAAGGAAGTTTATTTCTATAACTATGAAGATTATATAACGTTTTTTGATGAAACTTATTATATTCAAAAAACTATGGGTGTAAAATCACTGCATATAATGCTTAAGGATTGTCTAGAAAATAATCATTATGATATCGATGCATCTTTAGATAAAATTAGACATATTTTGAAGAATTCAACCACTAATGCAGAAGATTGGATAATTGGAGGTAAGTTCATGGGATTGAGTTCAGAGTCTGGATTCAAAAAAATTGCAGAACTCATAAGTTCTAACAATTGAGAACTTTGTTGAGGCTTCACCAAATCATCTACGATGCGTTTTATAATTATATAAACTCGATCAGATCTAATTAGATGGTGAATAAATCCCATAAAAGTAAGCTTATCACAACAAAACAAAACCAACCAAAACACCAAGTATAAATCTCGAAAACTGTTGTGGGTTTATAGCCCACCTGGGGTTCAAATCCCCATCTCTCCGCTAAAAGTCAAAGCATCCCTTGATGGGGTGCTTTTTGATTGGAACGAGATGAGAGGAGATGAAGAAACCCCAAGAAAAGGCAAGCCAAAGTGTAGGAAGAAATATATGTATTAGAAAGACTGTATTATTTCATTAGGGTGATGTCCTTCCAGCTTCAGTCCCTCTCTCTTCGTTCAGTTCAAAAATTTTCCTATAATTAAAGCAACCATATTGACAAAGCATGCGGCATACTATATACTTGTTTATACAAGTGTATATCACAAGGCCAAAGTGCTTTTTTTATGAAGTTGGAAAGTTCGCCAGCTTACATGACATCAAACCTTTTTGCTTCACAAGATAAGGCTTGTCCTAAGGTATATAACGTGACGCGGTCACTTTTGTCCAAACTATATTCACAGGATTAATAAATGTGCGGCTTACTTGATAGTGAATATAGAAACAATGGAACGGACTTACTAGGAGGTATTATAATGATTGATTTATCGAAAGTAGACAAAAAGTCTATAGGCAAGTTATTTGACCACTCAGTTTTACCTAAAAACACTCAAGAGAAGGACATAAGAGAGGGCTGCAAGCTGGCGGTCAAGTACAATTGTGCAGCATTTTACAGTGCAACCTACTTCTGGACACCTGTTGTAAAAGAAGAGTTAGCCGGTTCTAGTGTTCTTGTAGCCACAGGAATTGATTTTCCATTTGGAGCTTCATCTTCTAAAATGAAAGCTTTTGAAGCTGAACGTGCTCTTGAAGCAGGTTGCCAAGCGCTTGATACAGTTATCAATGTTGGCGCACTAAAAGATAAGCGTTACAACATAGTTAAAGAAGAATTAATTGATTTTAAGGCTGCTGCTGGAAGTGCAATTACAAAGGCTATTCTTGAAGTATGTTTCTTAACGAATGAAGAAATCGCTACAGCATGTAAACTAATTGCTGAAGTGGGATTGGATTATGCAAAAACTTCGTCAGGACAGTTTGAAGGACCGTCCATGGATCAATTTCTAGTAATGCGTGATACATTAAAAGGTACAGATGTAAAACTAAAAGTAGCAGGAGTAAAATTCCCACGTCCTCAAAATGCATATGCATTTATTATGGCAGGGGCAGAATTAATTGGTACTAGATCAGCGCCTGAAATTATTGATGCATTAGATCAAATGAGAGAAATTGGAATTATTCCTAAGTTCAATGCTTAGAGCGAAAGAACCTATTAAAAAGATTTATGGGATTTTCAGCAATTATACAAGGAGGGTTTATTATGTTAACAGTAGAGCAGTTTGCCAAGGTATTTGATATGGCAGTTCTTAAACAGAACACTCAAGAAGCTGCAATAAGAGAGGGCTGCCAAGTAGCTAAAGCATACAATCTAGCAGCATTTTTTAAATTAAAAGACAAAAAAGTTGACAAAAATATACAAGCATGTTACCATATGTATATACAAGTATATATAGTTAAATAGGGCTAACAATTTATGGATTATAACTAAAAATATTATTGGGGTTTTAATGTTTTTAAAATAATCATAAATTGGGGTTACTAAAAAAGGAGTGGATGTGTAATGAAAATTGGAAATATTGAGCTTAATCGTGAAAGCTTAGCTCAAATGATGGATTATTCGGCTTTAAATCCAGATGTGACAGAAGAAGAAATAATTAGAGATTGTAAGGTGGCCAAAGAGTATAACTTTAAAGGTTTTCATGTAAATCCTGTATGGGTTTCAACAGTTGCTCGAGAGCTTGAGGGTACAAGAATTGAGACGGGTTTAGTCATTAGCTTTCCATTTGGAACAAATCCTACGAACATTAAGGTTGAAGAAGCAAAAGATGCAGTCAAAGTTATGGATGGTAGGCCGGCAGTAATTGATATGGTTACTAATGTAGGTAAGCTAAAAGGTAAAGACTACGAATATTATAAAAATGATATTGCAGAGGTTGCCAAGATCGCACATGCCGGCGGTTATGAATGTAAGGCAATACTCGAAGTTGCCTTTTTAACAGACGATGAAATCATTAAGGCGTGTGAGCTTGCTGCTGAAGCCGGTGCTGATTGGGTCAAAACTTCAACGGGACGTCATGGGGGACCAACGTTAGAACAAGTTATTCTTATGAGAAAACATTCACCTAAGCACGTAAAAGTTAAAGTAGCCGGAACAGGTGCTTTTTGGACACCAATGGTTACCCTTGGATGCTTAATGGCCGGAGCTGAACGTATCGGAACAAGAAGGGCACCTTGGATTGTTGATGAATTATCTAAGGTCTTGCCTGAAATGCTTTAATTAATAGAGTACATATTGATGTTTTACAAACTTAAACCGGGTGTAACAAAAAATAATACAAATTATGGAGGGAATTATGGGTAAATATTTAGTTGGTATTGATGAAGGAACAACAGGATGTAAGACATGTATTTTTGATCTAGAAGGCAAAGTAATAGGGACTGATTACCGCGAATACCCATGTTACTATGATAAATCGGGATGGGTTGAGCAAAAGGCAGATGAAATCACTCCGGCACTTTTTGATTCATGTAAAGCAGCCATTGCAAATTCGAAAATTGATCCAAATGAAATCATTGCGGTAGGTCTATCAACTCAAGGTAGTGTAACCGGACCGGTAGACAAAGATGGTAAACTCTTAAGAGATTTTATTGGGTGGCAGGATTTAAGAGGCGAAAGTGAAATGGAGGAAATTTTAAGTAAGATTTCCAAAGAAGAATTATATAAGATAACTGGACATCCGCTTGGTGCGATTTTCAGTATATCAAAAAACATCTGGTTCCGTAACCATCAACCGGATTTATATGAAAAGACAGCTATGTTTACAACAAACCAAGACTATTTCTTGAGACAATTCGGAGCAGAAGGTTACTATACGGATATTTCATCTTCAAGTAGAGAAGGGTTTATGGATGTAGATAAACACGAGTGGAGTAAGGAAGTTTTAGAGCTGTTTGATTTTGACATCAAAAAAAGACCTACAATTGCCGAAGGCGGCCAACCTGTAGGGAAAGTAACAAAATCAGTTTCAGAAAAAACAGGATTGCCAGTAGGTACATTATTATGTGTTGGTGCACATGACCAAAACTGTTCTACCTTCGGTGCCGGTGCTGTTAGAGACGGTGATGTTGCTATGGTTGTCGGAACATTTGGTTCATGTTTTGTAGTATCTGACAAAGCTATACGTGATCCATACGGTGCGCTTGTTGTTAAAGGAAATGTCGGACCTAAAAATTACACAATTGAAGCATTTGCTAATACGGCAGCCAGTAGCTATAGATGGTATAGAGATACGTTCGGCGGTGTTGAAACAGCTTATGCCAAGTTAATTAAAGATGACCCATATAATTTAATTAATAAACAAATAGAACTAACACCTCCGGGAGCAAATGGCATTACATATCTTCCTTATCTGCAAGGCAATGGATTAAGAGGGAATAGCAAAGCTAAAGGTGCATTTGTCGGCATGAGTTTAGGAACAACAAAAGCGGAAATAGCTAGGTCCATTATGGAAGGTATAAGCTATGAGATGAGAGATATACTTGAGGCTCAAAAGAAGGCTGGAATTAAGATTGACGGCATTAGACTTACCGGTGGTGGATCAAAAGCACCATTATGGGCACAAATGCAAGCGGATATTTATCAAAAACCAATTTATACATTACAAACCTCTGAAACAGGTACATTAGGAGCCGCTCTTTATGCCGGAGTTGGAGCGGGTGTATATAAGAGTTATGAAGAAGCTACAGATATTGCTGTACATATAGCAGGTGAATATATACCTAATACAAAATTAGCAGATGCTTATACTGACGGATATAAAAGATTTGTAAATGTTTATGAAGCACTGGCTAAGGGTGGCGTTTATTAACATTTAGGTTACTTTATAAATTTAAATTGAAAGAAGGATTTATATAATGGTAGATTTTTCAAAAATGACAAAGAAAGATGTTGGTAAATTATTTGATTATGCAATTTTGCCTAAGGACACAACAGAAAAAGACATTCGAGAAGGCTGTAGGAAAGCGATAGAATATAATTGTAAAGCTTTTTGCTATTCGTCTTCATATTGGACACCTATCGTTGCTGAAGAGCTAAAAGGTACGGACTTATTAATTGGTGCGGGGATTGGGTTTCCTTTTGGGCAGCAAACGAGCGCTGTAAAGGCTTTTGAAGCAGAGGAAGCTGTTCGTATGGGCGCAACTGTTCTGGACAATTGTATGAATGTTGGTGCTTTAAAGGACAAAAGGTATGATGAAATCTTAAAAGAATTCAAAGAATATAAAAAGGCTGCAGGACCTGCAATGACAAAAATGATTATCGAAGTTGCATTCTTAACAGATGAGGAAATCGCAACGGCTTGTAAGCTTGTGGCAGAAGCAGGAATTGACTGGGCGAAATCAGCAAGTGGACAATATCAAGGACCGACATTAGAGCAAGTATTGATAATGGTAGATACATTAAAAGGCACGAATACTAAGGTTAAAGTGTCCGGAGTGAAATTCCCAAGACCACAAAATGCATATGCCTTCTTAATGGCCGGTGCAGAATTAATTGGTTCAAGATCAGCGCCTGAGATCATTGAATCTTTAGATACAATGCGTCAAATCGGCATGATTCCGGCATATAAAGGTTAAATTTTACTGATCAAAGGGGTAACATAATGTAGAGAAGAGGGTTACACGATCAAAGATATTGTGTAACCCTCTGATCATTTTAGAAAGAGCGATAATATGTTGACAACAAGGGTACTTCATGATACCATTTGTATATACAAGTATATATATATAAGTACATGGAATGTAAGGGAGGAAATAAATGAAGATAGCAATAGGATCTGATAATTTAGGCTATGGATTAAAACAAGAAATCATACAGGAACTTATAAAACAAGGGCATGAATTAAAAGATTATGGTTCATTTGAAGGAGAAGCTTGTGATTATTCGGATGTCGCGTTACTAGTCGCTGATGCAGTTGCGGCAAAAGAATATCAAAGAGGAATATTGATTTGCGGCACAGGAATAGGCATGCAAATAGCGGCAAATAAGGTCGAAGGTGCTTATGCAGCAGTATGTCATGATATTTATTCTACAGAAAGATCAATCTTAAGCAATAACGTTAATATAATGTGCATGGGCGCTATTGTCATTGGAAGTGCTACAGCAAAGACTTTAGTAGATAAATGGTTAAGCCTTGAATTTAAAGAAAGTCCATCTTTGAGGAAAATTAACAAAATTAAAGAAATTGAAAAAAGATCTAATAGAGGTAAAGCCTATGAAATTAACGCCTGAAAAAATTGATTACATAGAACACAAGGCTTATAACATTAGAAAACATATCATTGAGGCATGCATTAATTATGGAGATGGGCATGCAGGGCCATCATTATCATGTACAGATATTTTGGCAGTGTTATTTATAGACATTATGAATCTTAATATTAATAATCCAAAGGATGAAAATAGAGATTACTTTATTTTAAGTGCTGGACACAAATGTCTTGCTCTATATGGAGCATTAGTTGAAAGGGGATTTGAACAAGCAACCATTATGCAAACATATAATCAACTTAATGCGTTAATTCCAGGTCATCCGGATAGAAACAAACTTAGAGGTATTGATTTTAGCACCGGCTCATTAGGGCATGGGTTATCATTAGCATGTGGCCTTGCTAAGGGACTCAAGCTTAAAGGAAAACATAACAAGGTATATATCCTAATGGGAGATGGCGAGCAAGGGGAAGGATCTGTTTGGGAAGCAGCAGGATATGCGTCTCATAATTGTCTAGATAATATTGTTGCAGTTATAGATAAAAATGGGCTTCAAATTAACGGCAAAACAAATGAAGTATTAAAGACAGATTCGCTTCAGGAAAGATACGAAGCATTTGGCTGGGAGGTTAAGACTATACATGGACATTATATTGAAGGAATACACGACGCGCTATTATCTGTACCATTTAAAGAAAAGAAGCCTAGTTTGATAATTGCAAATACAATAAAAAGCAAAGGACTTTCTTTTGCAGAGAACAATGTAAACTATCATCATTGGGATCCTAAACCAGAAGAGGTTATTCAAGCGCGAAAAGATCTAGAAATAATAGGAAAGAGGTGGGAAAATGTGTAAAGCCAATCCTAGGAATGTATTTGAATCCACCTTATTAGATATTGGGACTATTAATAATCAAGTATTAGCTGTATCTTGTGATTCAGCAAAAGGTGCTGGAATGGCAAGTTTTATTAAATCTTTTCCTGATAGATATGTGGAAGTAGGTATATCAGAACAAAATGCAGTTGGTATTTGCGCCGGGCTTGCAGAATTAGGATTTATTCCGGTAATTGCTGTTATTACACCATTTCTGACCATGAGAGCATATGAACAAGTAAGAAATGACATAGGCTATGCAAATACAAATGTTAAACTAGTCGGATCAGGTGGGGGCCTAGCTTATTCGACCTTAGGTTCATCTCACGAGGCTATTGAAGATATATCAGTAATGAAAACAATCCCCAATATGACAATTTTATGCCCAGGTGATGGTTATGAGGTTGAGAAAGCCTTAAGATTAGCAATTGAGCATGATGGACCGGTATATATTAGAATGCCTAGACATGCCCTTGAAGATATTAAAGAGCCTGAAAGTAGAAATATAGTCATTGGTGAATCTGAAACAATAGTAAATGGGAATGAGGTTCTTATAATAGCGACGGGTACAATGGTAAAAGAAGCTAAAGATGCGGCCACTAAGCTTAATGACATAGGAATCAGTACTAGAGTAGAAAATTTTATGACGGTAAAGCCAATTGATAAGATAAAGCTAGTTGAACTATGTAGGCAATTTAAAGCGATATTTACAGTAGAAGAACATTCAAAGGTCGCAGGCTTAGGAAGTAGTATAGCAGAGCTCTTGGTATCTGAAAAAGACAGGACACCTTTACATATTTTGGGAATAGAAGAAGGCTCAAAGCTTGTAGGACCTTATAGAGAGGTCTTGAATGAATATGGACTAACCGGGGACAAAATTGCTGAAATGATTTTAAAAACTTCAGCAAATAGAATGAATAACCCATCGTAAAAAGTAGGAGGATTCGCAATGGAGAATAATATTAAATTCAATTTACAATCACTTATAAGCGACAAAATTAAGATTATGGATAAACAAGAGGAGTATGTAAAGAGGGCTATTCAAAAACCAATTAATTTTGAAGAATATCAATTTTTATCAAGTACAATCGAATATATTGGCGTTACCCGAAAATTTATGAGTATTATTGATTATTTTAAAGTCCCTGAAGGTGAAACACCTGCAGGATTTAGAATAGAATATTTAATAAGAGAACAAAAGCTTTTATTTATTGAATTGGTTAGAGATATCTCATACGATAAGAATGGAATAAAAAGAGCAACAAAAATTATTTTTTCAGCGGATAGTGCTAATCCATATGAGGTTGAGCCTATTAAGGGGTTGATCGGTAATCTTACATGTAATCCTGGGATTGTATATGATCTATTTATTAATAATCCTGAGGCTAATATTGGAAATAAGTTCAGAACAAGAAATGAAGTTATGAGTGAAATCGGAAATATCTTAGGCCCCGGATGTGATATTAGCGTTGAAGTAAACAATCCATTTGCGGATGTTAATCAAATATTAGAAGAAGCAGAAGAGTTTAAGGAATTGTTATCAGAATATAGGGTCGTCATAAAGATTCCTCATACCGGTCCGGTTAATGGTGAAAACGTAGCTCAATTACTTAGTGGTGGCAAAAAATTTTCTCAAAGATATAATCAAGGGCATACCAAAGATTTCTTGCGGGGACATAATCTAGCGCTTATGTTACAGGAAAAAGGGTTTAGAATAAACTTTACATTAATGTTTGAGCCTTATCAAACAGCACTGGCATTACAAGCAAAACCATATTTTATTAATAGCTTTATAAGACATAGAATGATACAAGGTACTTATGTAAAGGGTATGCTAGATGCCTATAATGCGACAAACAATGAAGAATTTCTTAAAAATATTAGAAGTTATTTTGTAGAAAAAGATTATTTAGCTGAACAGGAAGATAAACTAGATTTATTAGCAGTAAAAGTTATGGCAGATGAAATGATTAAATATAGAAGCTTTAACGACCACGAAGGTATGGATGGGCTAGATAGTGTTAGGCATAATTTGAGAATGTTGAGAAACAGTAATTTGCCAGATACAAGATTAATTATTTGTAGCATGGAAGGTAGTAGGAATTATCCTGAACTAGATAAGCTATTAACAGAAAAAGAATTTATGGATATGACTGATAAGATTGTCATTACTGCAGAACCACAATATTTAGCTAGATTTACATCATGTAACCAAGTTATATCTTACCAAAGACGTTTCATGAATGCGGCAAATGGCGGTAAATAAATTAAAGTAGCAGCTTATTTAAGAGCTTACTATAAAAATCGGCCTCCTTGAACACTATCCCCCATATAGTAAGGAGGCTATCTTCAATGATTACAACAAGTGCTATTAGAATTATTACCAATTTATTGTTGACAAAATGATATATTTTCAATATATTTATAGCTATCGACATTATGGATGTGTGCTAGCCCAAATTGTCAGAATTTATAAATATACGTATTGACATGTATAGATATTTGGGATAAAATTATGTTAGATTATTAAAGTTTAAGTGGATAATTATAATAAAATATCATAAGTCAGGTGGGATTTTCATGCAAGACACGCCAACTAAATTGGATCGGTCAAGTTCATGTCCTCTATGGGAACAACTTGAGGAAATATTGAGAAGTCAAATTGATAACGGTCATTGGCAACCAGGAGAAGCAATATTATCCGAAAATATTCTAAGTAAAAACTATGAATTAAGCCGTATGACAGTACGGTCTGTAATAACACGATTGGTTCATGAAGGATTGTTATACAGGGTGCCAGGTAAAGGTACCTTTGTAGCTGAGCCTAAAATTGAGACGACTCCTTTGCCATATTCTGGTATTAGGGATCAATTAGAAAAAAAGGGGTATGAAATTACAACTAAGGTAACAAGAAATGAAATTGTTACAGTTACAGAGCGCGTTGCAAAGAAATTAAATGTTAGCTCTAATAGTAAGGCTCTTTTAATTGAGCGGGTTAGATATATAAAAAACAAGCCTCTTAGTTTACATAGATCTTATTTAAAGCTTGATCCAGAACCTAACATTGAAGATAGTAGACTAGAACAAGAGCAGTTGTGTACAATCTTAAAAGATAGTTTTAGTATTATACCAACCAGGGTAGAAGAGACTTTAGAGATGGTTTATTGTTCAGAGAAACATTCTAAAAGGTTAGATGTCCCTAAATCTTATCCACTATTATATTTACAAGATATTAATTATATGGGACAAAAGGTTGTGGAGTACTCAGAAGTGTATTTTAAAGGAGAACAGGTAAGACTTTACTTTGAATATGAAGGAAATTTAAAAAACTAATTAATTCAATACCAGATAGTCTTAATAGCATCATTATTAATTAATGTATGCTTTTTTTGTTGATTCTTTAGAAAAGTATTGACTTATAAGAAATTAAGTGGTAGTATACATATAGACATGTATATACAACACAATTCAAAGGAGTTTGTTTTTATGAATAATGAATATCAACAAATGTTAAACAACGCACGAAGAGGCAAATATATTCTGGGTGCATTTAATGTTTTTAATCACATATCAGCGAAGGCGGTGGTTAAAGCAGCTGAGGAGCTAGATTCTCCGGTTATTATTGAGATGTCTACATCGGTAGTAAAAAAATTGGGAATTCGTAATGCAATCAGCTTATTAAATACAGTAAAAGAGGAAGCTAAGATACCTATAATAATTCATTTAGATCATTGCGTAGACTTAGATATTGCACTAGAATGTATAGACAATGGTTGGAGTTCAATCATGTTTGATGGTTCAGGGTTATCCCTCGAAGAGAATATAAAACGAACAAAGCAAATTGTTGCACATGCAAAGAAGTATAATGTTCATGTTGAAGGTGAAGTAGGAGATATTAAAGGAACAGAAGATGATATTCATTCAGACGTTTCACTACTTGCTAATTTTGAAGACACAATGCATTTTATTGAACAAACTGGTGTAAATACAATAGCACCTGCAATCGGAACTGCCCATGGACAATATAATGGGATACCACATATCAATTATGAGCTAATAGAAAGACTTGCAAACGAATCTTCTTGCCCAGTTGTTATACACGGTGGGACAGGTTTGTCAAAAGAAGCGTATGAAAGATTTATTAAATGTGGTGCAGCAAAGCTCAATATCTCAACAGCTATTAAACAAGCGTATATTGACGCAATTATTCAATTTTCAAAAAAAGAAAAAGTTGTTTATGAACCATTAAAAGCGGATGAAGAAATTTTGAATGCTATTAAAGAAGTTGTAAAAGAACATATTATGTTATTTAATCAATTAAAAAAATGAGTTTTTATAATGAAGTCAAGGAGTTGAATCTTATGGATATACCTAATTACCTTTGCGACTTACATTGTCATACGAACTTATCCGATGGCTATGATTCTCCCAAAGAGCTGATTGATAGAGCAGCAGAATTAAAAATGAAGGTAATTGCAATTACAGATCATGATGTAATACCACCTGATATAGTTCGTGTAGGGGATAACGAAGTAGACATTATTGAATATGCATGTTCTCTTGGACTAAAGGTAATTAAGGGAAGCGAGATATCTTGTGATACAGATGTTGAAGATGTGCATATACTTGCATATGGTTGTTCCTGGAATAATCCAAAAATACTTAGACTAGCAGAAAGTATTGTAAAGAGTAAAATAGAAGCATACCAAAAGCTGGTTAACATTTTGTGGAGCAGTGGTATGAATTTAAGCTGGGAAGAAATCTTATTTAATAACGGGGATACAATTCTTCCGGAAAATATACAAAAGAAAATAATCTATCAATTCATTGCGGATAAGGGATATGCAAAAACTTGGCGGGAAGCAAAAATATTAATTCAAACTAATGATCAATATAACGTTTCAAGAGAAAAACCAGATCCAAGAGATATGATTCAATTGATTCATGAATTAAATGGAGTAGCTGTACTAGCACATCCGTTTCTTATTACTCCTAAAAATGAAAGTTTAGAAGATTACATTGAAATGCTAATATCAGCAGGCTTAGATGGTATAGAAGCTTGCTATACTTATAATAAAACAAGTTATAAAGGTAGTAAAAGTGAGTTAGAACTTGAAAATGAAATTAATAAAAGATATGGTAATAGGAAATTATTTATTTCAGGAGGCTCTGATTATCATGGAGATTGGAGAAAAGGAGTATTAAATCCTAGGGAAATTGGAGAAGCAGGCATTTCAGTCGAAAGGTTTAACAATAGTATTTTAAATATTTAAAATGGTAAGGTAATAGACTATCTCATTATTATACGGGAGGTTACAAGATGAAAACAAAAGCAATTATCTTTGATATGGATGGGACAACAGTCAATACCTTAGATGGTATTATGTATGCAATGAATTGTGTTTTAGAGGAAGCGCATTTTCCAACACATGAGTTAGGTGCGTACAAACGTTTTATTGGAAGTGGACTAAAAGCTTTGATTTCTAAAGCATTGCCTGAAACTAATCAAACAGAAGAAGAGATATCAAAGTATCTAAAATTAATGATTGATTCATACAGTAAAAATTGGGAATATAAACTACATTTATATAAGGGTATTCCGCAATTACTTGATGAACTCACTTCGAGAGATATTAAATTAGCTATAAATACAAATAAATTAGATGATATTGCTAAATTAATTACAGATAAATATTTTTCTGAGTGGGAAATATCATGTGTAATAGGGGATCGATCCGATGTCCCTAAAAAGCCGAATCCAGCAGGCTCTATTATGATTATGAATGCATTGGGTGTCACTCCAAAAGAATGCATCTATGTTGGTGATAGTGAAGTAGATATTGAAACTGCTATCAATGCGCGGCTTAAGGTGGTTGGTGTTGGCTGGGGTTATAGAGAAAGAGATAAACTAGTCAATGCAAATTATATTATTGAATCACCAATGGAGTTATTAGAGATATTAGATATATTAGATGGCAATGAGTGAATTAAAACAATAGATATATGGTTGTTAAAACAATAAACATATTATTGCTATATATAAAATTAACTTTTGTTAACATTGAGGCAACGACAATTGGTACCGAAAAAATTAAGAATGTGAATTTATCAAAAATTGATACTGGTGCGACACTTGATGAGGACTGGTATGATGGCTTTAATATTAATAATTAACAAGATAATAATTTATTTCCCATTGTAACATTATATCCACCTTCTAATGAATCTATAGTCAGATTTAGTATTGATAGTGAATTGAAAGTTAAACTTGATTTAGATAAATTATCCATGCTAGAATTACATATAAGCCCATCTCTCAGCTAAAATAAAGCTTTGCGGTACTTTTGTACTGCAAGGCTTTTTGCTTTTTAGGTATATTGGGAATGGATTGGGAACAGACGACACCAAGCATAGTGTCATAGTACAAATAGAAACCAATTATAGCTAGTTTTTTTGTAACTGTATGGGAGAATTTAGGTTTTGTTTTAAATGACGAGGTGTTAAAAAATGGTAACCCTTTTAGTAAAGACTATTTTGATGAACTTTTAGAATAGATCAGAGAGATTCGTGCGTCAGAGCGCAGAGCATATCAAAAAATCACAGATGTATTTGAACAATGTAGTAGAGACTACAGCCTAAATAGATATAAATTGTCGAAAAAGATTGAAGTAAAATATCGGGCATGATAAAATATTCAAGGAACTGCAGAGATTCTCCGTTAAATATTTCTAATTGATGCTAGTAACAATTGCATGAGATTTCGGTATAATTATTAACAACAGTTTAAAGGAGCGTATGAAATGGAACAAGAGAATGTAGTAAATGTAGCAATTGTGAAAAAGAACAGTGGATTAGGTGTGGCCTCGTTTGTGTGTGGATTAATAGCTTTTATATTCGGTATTTGCCTAGCACCACTTGGTTTGGTGCTTTCAATTATAGCAGTAATATTAGGCATTATTAGTATTAATAAATCTAAGAGTGGGTTAGGTATAGCTGGAACTGTTTTAGGCTCAATCGCTTTAATAACTTCTATTGCTGTTCTTGTTCTTGCGGCAGGAGCAACTAGTACCATTTTTAAGGAAGTTGATGAAAGAAGTAAGATAGCGGTTGAAAATAAAGAAGCAGGAAAAGAACAAGTAAAAGAGGTTAAAATTCCAATAGTCGTTACAGTTGACGAAATCATGGAAGCGCTAAATAACAATGCATTAAAAGCTTCTGCTACATACAAAAATCAATATGTTGAATTAACAGGAAAATTATCGAATATTGATAGTTCGGGTAGTTACTTTAGTATTGGTATTCTTTCAGATGAGTTTTCATTTGATACGGTACTATGTAACATAAACGAAGAACACCTAGAAACAGTTATGAATTTTAATAATGAACAAGAGGTGACTGTAATAGGGACGATAACTGTTGTTGGTGAGATCATGGGATATACGTTAGAAGTAGAATCTATTAAATAAGAAGTAAATTATACCGATGAAAAATATAATATTGTAATTTGTAATTCTACAAAGTACTAGAACAAGCTTGAGAAAATAGCTCCTTAAAATACATATTCAGGCGCAACCAGGTAAAAAGGAAGGAGATAGATGAGAAATAATCGTCTATCTCCTTTTTGATTTTTTATTAAAAAATTTACCTTAAAATTGAATGTAAGAATTTCCATCTAAAGGTATTAACACTTGAAGCGGTGGTCTATCACCGACGAGCCCAACTGCATATACGGTATAGAATCTATTTGGTTTTAATCTAATATTTGGGACATTTAAAACAACTTGATCTGTGCCCGCTACCCGTGCTTGAAGTGTAAATCTACCAGGATTAATACATAGATAATCTGTTACTTCTTCGTACATGACATCATCAAAAAGTATGGTTCCATCTGGTAAGGTAATATCAACTGGAGGGGCATTCGGAGAAAGATGGGTAAATCGGATACAAACCTTTCCGGGTTCTATATCTTGCTCCGGATCAAGAATTGGAAATAGGTCAATCTCGGGCAATAAACCGATGGCAGCAATTGTAGTGATTGTATTAGAAGGGATTGTTAAATCAGCATCTAGCACATCATCATTTTTTTCGCCAGAAGGGTATATTCTTATATTGTAAGGACCTGGTGGTACCTGAAGGTATTCAGTGAACTTATTGTAAGGTAAATTTCTAGCAATCATAGTGTCATTTGCATAAACATCTACTGCTGGGGCATTTGGTACTGCATGTAAAATTCTAATATAAGACATAATTATAAATCCATTTGTTTTTAATACAGTATATGTTTTTTAGAGTAAATAGGAATCGATATAAATAACAAAAATAGGCTTGTTAGCCTTAGGATGCAAAAAGCGCGCTTCAAGAATTAGGGGATGCGTATAGTATAAGTAAAATCACAATCAGTTACTAGAAGAATAAATGAATTTTTAGTCGCTACATTTAATGTAAGGAATAACTTTATAATGATATGTAATAAGTTGAAATTAATAACATCACAGTGTATACTTAATGAAAGGACTTTATGTGATAATTTGCAGCAAATTAGGAGGGCATTCAATGAAAAAAAACAAGGATAAAAGAAATATCAAGTCACATTTTCTCTTAATAGCCATAGGATTAATTTTCTATGCTTTTTTTGTACAGACTATTTCACTGAATGCAACAGAAGATGAAAAGAATGTGCTTTTTATAAGTTCTTACAGTGAAAGTTTCGCTACGGTTCCAGATCAAATCAAAGGGCTACATTCTGTATTTGATAAGCAGAAGGTAGTTCTTGACATAGAATATATGGATACAAAGAGATTTGATACCGATGTAAACAAAGGGCTCTTTTATAAAATGCTTAAATATAAATTAGATAATTTGCCACCCTATGATGCCATTATTGTTGGAGACGATAATGCATTACAATTTGCCATGGATTATCAGGAAGAATTATTTAATGAAATACCGATTGTTTTTTTGGGTATAAATGATCGAGAAAGAGCTGAGAAAGCAAATGCAAACAAATATATGACCGGTCTTATTGAAGAAATGTCACTAGTAGAAAATATTGAAATAGCCTATCAATTTAACCCAAAAGCAAAAAGAGTTTTTGCAATTGTAGACAATACGTTAACCGGACAAGGAGACCAAAGACAATTTGAGATGGCCAAACCATCATTTCCTGACTTAGCGTTTGAATTGTTAAATGTTTCGGAATATACGTATGAAACATTTGGAGATAGGCTCCAACAAGTTGAGCAAGATACAATATTACTATTCCTTAGTATGAATCAGGATAGTACGGGTGAATATATGGACTTGGAAAAGGAATTTTTATTTCTTAAAGATCATACAAATGTGCCTGTTTACAGAGCAAGCATTTGGGGTGTAGGCCAAGGTCTAATGGGAGGGAAAATGATCTCCTATGAGGCGATTGGTGAGATTTCTGCGAATTTAGTAATGGATATATTTTCTGGCATACCGGTTGAATCCTTTCCGTTAATAGAAGAAACACCTTATTATTACGTTTTTGACTATAATCTGATTCAAAGATATCAAATTGATGAGGCGCTAATTCCAGAGGGTGCAGTATTAATTAACAAAGAAAACCATCCATTAGAAAAGTACCGTAAGGTAATCGTAGCCATAGGAGTAGTATTTGTATTACTCACAATATTGACTGTTGTTTTTATTATTGATAACATAAGAAGACGGGTAATTCAAAGAGCACTAGCAGAAAGCAATGAAGAACTAAGTGCAGCGTATGAGGAACTGGCTGCATCTGATGAAGAGATGAGGATTCAATATGAAATCATCCAGCAACATGTGCAAGAAGTAAGAATACTCAATAAAAAATACGAGATTGCTATTGAAAGTACGGATAGTGCCGTGTGGGAGATGGATTTAGAAACAGAATCCGTTACTATATCCGAAAACTTTTCTAATATTGTGGATAAAAAAGTTCCTTTACAGGAAAATATATTTGAACTATTGGATCTTGTCGTTAAACCAGAATACAAAGAGAAAATCATACAGGAGTATAGAAACTATTTGAATGGAAAAATTGAAGAGATTAATATACAAGTGCCTACAAACGATAAAGGAAAAACAAAGAAGTGGTTATTAATTAGAGGAAAAGGGATAACAGATGTAAAAGAAGATATGAAAAAGATGCATGGTATTCTCTTGGATATAACAAAAATGAAAGAACAAGAAAAATATATTGAACATCTAGCAAGACATGATTACTTGACGCAACTACCAAACCGATTGCGTTTTATGGAAGAACTGGATGCAGAATTAAAAAATGGAAAACCAGGAGCTGTATTATTATTAGATATTGATAATTTTAAGCGGATTAATGATACATTAGGGCATGTTTATGGAGATAAATTACTTAAAGAAATTTCAAAACGCTTGTCTACAATTTCTGGTGATAATATGCTAATAGCCAGATTGGGAGGAGATGAGTTTTTAATATTAGTTTCAAATGTATCTGATTCTGAAATAATAGATAAATACATAGAGAAAATTAGATCTGCTTTTGAAGCTGTATTTTCAGTGGAAGGAAAAGATAATTATGTGAATTTTAGTATGGGAATAACCTGTTATCCTTGTGATAGCAATGATATAAATCAATTAATCATGGATGCAGATACTGCAATGTATAAAGTAAAGAATAGTGGAAAAAATAACCATGCATATTATTATGAAGCAATGAAAAAAGAAATAAAAACGAAAATAAAAATCGAGAATATATTAAGAACGGCATTAAAAGAAGACAGATTTATGCTGTTATATCAGCCACAAGTCGAAGCTCAAACAGGTTTGATTATTGGGTTTGAGGCTTTACTTAGATTAAAAGACCATCAAATCAGCCCAGGTGAATTTATACCTATTGCTGAAGAAACAGGACTCATTGTGGAAATTGGTAGATGGGTAGCGAAGGAAGCTGTAGGGCAGATTGCCAGCTGGCGTGATAAGGGCTACAAAGAAAAAATAGTCGCTATTAATTTTTCCAGTAAGCAGCTCCGTGACAAGGAATATATTAATTTCATAAAACAACTACTAACAGATTACAAAGTAGGGGCTGAGTTTGTTGAAATAGAAATTACTGAAAATATTCTTTTAGAGAATAACAAACAGACGCTAGCGTTTTTACAGGAGTTAAAAGAAGCTGGACTGAGCATTGCGCTTGATGATTTTGGAACAGGTTATTCTTCGCTAAATTACCTTACATATATGCCAGTGGATAAAATTAAGCTAGATAAATCCATCAATGATAAATTCTTGGATTTTGAAAACAACAAAGTAATGGATAACTTAATTTTACTTGCACATAGCTTGAACTTAAAAATTACAGCAGAGGGGATTGAAGAGTGGAGTAAATTTTTAAAATTACAAAATGGCGGATGTGATTATATTCAAGGCTATTTATTTAGCAAGCCACTTAAAAGAGAAGATATAGAAAATATATATAATCTAAATCTAATTGAACGTTTTAAAGATAGTCAAAATTGACTAGTTGGAAATATGTAAAACAAATAATGATAGAAGGAGTTAACATGGAAAAGAAATTAACGGCGGGTATAGTACTTCTGTTCATCATTGCGTTGATACTCGGGATATGGACTTTTGAACTTAAGGGTACAATCAATTACGAAAGAGAAGCTTATGCGGTGAGTCTATTAAATTATGAAGCAAATGAGTTTTGTATTAAAGTTGCACAAGCTTACTATAGTGGCGACGAGGACAAAATAAAAGAGTATTACGTAGAGAATGAAGCTATAGAAAATCTAGATTCTCTTAAGGACTTAGAATTAGCCGTTATAGGTTTTAAACAACTAAACTATATCGCAAATTCTGAAAGATTGGAAGCTACCTATGAAATTCAATATCGGGTTTTATCAGAGTTTACAGAGGAAGTTAAAAATGAATTATCTATAGATCCTTTAGACAAATCCATAAGGCAAATGATTTTAGTTGTAAAAAATATAGAGACGAATGAATGGGCGTTTATGTCTGTAGATTATCGTTAAGTAGTTAAAGCATTCATTCATTTGTGTTGCCAACCAAAGGATAACATTATAGGCCGATATTACATATGATATAGATAGAATAGTATTTGAAATGTTTAAACAATCTATAATGTGTAATAATATCACATAGAGGTGAATATAATGGCGAAATATATCAAGAATCCGATGCCTGTTGATGCAAATGAATATAAGTATGGATTAGAAGATGGCTTTGATGATGTTGAAGCGGCAATTAATGCTGGATTAGATATAAAAAATTATGTAAATCCAATCGATTCTAATAAAATCCCTTTTATACAAACGTTAGAGGGGAAACACTATATTAATAAGGGCGATTATATAGTAACGGGTGTTGAGGGAGAAAGATATCCGTGTAAAAAGGAAATTTTTCTAAAAACCTATACGATGTATAGACACTAGTTATTTTGTGTTATTGAATTTTGGGGTGGCTTCTTTTGTTGTTAAGTTCAAAAGATCTCCAGTTTCTGTTTTCCTTTATGACAATTGAGTTAACATTTAAGATGAGTAATTCCCCTTTGTTTTCTTCGCAGTAAGGAGTGGATTGGGTTTCAAAGAGATATTTATGATACTTTAATAATTCAGCTGTAGTACGATATTCAACCCAATTTTTGTGGAAGCCAAAGGTCGTTTTAAAGGCAGACACAATCGTCACAACAGAGCCCATAAAAGCTACTATGTACTTGGTGTAAGAGAAGTTATCAATAAATAAAGTGGCAAATGGAATGAATGCAGATATAACAATATCTAACACAACGAGAACAGAGTACCACTTTTTATAGGAGATAGACTTTTTATCATAGTATTCAAGATAGTCCAATAAATAGTTTTCAGCAATACTTTTATTATCATCATTCATGCTAAAACTCCTTATTACCTTTTAATACTTACAAATGAAATTTTTAGCTATTTGTGCTGCTTTAACAGGAGATTTGGTATGATAAATTTTATTGTTTTTTATAAACCAAGGTATTCTGCTGTCCAAGTTCACATCTATATTGTTATCTAGTAGGATTGGGCAAATTTCTTTTATTTGACCAGTCATTACCAATTCAAATGCTTTTTCTAATTCTTCATTAACAAATTTGCTATCTAGAGAATTATTGGTTATAAATACAATAAATAAATCGGATATAGACAAATTTTTCATTACTCTTTCCATATCACTTTTGTAAGGTCGTAAAAAATACAATAACTTATAATAGTCTGATAACGATTTTAAATTATTTATTATAGAATTTATAATATCGATATCTTTACTGCTTTGTGATAGAAAAATCTTTACCATCTCTAACACCTCTATAGATATTAATATATCTTATGCTTGTATATTGTATATATGCTATATGACGGGACAAATCAAGTATTCGACGGCGACATCTAGAAATATTAACATATTATAAAACTTGATTGAGAGGAGAAAAAATGAAGAATATGACTAGAAAAGTATTGGCGTTATTATTAGCGCTATCTGTTTCACTTATACCATTTGATATAACAGCTTTGGCGGAGGAAGTAAAACCGTAAAAATACAATCAATTGGAGAAATAGTTAAGAATACTATTAAAGTTGATTATTCAATTTCTTCACATAATATTGAAGAAATCTCAGGGCATTCTTTAATCGGTCTAAGGCGCCCATCATACCAACGAATACCGATCATGCCCAAGGTCCCTACCATTACAATAAGAGAAACAAATGGCCATACAGCCTCCACGCTTGTCGCATCCATATACATTCCTATAAAATATGTCCCAAATATAGAACCAAAAGCCCAACTTAAACTTGTAACGGCACTAATTCGAGCTCTAAAATTTTGCGGGGTGTTATTAGAGATATATACACCAAAGTTGGTGACAACCAGAATCTCACCCAGTGTCCAAATAAAGGTGGAGATCCAAAAAAGTGGCAAAACTCGAGAAAAGCTAATCATGCCAAATCCAACAATATACGCAATGCCTCCTATGACAATTCCAGATAGGGGGCGCCATTTATGTGTAAAGTGGGCGAGAATCATAGTAAAAGCCAGGACTGTTATGGCATTGACGCTCATCAAAGTTCCAAAATAGGTCGGACCACGGTCACCAAAAACATGATTAATCATAATTGGCATGGAAAACGAATGTTGGGCATAGGTGGCACTATAAAAAATATTAAACACTAAGAATAATAGAACTTGTGGTCTTCTTCCCAAGACAGAGAAAATACTTCCCGTTTCAGCATTTTCTAAGGCTGTATTTCCAACAATTTTTTCTATAACAGGCGAATCCTCTAAACGACTAGGTAGCGTCTCTTTGATGTGTAAGCCGACCAAAGAGACAGCTAAAGCTGTCGTAATAGCATCCCCAATAAAAATCATAAATAAATAATGGTTAAACAAAAAACCAGCAAGCAGTGGACCGAGGGCTACCCCAATATTGATACCTAAATAGGTTAATGAAAAACCCAGCTTTCTTTCCTCAGGTTTCAAAACATCCGTCATAATGGCAGTTATTATCGGTCTGACGCCCCCATTAAAAAAAGATGATATGGCTATTAGTGAAATAATGATCCAAGGATTTCGCGTGAACGTACATAGAAATATTGCAACGCCTGCTGTTCCTTGAAAAATCATATAAGCTTTTTTACGCCCGAAATGATCGGCAATTTTTCCGCCTGTAAATGCACCGGGTATTGAAGCTAGTACGGTTACCATAACTGCAGCGCCAGCGGATTTGTTGCTAAAACCCAAATGCGTTGTTAAAAACAAGGTCAGAAATGGCATAACAAAATCGCCAAATCGATTAATCACTTGGGCGACAAATAATACATAAACACTTTTTGGTAATCCGGAGTAATTCTTAAAAAGATTCATTTATAAAAACCCTTTATTATTGTATTTGTTTTTTCTAATAAATCATTATATACTAAAATCAATTACTTGTCTTTATAAAAGGGAATTAAAGTGAATTTAGGCTTATAATAAAAGTATAGAATGTGAGCGAAGCCCATATCATTTAGATTATATAAGCTTTATAATTGAAGAATATAAGTAATAAATTGTCATTCAAGAAATAAGGAGAGGTGTAGGAAATATGAAAAGTACGGATATAAACATACCGCTAGCTCTAATACTAGCGTTAATACTAACTATTTTAATGGGCTGCAATAAAACTATTGAAGAAGTTAGAAACACAAAGGTTAATCAACCGATCACAAAGGATGAAAAAGTTGAAGAGTCGGAGGATATTAGTCAACTTGATTTTATTTCAAGTGATGGAACAACGATTATGGAAAGGTTTAATCCACCAGAAGGTTATGAAAGAATAAGTTATGAAAAGGAAAGCTTTGGCTACTTTTTGCAAAGGCTACCGCTGAAAGCATTTGGTGAAAAAGTTTATCATTTTGATGGAAGAGAAAAGACGAGAGAGGTTCATATATCTGTTATTGATATGGATACAGGAGATAGAGATTTACAACAATGTGCTGATGCGATTATGAGATTAAGAGGCGAATACCTATATCATAGTGAGCAGTATGAAAAAATCCATTTTAACTTTACAAATGGATTTACGGCAGCGTATATAAAGTGGTTAGAAGGCTATAGAATATCAGTAGATAATAATGAAGTAAACTGGTATTTAGGCACCACTTATGATGATTCCTATGAAACCTTTCGAAAATATATGGATATTGTTTTTGCTTATGCAGGGACATTATCATTATCCAAAGAATTGATTGAGGTAGAAAGCTTAGAGCAAATGAAGGCAGGAGACATCTTTATTAAAGGAGGCAGTCCGGGACATGCTGTTATAGTGGTGGATGTTGTGATTAACCCTGAGACCAATAATAGGCTATTTTTATTGGCTCAAAGCTATATGCCAGCCCAAGATATGCATATCCTAATCAATCCTACCGATGAGCACCTTAGCCCTTGGTACTCCATTGAGTTCGATACATTGGTTACACCAGAATGGACCTTTGATAAAACACATTATATGCGGTTTCAGGATTAGCCAAAGCATTAATTAGCGTATGTGTTGCAGTATTTGCGTTTACCTATGGAGTCAATCGTAAGCAACCCAATTAAATAGCAGTAGACTTTCTGTATTCTAAAGGAGTATAACCGTAATGCGCTTTAAAAAGCTTCGTAAAGTAGTCGGGGTTTTTGTATCCAAGTATGTCTGTAACCTCGTAATTCTTATATTTGCCTGAGCGTACTAATTTCTTTGCTCTTTCCATTTTAACTTTAGTTATATAATCAACAATATTTTCACCAGTGCATTCCTTGAAAAGTTTGCCCAAGTATTTTTTGCTGTAGTTTAAAGCTTCTGCTGCAGTTTCTAGTGTTATTTTTCGATCGATATTACTCGTGATATACTCGCAAAGCAATTTAACAACGGAGTTAGAATCAAATAAATGAAGTTTTAGTATTTGTTGGGAAAATAATTCTATTTGATTAATATAGGCATCTTCTAGTAGGTATATATTGTCAAACTGCTGAAGATGAACAGTCTGATCCAGAAGCTGTAAGTTTGCTAGCCATGGCATTTCAGAAACCAACATTTGCATAAGGTTTATTAAGCTATTATCAAGTACAATGGATAGTTTAAAAGCATCTCGATTATAGAAATCAAATAGTCTTTTTGTAATATCCTGCGCGTAAGCAACACAACTAGGTGGATTACGGATAATTAACTGATATAGCTGTAGTTCTTCTTGTTTTGAATAAGGAATCATTAGGCTCTCTGCAAGTTTTGAGGAGGCATTCTTTTCAATATTTTTATTTATTTTCTTTGAATGAAGATATGAACTTGCATTAGTTAACAATTCGTCTAGGATATTATTTGCTATCGGCTTTAGTAAATAGTCAAAAGCACCAAGTTTGATTGCTTGTCTTGTATACGTAAAGTCATCGGAACCGCTAATAATTACAATGCAAATTTCATTTCCAACGTTTCGTAATTCTTGAATAAATTGAATTCCATTAATTTTAGGCATTTTTATATCAACTAGAACAATATCATAATGGGATTCATTTATTTTTTCAAGCGCTTCTTTACCGTTTGCGGCTTTTCCGGTAATTATAAAGCCATTTTTTCGAAAAAGCTCTGATCTTTTTAAAATATAATGAACGGCTTTGTCATCATCGACAATCAAGGCATTATACATACGAAACACCTCACTTGTAAAGTTATTTATATAAATAATATCGGCTATTTTGTCGAAAAAGAGTAGCACTTTTTATGGTGAAATGAGACTTATTTTAGGTTAAAAAAATTTCTAATAAGTATACAATATAAATATATAAAGGAAAAGCAGGGTGGGACTAGATTTTAAAGAGTAGACGAAAGTGCTTTTGAAGATGTTGAAAAACCTTCAATGCATATAAAAATAGAAGAGTATTTAGAAATAAAAATGAATACTATAGGAGGTTTTTTTATGAAACTAAAATGGAAATTAGCAGTATCAATATGCAGCATGGTAACGGTTATTTTGGGATTCTCTGGATACATTACGTATTCTAGTGTTTCTGATTTAATAGAAACAAATGTTGAGGATAAGCTATACAGTAGTAGCCGTCTTGGATTAGCTTTGTTGGAAGCCAAATATCCAGGGCCATGGATAGTGGAAGAGAACAAGTTGCTCAAGGCTGATACAGTTATAAATGATGATGTTAACGTAGTAGATCTCATTAAAGAAGAAATTGGAATTGTGTCTACTGTATTTCAAAAGGATACTAGAATTACGACCAGTATTGTCGACGATCAGGGAAAGCGAATTGTTGGCACTCAGGCAAATCCAGATGTAATTGAAAAAGTTATTGTGAAGGGCGAGGATTATAAAGGTGAAGCTACGATAAATGGTGAACTCTATAAGACACTCTATACGCCAATCAAGAATCATAGTGGCGAAGTAGTAGGTATGTGGTTTGTTGGACTGGAATATAAGTCTCTACAAAATAGTTTAAATGCATCACTTATGAAGATTAGTATAGTGTCTGGTATATTTCTTTTGTTGGGAACAGTTTATGCCATCCAGACTGGAAATGTATTTGCAAATTTGTTAAAAAAATTAATGACAGATATCAATGTGATTGCATCAGGTGATTTCACGTTAGCCGTTTCGGAGAAGTTCATACAACGGAAAGATGAAATCGGAGGCATTGCGAAAGCAGTGGAGCAGATGAGGCTTTCTGTAAGAGATATTATTAAGAGTATTGTTCATGAAACAAATAAAATAGAAGATACGATACAAAAAACAGTTGGAGAAGTAGATCAGTTGCATGCAGATATTGAAGAGGTTTCGGCAACAACCCAGGAACTAGCAGCAGGCACCGAAGAAACAGCAGCGGGTGCCCAAGAAATGAATGCCACTTCACATGATATAGAAAGTGCAGTTGAAGACGTTGCAAATAAAGCTAGCGGAGGTATGGAAACAGCCAGAGAAATAAAACTTCGAGCAGAAGATATTAAAGTGAAAGCAGTGGAATCTCAAAAGAGCGCTATCATTGTTTACGAACAGACGAATGAGAATCTAAAACTTTCTATTGAAAAGGCAAAATCTATTGATCAGATAAGGCAACTTACAGATGCAATATTGGCTATTTCAGCACAAACGAATCTCTTGGCTTTAAATGCATCGATAGAGGCTGCTCGTGCAGGGGAGTCCGGAAAGGGTTTTGCCGTTGTCGCAGATGAAATTAGAAAGCTAGCAGAGGATTCTAAAAATACAGTTGGTAAAATTCAGGGTGTAGTTAAGGAAGTTGTAGAGTCGGTAGAAGGTCTTGTAAAGGATTCTGGAAATGTTCTAGTATTCGTAGATAAGCAAGTAATAAAGGATTATGAGATACTTGTTAAGACTAGTCAGCAGTATAGTGAGGATGCAGATTATATCAATGGTTTAATGGGTAGCTTCACAGAAACATCTAAGCATCTACATGGTTCAATTGAGCATATGCTAAAAGCGATTGAGGAAATTACAGGAGCAGCAAATGAAGGAGCAGAAGGTGCAACAAATATAGCCGAAAAATCAAATTCTATCGTCAATAAAGCCAACCAAGTAGTCAACTATGCGCAGGAAACAAGAAATAGCGCGAATATATTAAATGAAAAGATAAGACAGTTTAAGATTTAAGCGTTTAGATGAAAGAACAAAAAGAAGATTGCTGTAGATCAAAGCAATCTTTTTTTGTAGTAAAGGGTAAGTTGGTACTATTCATAAGAACGTTATTTACTTAACAACTTATCTAAATAAACAGATTTCATTTGTTGGCTTGCCATGAGCTTTTGGACTGGAGATAGTTTTAATATGGCTGACAAAATTGCAGCCATCGCGCGATGACTTAAGAGCGCTTTATTATCAAAGATAAGCTCTTGAAGCATACCCTTTTCAATTGCCATCACTACAGTTCTATGAACTGAATTTGCGGGTGTAATAATCTTTTTATCTCTTCTTTCTAGAAACATAGCTTTTTTGGGACAAGCTCTAACACAGACACCGCAACCCAGGCAAATATCCTTATTAATAATTGGCAGTTCGCCAGCATCATTTTGTCCTATCGCTTCGATAGGACAAATCTTTTCACATTTACCGCAATTAATACAAACCTCGTTGTTGATTTTTGGAATATAATTTGTTGTTTCTACAGGATGGAGATTGCCGAATTTTTTGGCGGCTACTAAGGCTTCGCAACAGCAACCGCAACAATTGCATATAAATGAAACATTGTTTCTAACATTTTCCCCACATTGAACTAAGTTGCTCTCATAGGCTTTATGAAGAAGTTCAAGACATTCGGAGGCTTCAACTCGGTTCGCATAACTATGGCGAATTAACGAGTCCGCAGTTCCATTAAAAGTCATGCAGATGTCCATTGGGGCGTCACAGTTTTCACCTATGTGTGCGGCTTTGTGTCTACAATAACACATACTAATGCCAATATGTGAAGCGGTGGCTATAACGTGTGAAGCTTTTTCAAAATCAAGAATTTGTACAGTTTGATCTGTTGAAAGAACACTTTCGTTGACAAAGGTTCGACCTAGCCTAGTTTCGGTGCCGAAAAACAACTCTTTCACAAAATCTTCTTCAACATTAAGATATTGATGATACAACTCTGCAAGTAGCGTTTGATCTAAGTCATTTCTTACGCGCATCAAAGAGAATTCTAAAAATCCAGCCATTGGAGGTGGCAAGAGATATCTTTTATCCCCATCTATTTCCATATCTAATAAAATACAACGGCCTGCTAATGTATCAAGAACTTGAAGTGCTTCTTTATAAGATACATTCCAAATTTGAGATGCTTTTTTGATTGTAAAAGGTTTGATTGGTAGTTGGGCAACTAAGCTGGCCTCTTTTTCTGAGAATAATAAGCCAAGAATCTGATAAAGTGTTTGAGACGGAGGAGCCCCAAGAGGCAAACGATTGATTCGTTCTTCAAGACTTTTATAGGCAGATTTTGCAACGATATGTGACATTTAAATGCCTCCCTTAACGATTATTAGTCTTATCATAGCATAGAAATACGAAAAAAAGAAAGGTTAAATTATAAGGACTAATTGATACACTTTATGGTATAATAAATTAGAAATTTGGTTATTAATTGGTTTAGTAGAAAGGAATATGAATATGTCTATATACAAAAAATGGCTAGATTTAGCCCAAGCAGCACGTACTGAAGAAGAGGACAAAAAATTTTGGGATGATTATTTCCCAAGAGAGCAAAAGAATTATGAGGTTATTTTAGAGAATGCAGGAGAAACGATAGAAGGCACTTTGTCTGAGCTTGCAGAAAAATTCAACATGGATGCAGTAGTCTTTACTGGATTTCTAGATGGAATAAACACAAGTCTTACAAAGCCTTTAGATATTGAAAGCTTGACAGAAAAAAGTTTGGTTACACTTTCTATTGATTTAGAGAAGCTATACTACAACATGCTGTACGCCAAGGCTGAGTGGTTATTTACACTTCCGCAATGGGACGGTATACTTTCTGTTGAAAAAAGAAAAGCGATTAAGAAAGAGTATAATGAAACACGTATTGTAAAAAACGATAACAAGATCAGTAGAAATGATCCATGTCCGTGTGGTAGTGGTAAAAAATATAAAAAATGTTGTATTGATAAGTAGGTAATTAGAAAAGCTGTTTAATTAGGAAACTAATAAACAGCTTTTTCTTTATGTCTATTTTTCATATTAAGATTAACTTTCTCTGAACTTAAAAGCATTGCTATAACATATACCAAAATGAAAAACGGGAAAATTGCAATCGTAGTACTTGATGCGATCCAGCCAAATATAGGGGGGAGAAAGGTTCCACCAGTATAGGCTACCGCCATTTGAAAGCCCATAACCATTTGAGAATTTTCTTTTCCAAAGCGCTCTGGCGTTTCGTGTAGCATACATGGGAAGATAGGTGCACAACCTAGTCCAACCAAGATAAATCCTACTAGTGAGAAGGTATTAGGTAGAGGAAGAAGTAATAAGAGTGCCCCTATCAATAGAACGATTTCTCCAGATCGAATTAAAACTTTATTGCTAACCTTCATTGTGATAAAACCGGTGATTAGTCTTCCTACAGTAATGCCAGCATAAAACATGGATACCCATTTTGCTGCCGTCACTACATCTAGGCCTTTTACATTGATAAGGAAGCTACTCCCCCATAAGCCCATAGTGGCTTCTGCTCCACAGTAAAACAAAAAAGAAATAAGGGCAATTTTTAATCCCTTTATTTTTAAAGGATGGTCTGCTTTTTTAGGTAATGTTCCGTTGTAAAAAGGTTCTGTTTCTGCTGGAGCAGTTGATTTTGTTAATTTGGAAACTTTATCCCATAAAGGCAAAGCAAAAAACAACAAAATGACTAAGGCAAATTGAACCATTGAAACGATAAGATAGCCATTTCTCCAAGAACTTTGATGTCCAATATTTTGTGCCATGATAATGGGTCCTGTCATTGCGCCAACACCCCAAAAACAATGTAACCAGCTCATATGATGTGATTTATAATGAGCTGCAACATAGGCATTTAATCCAGCATCCACCGTTCCGGCACCTAAGCCTAAAGGGATGGCTAAAAAAAGTAGCCAAATAAAAGAGGGAGCCAGTGAAAATCCAAGGAGAGCGCCTGCTGTCATTAGAACGCTAACAAAAGTCATTTTACCTGTTCCAAACTTATGTAAAAGTGTGCCACTTAATAAGCTAGATACGATCGTCCCACCAGATATAATCATGGAAATGAAACCCGCAGCACCTAAGGATGCGTTGAAATCTAAGCGCATTAAAGGCCAAGTTACGCCTAATAATGAATCGGGTAATCCTAAACTAATAAAAGCCAGATAGATGATTAATAAAAACAATGTTGCCATATATACACGACCTTTCCCTAAAGAAGATTTTTATTTTAATAATTAGTAGTTAGTTTAATAGGTGGTTCTAATAGCATTAATGTTTGCATTGACAAACCAATTTGATAATCAGCAGTAAAGTTATCTGACAGCAAAATGTTTGGCGCAACATTTGGGGGTAGCCCCTTTTTACTGATTGCTGAAATAGCATGTATATGTTCCATCGTTAAAAAACTGCCATTTATGACAATATAACCGGGATTTAATAAGCTACTAATAGCAATGATTAATTTTGACACAGCATGACAAAAGCCGTCGAAGGATTCGTAAAGATTTTTATCCCAAGTTATGCCTAAAGGCATGGAAGCGACCTCGCCGGCAAAATTATCCTTTCCTTTAAACACTTCTCCATTAATAGAAATACCAGCGCCAGGAGGGTGTTGGTCAGGGAAGTACAAATAAATAAGGGTGCCATTTAATGCAATGTTTTTTCGTTTATTAAAGCCTAGTATGGCACAATTAACATCATTCTCCATAATAACAGGCAAATCAAATAGTTGATTAAAATGGTGGGTAATAGAAATACCTGTTAATTCACTGTAATCCGAGAAAATAAGTTTCCCATTGGACTCAAATGCAGGCAGGCCAAATCCAATAGATTTAATTTGTTTATAGCGTTTAAGTAGGAGTGTAATGATTTTTTTAAAAGAATTTAAATCAACTCGTTCAACAGTTAAGTTGATTTGATCAACAAAATTACCAGATAAATTAAGCACTTCAGCGTGAATGATAATATCTCCATTCATTTCATAAGGAAATAATGTGAGAACATAAGCATAGTTAAAATTGTATTTAAATTCTCTAGCAGGTCTGCCACCATTGGAAGAAATTAATGCTGTTTCAAATACTTCCTTTTCTTTAACTAACAGCTGCAAGACGGTTGAGACCGTTACAATACTAAGGCCTGTTGCTTTAGCTATTTGTTGCTTAGTTGCGGTTTCTTTTTCCTTAAGCGTGTTTCTTACATAATTTATATTTATTTCTTTTATTACAAGTGAATTACCACCAATGCTATCCATAGCTACGCTCCTTTGCTTTGCTTATTAAAGAACTTAATTAAAGTGTTTTAATAAGTATACTATTGTAGATTCCAACTGTCAATAAACTTTCTTAATAATTTTTTGAACAAAGGTATTTGTTGTTTATGTTGACTAGGAATATTATAAACAATATAATTAACTATATAGCGTAATGAAAGATTATAATTTTTCAAAGCTCTTTTTACGGCTTCGTAGGAAAGTAGAACTTTCCTACGAAAATAAACTTGATATGTGACGTCGAAACTTTCATGTTTCATTTTCATTCTAGTTGGTGAATATATTTC
>PGZO01000056.1 GCA_002841375.1 Firmicutes bacterium HGW-Firmicutes-7 | reverse complement strand
ACACGCTAACACAATGAGGTCTATCATGCAACATCAATTAATATAGGTGTTTTAAGCATATTTTGTCA
Source organism: Firmicutes bacterium HGW-Firmicutes-7 (assembly GCA_002841375.1). Taxonomy (GTDB): domain Bacteria; phylum Bacillota; class Clostridia; order Lachnospirales; family Vallitaleaceae; genus HGW-1. Next base: position 5,586 of record PGZO01000056.1, on the reverse strand, counting down.
AAGAACAGCAACCAATTTTGTGTACGCTGTGGAATTATCTAAAAAATTACCTTTTATATCCGACGATGAAAAATTCTTGGGTGAAATCCACATAAAATCAATGTCTTTTGGTTTATAAACCAGCTCCAGAATATCAGTTCCTTTACCAACAAGTATGGAAATCTTAATTTTCTCATTTTCCATAGTGATGAGTTTTAGACCTTTATATTCAAGCTCATCATTAATCCTGCAGCCATAATTTCTTCTGTTAGCATGCATTTAATTATCCTTTGGTATTCTTTTTATATTTTTATCAAAAAATATATCCATTGCATCAAAACTATGTGTTGAAAACTCAGATAAAACTGCTCCCTCTTCTCCTGCCTGAAACCAATGCCATGTTTGCGATTTTAAAGTATATTGGTCACCAGGCTTTAATATAATTTCATGAAAAACATTAAACTTTTCTAAATATTTATCAGGAATTCTTGCCTTAATATTTTCTGTTGAAAATCCTTCTACATAAAGGTAAACTTCCCCAACCCTGCATCTAAATGTCTCTTCTTTGCCTTCGGTGCTATTTATATTTGGATGCATATGCGATGGACATATCTGAAAAGGTGTCATGGCAAGCTCTTTTGCACATATCCTTTCAGTATTAACATATATTATTATTCCCAAACCAATATTGTAAAAATCATTTAAACCAAAATCGGTTATTTCCATGGCTTCAATTTCTTTTTGAGTAAAAACCATACCTGAAGACTTAAAAATGTTGATGATATTCTGTTTAACTAGCAATAATTCCTTTCCCTGCATAGGATAAACTCCTGGTTAAGACTCTTCTCTGTAGTCTTAAAGTTTAACTAAGAAATAATTTTATATAAAATAGACATCAACCTTTTGTTCTTCAGTAACTCTTTATATCATCAAGAGCCCAGTCTATATCTCCGTCTGTATGAGATGCAACATTTACATTTGATTCTTACTAATTCTCGAAACATCTATTTACTCATTTTTTTGACCTGCTGCCACATCGAACCATACTGCCAGGATTAAAACCAACCCTTTTATAATGTATTGAGCGTACGAAGAAATATTCATAAGACTCATGCCATTATCCAAGCTGGCCATAACTAATGCCCCAATTATTGCCATGGATATACTTCCCTTACCTCCCTTCAGACTGGTCCCACCAATAACACAGGCAGCAATGGCATCCAGTTCGAACATGGTACCAGCGGATGCAGTAGCTCCATCTAGACGGCCTGTTAGCAATATACCTGAGAGTGCACACAAGGCTCCCATGATAACAAACATGATCATAATTGTTTTTTTGATATTAATCCCAGAAAATCTTGCGGCTTCTATATTCCCACCAATGGCGTACAGGTTGCGTCCAAATACTGTTTTAATTGATATGAAGTTTAGTAACAGCGCTATTACCAACATAATAATTACTGGGATTGGAATGCCCAAGTAATAATTCATCATAATGACTGTTAATATAATAATCCCGGAGACCAAGACGATTTTACAGATCATAATTATGACACTATCTGGTTTAATTCCGTAATTCTTCTTAGAAGCTGTGCCCTGGATTACCAAAACCGTATACACCAAGCAGCTAAATATGGCTAAGGCCATCCCTAGGTTTTTAGGTACAAAACCTTGGGCAAAGAAAGTAAAACTTTTTGTAAGCGGCGTGATCGTAATGCCCTTTGTGATGACTAAGTAGATTCCCCTAAACATTGTCAACCCACCTAGTGTTACAATAAATGATGGGATTTTTCGATAAGCTACCCAGAATCCCTGCCAAGTACCTAATAAACCCCCGACCAGGACCCCGATGAGCACACTTGAAAGCGTATTCCATCCATACCAGACCTGCATCACAGCGGCTACACCCCCTGCTAATGCTACTGTTGAACCCGCCGCTAAATCAAAATTACCCGAAATGATCAGTAACGCCATGCCCAGAGTAATTATTCCTATAATTGACATTTGACGCATCAGAATTGAAAAATTCCTGGCCCTTAAGAATATGCCATTCGTGTTGATCTGAAAGAAAATGGCTATTACTGCCAGTGCAATAACCATGGCATAAGGACGCCAATTGATTTTTCGCAAGCTCAAAATCGATGATCGGCTCTCTTTTTTTACATTCTTCTTCAAAATAAGTTCTTTTATTTGAAACTTTTTGTCATTCTCTATCTTAATCACTCCCAGTTGCATATTTCATGATAATTTCTTCAGTCAAATTATTATTATCAAATTCTTTTACTAATCTGCCTTCTCGCATGATTAAGACTCTGTCACTCATGCTCAACGCCTCAGGTAGTTCTGAGGTTACCATAACAATGCCAATTCCATTTTTTAGGAGAGCATCCATTAGTATGTAAATTTCATATTTTGCACCAACGTCGATGCCTCTGGTGGGTTCATCAACCAGAAGAATGGTTGGGTTTACCATCAACCATCTCGCTAATATCACTTTTTGTTGATTGCCTCCACTTAACTTAGTTATCAGATTATCTAACGATGTCATCTTGATTTTCAGGCTATCAACGTATTTCTCACACTCTCGAATTTCCTTGTTTTCATTTATATAGCCATATTTTGAGAACTTAGCAATACTGGCTAAGGAAATATTACTTCTGATTGATCCAGACAAATTCAGGCCAAACCGCTTTCGATCTTCTGTCAATAATCCAATACCTCTACGTATAGCATCTTCTGGTGTCTTAATCATAACTTTCTGTCCACAGACATAAATCTCACCACTAGTCTCACCGCCATAAACACCAAATAAACTGTTGACCAACTCTGTACGACCAGCCCCCATCAAACCAGTGATTCCGAGAATTTCTCCACGATATAATTTGAAATTTATATCCTTAAAAACATATTTATCAAGAGATTTAGGCTTTGCTAATTTCCAATTCTTAACTTCCATGATCAACTGGTCAGTTTTTTGATACTTTCTTTCAGGGAACCGGTGAGAAAAATCTCTACCGACCATCATTGAAATGATTCCCTTTTCATTTAATTCATAATTGGATAATGTATTGATAGTTTTACCATCTCGAATGACCGTCACAGTATCTGAGATTTTCAGGACTTCTTGGATCTTATGAGAAATAAAAATAGATGTAATGCCTTTCTTCTTCAGATCACGCAAAATATTCGCTAGGTGTTCAACCTCATTTTCTGTCAGAGCTGCTGTGGGTTCATCTAGAATAAGTATCTTAGCCTTCTTAGAGAGTGCTTTGGCGATTTCAACAAGTTGTTGTTTGCCAACCCCCAGATCCATAACGATTGTACTTGGCTGTTCTTCGAGGCCTACATATCGAATCCATTCTGAAGCCTCATGGTTTTTTTGATCCCAATTAATAATGCCATATTTACTCCCTTTGCTGGTTCCTAAGTAGATATTTTCAGCTATTGATAGATTATTTGCTAAAGCGAGTTCCTGATAAATAATAGCAACTCCTGCTTCTTCAGATTCCCGAACATTACGGAAATGTCTTTCTGAACCATCAATGATCACCCGCCCTTTATAAGTGCCATAGGGATATACACCACTTAATATTTTCATCAAAGTTGATTTTCCAGCGCCATTCTCTCCTATAACTGCATGTATCTCTCCCAGCTTTACATGCAAACTGACATTATCGAGGGCTATTACGCCTGGAAATTCCTTTGTGAGGTCCTTTACTTCTAGAATATATTTAGTCACAATGTCTTCTTCATCCACTCTTTTTTTACAATAGCTGGACAATACAATAAAATACGGTATCGTCCAGCTATCCCTTTATACTATATTATATTACAATAATTTTATTATTGTTTCGGCCACTTATCTTTGGGAACGTTCTTATAAACATCCTCCAGCTTCACATAACCAGAAGCTACGACCGTATCCATAATATTATTCTTGTCTACCACAACGGGTTGCATCAACACAGAGGGTACATCTTTAAAGCCATTATTCCACATCTTAACGTCAGTCGGCTCTTGGCCCTTGAGTACTTTCTGAATAGTCTCAGCTAAGAGCAAAGACATCTTATCATCAGGTTTCCAGACAGTCATGCTTTGGTCACCCTCAGCAATTCTCTGAATTGCCGCCAGTTCTCCATCCTGACCTGTTACTAAGACTTTCCCATTGAGATTGCGAGCTTTAAGGGCCTGGATCACACCTCCAGCCGTACCGTCGTTCATAGCCAGGACAACATCAATATTGTCGTTGTTAGCGGTGAGAAAGTTCTCAGCTGCTTTCATCGCATTACTGGGATCCCAATTCATGGTGTACGTATCGCTGATGATTTTAATATCACCTTTGTCGATCGCATCTTGAATCACTCGTAGCCAACCATCTCTGTATTGCTTGACATTCGGATCTGTGGAAGCACCGTTCACCATAGCCCAGTTACCGTTGGCCTTCAAGTCAAATACGTATTGGGCCATCATATCTCCGATCACATCATTGTCAAACCCAACAAAATAATCAACGTCCGCATTTCCAATTAAGCGATCGAAGTTAATTACTTTAATTCCCGCTTTGTGGGCTCCCTCAATTACTGGACCAGCAGCATCGGCATTTTGCGGGAGGATAACAATCAGGTCAACACCCATTGTTACAAGATCTTCAGCCTGTTTCAGTTGCAGACTCTCATCTCCATTGGCATTCTTGAAGACTATTTCAAAGCCAAGATCCTTGGCATTCTGCTCAAGATACTCCTTACCTTTTACGCGTCTCTCAACTTGTAGGAAATCCCATAATACACCTACTTTGGGGAGACCTTCTGCTGCTGTAGTTTTGCATTCTGCTAAAAAAAGACTCATTACTACAGCCAGGCATAGCACTACTCTAAGGGAACTTAATAAAATCTTTTTCATTTTAACCTCCATTATTTTTTAATAAATTTTACATAACATAGAACAGAGATTTGTTTAGGTGATGCTCTATGCGCAATTTTTATTTCCTGAACAAATCTCACAAAAATAACTCCGATAGGCCTCCTCCTCCTTTCTTTTTAGTCATTTCAGGTTATTAATTATTTTTATTTATAATATGGGACATGTCTTCAACCTTTTCTAAACTTATTTCTATCTCAAATTTAGACATATCGCCTCTGATTTTATTTAAGGTATACTCTATTGGCGTGCCATCCTTTATAAAAGCAGTATTAAAAAATGTTAGTATTGGTGAGCCAATTTTAATTTTAAATAATTTTGAATCTTCCACTGTTGCAACATTTGCTTGTAATATTCTTTTTACCTTGTATATTTTTAAGTCGTATTTGTTCTCCAATACCTGAATTAAAGAATTGTCTATTAAAAATTTAGGATCAAAATTAGGACAAATTTTTTCAGGTATAGATGTTCTTGAAAAGTGGTAAGGTTCTTCATCTATATACCTAAGCCTTTCAAATCTAAATATTTCTTCATTTTCACTTAGATTCAATTCTTTTGTTATATTTTTCTCAGCTTTTATAATTTCAAAACTTAAAATTTCATTCTTTATTTCAAAACCTTTGTCTTTTAAGTCCTGGAATGTTCCTATTAGCCTGTTAAATAACTGTCCCTCAATTCTGGGTTTTGCTA
>PGZO01000087.1 GCA_002841375.1 Firmicutes bacterium HGW-Firmicutes-7 | reverse complement strand
GGTGTGCTTTTCTTAGATGAATTGCCAGAATTTCAAAAAAGCGTATTAGAAGTATTGCGGCAACCGCTAGAAGAAGGAGAAGTAACCATATCGCGCGTTCATGCAACACTTACCTATCCTGCCAATTTCATGCTAATATGCTCAATGAATCCTTGCCCTTGTGGCTTCTATCCAGATCTGGATAAATGTAGTTGTACACCTCCACAAATCAAACGATATTTAAATAAAATTTCTGGTCCTCTTTTAGATAGAATTGACCTTCACGTTGAGGCTGCTAAATTAGATTTAAAAGACCTTAGTGTGGAATTAAAGCAGGAATCTTCAAAAGCGATTAGAGAACGCGTTAAAAGGGCACACAGCATTCAAAAAGAGCGTTTGAAAAATAGTTCATCATACTTTAATTCGAATCTTTCCGTATCACAAATAAATGAATACTGCTCTGTAGAGAAGCCAGCAGAAGATTTATTAAGAGAAGCGTTCCTAAAGCTGGGCTTAAGTGCAAGAGCCTATCATAGAATATTAAAAGTATCAAGAACTATTGCTGATCTTAGTTCCTGTGAAACAATAAATGAGAAGCATATAGCAGAAGCAATCCAATATAGGACATTAGATAGAAAATATTGGTCTCATTAATTGGTTATAATGTCACCTTTGACGCTACAACCTTAATTGCAATAAAAAAATATAATACAAAGGAGTACATAAGATGAAGGAAGAACTATACTGGTTATGGTTATCAAATATTTCGGGTATAGGTAGAAAAAAGAAAGATACATTAATAGAATGCTTTCAAACGCCACAAAAGGCATTTTTTGCATCTGATCAAGAAATAAAAGAAGTATGTGAGCGCTTTTCATTCTTTACAAAAAACGACTTGCCAAATTTATTAGCTTCAAGAAATATTGAAAAAATTGAGAGATATGATAAAAAATTAATTGCTTCTAATATTCAGTATTATTCAATAAATCATGAACGATATCCTAAACAATTGAGAACCCTATATGATCCGCCTCATATTATATACGTTAAAGGAAAGCTCGTAGAAGAGCAGCAAATCAAAATAGCAATTGTAGGTGCTAGAAGATGTT
>PGZO01000055.1 GCA_002841375.1 Firmicutes bacterium HGW-Firmicutes-7 | reverse complement strand
GTAATTAAGACTAATATGGGGTCGAAGGAAGTTATAGTAGGTAACAAAGAGAGTAGTTAAAGCAATTGCCCCATTTGCAGAATTAAAACCACAAGCCGCTCTGGTATGAAACTTGTAAGTACGATTCAGTCTTTCAATGAGTTCTTTAAAGGGACGGAATTTCTCTGACTCTTTATCCAGGTTCTGCAGTCCAACCACCTTCTTATGGGTTAAATTAAGCTCATAGTTCTGGTTGATAAAATGGATCCCTGCTGGATAAGAGGGGTTACCATCGGTTACCAGAGTAATCTCTTGGCCAAGAGAAGCAGTACGGATAGCCTCATTCATGGTGAACTTAGAGCAGATCCAGATAACAAAACGAGTAGTCTTTTTCACTTGGCTTGCCTCCTTTTTTGGGGTAGTTCTCTTAAATCCTACTAAAAAAGTAGGGGGGAGGCAAGCCAATTTCACTAAAACATTTGGGAATAAAGAGTTTAAGAGAAAATTAGTAAATTATTTTTAGGAAAAATTATTCCTAGGAGGGTTAGATAATGTTGAAAAAAAGGTTTTTTGCCTCATTTTTATTGTTAATTCTTTTATTAAGTCTTACTTTAAATGTTGCCGCAAAAACAAAGATTAGTTTCTGGCATAACTGGTCAGGTGAAGGTGTCAAAGCAATTGACTCTATTGTTAATCAATTCGAAAAGGTCTATCCTGATATTGACGTTGAAGTGATTTTAACTACCAAAATAGAGCAGAAATTACTAGTCTCTATTGCCGGAGGGGCTGCTCCTGATGTTGTTCTTTTTGATCGCTATAAAACTGGACAGTTTGCTGCCCGAGGGGCCTTAACGGAGCTTGATAAATTTATTGAAAATAGCAGTATAAAATCTGAAGATTTTTTTAATGCTGCCTGGGGTGAGACTATTTATCGGGGAAAAATTTATAGCATCCCATATTATGTTGATAATAGAGCCTTGTTATATAATAAAAAATTATTTGAAGAAGCCGGTTTAGATCCCAATGATCCCCCGGAAACCTGGGATGAATTGATTGAGTACTCAAAGAAATTAACTAAATATGATGATGAGGGCCGTATTACTCAGGTTGGCTTTGTTCCAATTTGGGATTGGGCTTCACTGGTTCATTATATCTGGCAATCGGGCGGGACTGTATTTAATGATGATATGACTAAAGTGGTATTTAATAATGAAATTGGGGTTAATGCTTTACAATGGATAGTAGATTTTATTGATATGTGTGGAGGAGTAGATGAATTAATCAGCTTTTCCTCAGGTTTTGGTGCTCAGATAAATAATCCCTTTTATATAGGCCAGGTAGCTATGCAATCTAATGGCCCTTGGATTTATAGAGATATAGAAAGGTATGCTCCTGGTTTTCTTAAGAATGATTTAAGAATAGCACCTTTACCCAAAAACACAGAGCATGCTACAATTGCCGGTGGATTCTCTTTGATTATCCCAAAGGGAGCTCCAGAACCTGAAGCAGCCTGGAAGTTTATACAATACCTGGTTCAAAAGGAGAGTCAGATTGAATGGGCATTTGCTTCAGGTACAATACCAGCCTTAAAAGCTGCTGCCTATAGTGACCAGATTATGAGAGATGATTTCTGGGAAGCTTTTGTTAAAAATATGGAATATGGTAAATATCGTCCGGTTCATCCTGCTTTCCCAGAAGTAGAATCATATATTTATCAAGCAGTTGACAAGGCAGTTTATCATAAAATGACGTCGAAAGAGGCACTTGATTGGGCTGCTGAGAGGGCACAGGTTATACTGGATCAACATAACCTCAAAATTATAAATAATTAACTCAGGTAAATTTACATAGAGATTCGGAGGTTTTTCCTCCGAATCTCTATGTAAATATTTTTTAAATATCAAACAAATTAACTGATGTAGATTATTGATGTGCTTTACATCAAGAAGTTTGCTTTATCAATTATTATGGCTAAAGATCAATCTTGGAAGGTGGAAATTAATGGATAAAATAGAATTGGAAAAGATAAAATCATTCGTAAAGATAGTTAAGCGAATCAAGAAATTATTAACAAAATTTAGTTGAAAAAAGATGAATAAAGGTCAACGAAGAGAAACAATAGTTTTTTATTTATTTATTTCTCCTTGGATTATAGGTTTTACAGTTTTAACCTTTGGTCCAATGATTGTTTCTTTCTGGTATAGTTTAACTGAATATAATATGTTACAACCACCATTGTATGTGGGTTTGGAAAATTATCGACGTTTATTTACCGATGACCCTCTTTTCTGGAAATCGTTGTATAATACATTTTATTATGTAATTTTTAGTGTGCCTTTAAGTTTGGCAACAGGAGTTGTTTTAGCAATATTATTAAATCAAAAGATCAAGACCATGCCTTTATTCAGAACGATTTTTTACTTACCTTCAATAGTACCTATGGTTGCAAGTGCGTTTTTATGGATATGGATCTTTAATCCTCGTTTTGGTTTATTAAATAAGACATTAGGGCTTCTCGGGATGCCTGATAATATTCTCTGGTTGAGTAGTGAGGTTTGGTCCAAACCAGCTCTAATTATTATGAGTCTTTGGGGCGTTGGGGGAAGTATGATTATTTTTTTGGCTGGGTTACAGGGAATTCCTGAACAACTTTATGAGGCAGCTCGGATAGATGGAGCTACGAGTGGGAAGCAGTTCAGGTATATAACTCTTCCTTTATTAACCCCCACTATCTTTTTTAACTTGATTATGGGGTTAATTGGTGCCTTTCAGACTTTTGCTCAAGTTTATGTTATAACTAATGGTGAGGGAGGGCCTTTAAACTCTACTTTGTTTTATATGTTATATCTTTATCGTCAGGCCTTTGAATTTTTTAATATGGGGTATGCATCAGCTATGGCCTGGATATTATTTGTAATAATTATGACTTTTACTCTAATCCAACTAAAATTTTCCGGTCGTTGGGTTTTTTATCAAGGAGATATCAAGGGGTAATATTTTATGTTTGAAAAAGTCCGTCATTTGAATAAGAGTACTAAGGATAGGGAACGAACATGGAAAATTATAGTCAATATGATTTTGACAATCGGTGCTGCTGTAGTAAGTTTACCCTTTCTCTGGATGTTATCAACTTCATTGAAAACTGATAGCCAAATAATGAGTGAAAAACTCATTTGGATTCCCAATCCGATCGATTGGGTTAACTACTGGGAAGCAGCAACTTATATTCCTTATTTCCAGTATCTTAAAAATACTGTATTTGTTTCAATAATATCGGTTATTGGGGTCTTGACAGCTGCTTCTTTAGTTGCCTTTGGATTTGCTAAATTAAGGGCCCCTGGTCGTAATTTTCTCTTTATTGTATTACTTTGTTCAATGATGTTACCTGGTCAGGTAACAATGATTCCGGTCTTTATACTTTTTCGTAATCTGGGTTGGTATAACTCACTGAAGGCTTTAACTATACCAGCTTTTATGGGAGGTGGTGCATTTAATATTTTCCTCTTAAGGCAGTTCTTTATGGGTATACCTAATGAGGTTATTGAGGCTGCTAAAATTGATGGTTGTTCTTATTTTGATATCTACTGGAGGATTGTTCTTCCCCTTGGGAAACCAGCTTTAACAACAGTGGCAATCTTTACCTTTGTTGCTACTTGGAATGATTTTATGTCTCCTTTAATTTATTTAAAAGATCAATCAAAATATACCATTGCTTTAGGATTGCAGTTTTTCCAGAGTATGCATTCAACCGAGCACGCTTTATTAATGGCTGCAGCTCTAATTACAGTATTACCAATTATTATAATCTTTTTCTTTGCCCAGGAACATTTTATTAAAGGTGTTAGTTTAGAAGGAGGAATTAAAGGATAATGTTTATTAATATCTTCAAAATTTGCTAGAGACATGAGACTATACTTACTCTAAATTGAAAGGATAGTAGAGATGAAAAAAGTTTTTTATGTAGCTTCAATCTGTTTATTTACGGTTAGCATTATGATGGGTATCTGTTATGCAGAGAATCAATTTGACTTTTACCCTAATAAGGCTCAGTACCGGCCGTCTGAAAAAGTAGGGTTAATATTAAAGGTTATTGATCCTTCAGTAGAAGAAGTGAATTTACAGCTATCGATAAGTCATTTAAATCATGAATTGTTTGCTCAAAGTAAAAAGATAAAACTAAAATTAGGTCAGGAGATAATAGCCTTTTATTGGTATCCTCCTTTAAGTGATTTTGCCGGTTATGGGGCTGACTTAAAAATTAAAGATGCTGCTGGCAAGGTGATTAAAGAGCTATCAACTGCTTTTGATGTAGCCAGTGATTGGACCAAATTTCCCCGTTATGGCTTTGTCTCTGACTTTAGTCCTGGTACTGGTAAAGCAGATATTAGAACAAAGATGCAAAATTTAGCTAAATACCATATTAATGGACTGCAATTTTATGACTGGATGTACCGCCATGATAAACTTATTTCTCCAACAGAGATTTTTAATGATCCCCTGGGTAGAATGTTGTCATTCCAGATTGTAAAAGATAAAATTGAAATAGCTAAAGATTTTAACATAGCTTCTATGGCTTATGCTGCTATCTATGCTTCATCTAAAAAATTTTATCAGGAACATCCAGATTGGGGGCTTTATGATTTAAGGGGACAACCGATAACTTTTGCGGATGGTTGGTTATATATTATGAATATTTCTCCAGGTAGTCCTTGGAATAATCATTTAATTAAACAATTTAAAGATGCAATAAGAGAGGTAGGGTTTGACGGGATCCATCTAGATCAATACGGCTATCCGGAAGTAGGTTTTTCTCATCTTACAGATAAAAAAGAGCGCATATTTCTTGATACAGCCTTCCGTGATTTTATTAACCAGACAAGTGACATGATTAAAACTGACAATGATAAGGCAAAGGTCATCTTTAATGCTGTTAATAACTGGCCGATAGAAGAGGTAGCTTCTAGTAAAGAGGATATCATCTATATTGAAGTCTGGCCTCCCCATTCTATGTATCTAGATCTAGTTGAATTAATTGATGATGGACGTAGATTGGGAGGAGGTAAGCCGGTTGTTTTGGCAGCTTATATTGACCCTTATAAAGAAATAGCTGTGCGGATTGCTAATGCAATTATTTTTTCTCAGGGAGGTTTTCACATTGAACTGGGAGAGGGGAAGGGTATGCTGGCTGATCCCTATTTTCCCAAGTATAAAGAGATGTCACCAGAACTGAGTCGGGTAATGCGTAATTATTATGATTTTGCGGTTAGGTATGAGAATCTTTTAAGTGATTCTAACTTAAAACCTATTTTAGCTCAGTTAGAGATGGAAGATGTAATTACTAGTGTTATTGCGGGATTTGATTTAATATTTATAACCACTAAGGAGATAAACAATTATGAAGTCCTAAATCTGGTAAATCTCTACAATATGGGTTTCGATTGGAAAGAACATAAACAAACTCCACCACCACAATTTAAAAATAAAGAGATAAAATATTACGGAGGTAAGGGAGTTAAAAATGTCTATTGGTCTACTCCTGATGGTTCTCCTGGATTAAAGAAATTATCATTTATTTGGAGCCAAGATGACAAGGGAAAATATATTAAATTTGTTTTACCGTCATTGGAATATTGGGATTTGATAGTAATAGATAAGGAGTGATATCAACCTGTATGAACTTTATCAGTTCATACAGGTTTTTTAATGCTTAAGTTTTTATTTGATTCAAACCCCTCCGATATACTCTGCCAGTGGCCAGTGCTCAAGTTAAATCAGCCCTCCTTCTAGCTGGTCTTTATGTTACCGACGAAATAGTTATTAAAGATCTCGACCTACAGGGACCACGATTGGCTTCTGAATATAAGGCAAAAGGATTTAAAGTGGGGATAATGGCTAAAGAAGAAAATCAAAACAAATATAATGGATTTGAGGTTAAGGTCATAGGTAAGGGGACTGAATTAGAGATAT
>PGZO01000054.1 GCA_002841375.1 Firmicutes bacterium HGW-Firmicutes-7 | reverse complement strand
GTTCATAACTCTATTATGAAGGATTATGGCACAAAAATAAAGCCCTTTCCCCTCAAGATTGAGGGGCAGGGGAGTTGATGTGGCAAAGCCACTCTTTTTATTAAGTGCGCACAGCATGGGCGCAAAAGTATTATACAATTGATAATAGATCAGTAATATGAATATAAATATTCATACATTATGTATCAAATTAAAGTATTGACAATTACTTCAAAAGGCTTATAATAAAACATGTATTAAACATGTTTGAAAACGAGGTGGAGAATTGGATAAAGCTAGTAATACCAAAGATCAATTAATAAAATCAGTAATAGAACTACTTGAAGAATGTAACGATGTATCCGAAATAACATCAAGAAAGATAACAGAAAGAGCAAAAGTAAATTTATCAACAATAAATTACCATTTTGCTTCAAAGGATGAATTAATAAGTATTGCAGTAAATAAATTAATAGGAGATGTTGCGGATACTTATTTTCAAGATATCAAAAATAGTGATAAAGCACCAAGAAAGAAACTTAGAGATTTTTTATCTCGTATTAGTGATATTGTTGTTGATTATAAAAAATATACAAAGAAAATGATGCCTTATATTTTATTAAAGGAAGAATTTACGCAAGTTATTGACATACTTCCTTTAGTTAAAGAATGCTTTCACGGAAGTAAAAGTGATGAAGAGTGCAAAATTATTTCATATCAATTAATTTCATTTATGCAATTGGTATTTTACAGGGCAGATGAATTTAAAGCGTTTAGTAAAATTAATGTGATGAATAAACCAGAAAGAGATAGGCTTATTGATATTCAACTAGATTTATTTTCTAAATAAAGAGTGGGGGGGTTAAATAGTGAACAAAGCATTTGATTTATCTGAATATATGAGTGAGAGTATTGAAAATATTGTGAAAAATGTTTTAATATCATCTATGAAAAATCCAAAGGAATCTGCATTTCTAATGAAATATATGGTAGCAGTAAAGAATGCAAAATATAAAAGAGATGTGGTAGAAAGTAAAGGCGGGCATATACCACCATTTTTAATGGGAAGTATTGCAACTAATTGTAATTTATATTGTAAGGGTTGTTATGCAAGAGCTAATGAATCATGTGGAGATAACTTAAAAGGTAATGAGATATCAGAAGAAAGATGGGGAGACATTTTTAATGAAGCGAAGGAGCTTGGAATTTCATTTGTACTATTATTAGGAGGAGAACCGTTAATGAGAAGAGGCATTATTGAAAAAGCAGCTTCTGTTAAAGAAATAGTTTTTCCGATTTTCACAAATGGAACTATGATAGATGAAAGTTATATAAATTTATTTGATAAAAATAGAAACCTTGTACCAATGATCAGTATTGAAGGTGATAGGGATCAAACTGATGGCAGAAGGGGAATAGGAACTTATAATTTAATAATGACCGCAATGGATAGTTTACATAAAAAAGGAATTTTATTTGGAGGTTCTGTAACTGTAACAACTGAAAATATAATGACTGTCACAAGTAAAGCGTTTATACAGGAGCTTTATAATAAAGGAACAAGAGTATTATTATTTGCAGAATATGTTCCAGTAACTATATCTACTAGAAACATTGCACCTACAGATAAAGAGCGGCTAATATTAGAAGAAAATGTAGAAGAATTAAGAAAAATATTTAAAAATATGGTGTTTTTATCATTCCCCGGTGATGAAAAATATTCAGGTGGATGTCTAGCTGCTGGCAGAGGGTTTTTTCATATAAATGCTAATGGAGGAGCAGAACCATGTCCATTTTCACCATATTCAGATGTTAATTTAAAAGAATGTAGTTTAAAAGAAGCTTTAAAATCACCATTATTTAAAAAACTTGAAAATGATGAGCTGTTACTAGGAGAACATGATGGAGGATGTGTATTATTTGAAAAAGAAGAGGAGGTTAAAGCGTTGTTAGGGTTGTAATGATGAATTACTATGATCAGAATATTCAGTCAAATATTGTTGAAAGGTGAAGATGAAAATGATAAAATATAAGTAACCGTTTGGCGTAATAAGAGAATTTCAAAAAAGGAAGGAGAGGTTCTCATTGAATAGCTTCAAAATACAGTCAACAATGGAGGAATATCAAAAAGCCATTGAGTTTATTGAAGATCACCTAGTTGCTACGAATATGAATCAGCAAAATAGGTTGAAGGTATTGATTGCTTGTGAGGAATTGATTGTAAATATTATTAATTATGCTTACGAAAAGGGCAATGGTGATCTCGAAATAGAGTTTGAAGAAAAGGAAGATTGGGTTAAGATTACCATTTGTGATAATGGAAAAGCTTTTAATCCTCTTCAAAAGGCAGATGCTGAAGTTGAGACGTCCATTGAAGAGCGTGAAGTAGGGGGACTTGGAATACTTATGTTGAAGAAGCTTATAGACCAAATAGAGTATTCTTATCAAGATGGGCAAAATCGGATAACAATGATGAAACAAAAAGCAACAGTATAAAAGGAGAAAAATTATGGAGATTATGAAAAATATTGAGGGAAGTACCGCACAGCTTGCATTAGTAGGGCGACTTGATTCGATTACAAGTACGCAACTGTCAAAGGAGTTAGACAACCTTTTTGAAAACGGACCAATTAGTATTGTTTTTGATTTTAATGCACTTGAGTATATTAGTAGTGCGGGTTTACGTATATTGCTCACAGCACAGAAAAAAATAAATTCAATGGGCACGAAGTTGAAAATTACTGGAGCAAGGCCCCTTGTGAAAGAGGTATTTGATGTTACGGGATTTTCCGGAATTATTGAAATAGAGTAAGGTTGTTATAGGTGAGAGCTGAAAATCAGAAGGAGTGGACATGAAAATGCGAACCAAGCAAATGCGCATCAAAATACAAACAAGATTGACACTTTATTTAATGGTGCTTGTAATACTAACAACAGGTGCATCTGGCATGATCTCGACGATAGCTCAATACAGAGCACTCAATGACAATGTTGCAAATAGTTTGACCACCTTAGCTTTGCTTGCTGCAAAAGAAATTAATGGAAATGAACTTACGCTAATCAGAAGTGCAGACAGTGAACAGTCATCCAACTATTTTGACATTCAGACG
This sequence comes from Firmicutes bacterium HGW-Firmicutes-7, assembly GCA_002841375.1. Lineage (GTDB taxonomy): Bacteria > Bacillota > Clostridia > Lachnospirales > Vallitaleaceae > HGW-1. Next base: position 2,980 of record PGZO01000054.1, on the reverse strand, counting down.
ATTTTGCGTCGCATCATAGAATCTGCTAACCAGATATCGATTCAAGAGGTTTCGAAATTGATGAATTCAAACGAAATAGAGCTTAAAAAAGCAAAAGAAAGCTTAAAGATCGTTTATGTGTACACAATGTATGTTGAAGGCGATCAGATTTATTATGGTGTTGATGCCTATCCGTCTACTGACAAAAAGAATCATTCTATAGCAGGTACATTACTTGGAGAAGGAAGTAAAGACGAAGATATTCGAAAGACGTCAAAGCAAATATTTGAGGTTTTAAATGGAAAAGGGCCATTGGTTTCGGATCCTTATAAAGATGAGTTTGGTACTTGGAGAACTGGCATTGCTGCTGTTTACGATGATAGTGGTAAAATCGTTGGAGCAGTTGGTGTTGATGCATCACTAGAGTTTATACATAAAGAAGGTAGAAGACTGATTGCTAGTTTGGTTGGAAATACGGTGTTTCTACTTATAGGAGCAGCCTTGCTCTCTGTTTTACTTTCAAAAAAAATCACAAGACCAATTTTGATGCTGAGCGAAGGCGTTAAAAAAATAGGAGATGGAAACTTTGAATTCCACGCTGATTTACATACAAACGATGAGATACAGGATTTAGCCGATGCATTTGTGGCAATGAACGAGAACTTAAAAAGTTATATAAAAAATTTAAGTAAAACGACAGCAGCAAAAGAACGGATAGAAAGTGAATTGAAAATTGCCAATTCTATACAATCTAGTATGCTTCCAAGAATTTTCCCGCCTTTTCCAGGAAGAAAAGAAATCAATCTCTTTGCAGTCATGGAACCGGCTAAGGAAGTAGGGGGGGATTTCTACGATTTCTTTTTCATTAACGAAGATAAATTGTGCATATGTATTGCTGATGTATCTGGAAAGGGTGTTCCGGCAGCGCTATTTATGGTAATCACCAAGACCTTAATTAAAAATCAAGCCCTATTGGGAATAAGTGTAGAAGAAATATTGACTACTGTAAATAATATGCTGTGTTCGGATAACGATGAGAGCATGTTTGTAACGGTGTTTATTGCAATTTTAGATGTGAAAACAGGAAGAATGACCTTTTCAAATGCAGGGCATAATTTACCGCTTATTTGTAGTGCTGAAGGTGGTTATAATTGGTTAAGCTGTAAAAAAAGCTTTGTGCTTGGAGGAATGGAGAATATAAAATACTCCGAAAATGAATGTAAATTGGAGAAGGGTGATCGCTTATTCATCTATACAGATGGCATTACGGAAGCAATGAATACAAAAGGTCAGCTTTATTCTGATGAACGGCTCCGATGTTTTTTGAATGACAGTAAAAATCTAGGAGAAGAGGAACTGATTCAGGCCATTCGAAATGATATAAAATCCCATGTTCAGGAGGCTGCACAATCAGATGATATTACGATGGTTGTTATGAGATATAACGGAATTTAAGCGACCACTGATGAGCAAGCGTAGCTTGCGCTATAGTAGCGTTGCTACTATCGTGGGTTACGAGCATGGAGTGAATGCGTAATGCGAGTATCCTTTGACTATATTCTAGATCATGCCAAAAACACGGAGGACAATAATGGAAAAGATGAGATTAACACATCCGCAAAAAAGAATTATGGCTGTAGAAATGCTTTCAAATGGTGTACACACCAATAACTTACCAAACTACATTTTTTTCCCAAAGAACCAAGAGGCTACACTAAAAAAGGTGATTGAAGCTGTTCTTTTTGAAGTCAAGGATATACACTTACAGTTTGCATTAACCGAAGAGGGAGAATATGTGGCGTATTATGTGCCATATTATGCGAAAGAGGATGATATTCAAATATTGGATCTTAGAGGTGAGTCAGAAGAATTGATCCAAGAAACAATTAACCAATTTGTATTACAGCCCTTTGGAGATGTATTTGATAAAAGATTGTTTCAGTTTAAGCTTGTTTTAACAAATGAGCATACAGTATTGTGTATTAGAATACATCATATCATTTGTGATGGTACAGGAATTGCTAATCTAAGGCATTATTTTATTAAGATGTTTGAAAGTGTCAGCAATGGTAACGATTATAAAGTACCAATTAATAATTATTTGAAATATTATGAAATTGAGGAAGCCTATTTAAACAGTCAGGAATATCTAAAGGATAAAAGCTATTGGATGACACATCTTGAAGATTTGACAGAGTGCTCAGAAGGAATTAAAAATGAAGGCGATTTTCATTCGAAAACAATCGCGATAGAATTATCAAATGAAACTGTTTCAAAATTAAAAGGGTTTACCCATTCTTTTAACAAGCCTATTTCACCGTATGTATTTACCATGGGGCTTATGAATATTTTCGTTGGCAGATATTATAATTCTAAAACTGTCGTTATGACATCAGGATATAACAATCGCACTTATGAGGACGAAATAAATAATGCAATTGGAATGCTTGTAAGTACTGTACCATTAAAAATGCAGTATGATGGAAAGTGCCAACTTTCTAAAGTATTCGAAGCTGCTAAGGCAGAGCTAAAACAAGGCCTATCGCACTCTCAATACCCTTATGATTTGCTTTTAGAGGACCTAAAGAAAGCGGATGTCGATATTAATAAGCTTTTGAATTTTGCAATTGTATCAAATTCAATATATGATAATGGGCAATATACGCTTAAGACCGCAATGTATAACGCAACCTATGCACCACTTCTTATCAGGATTAATTGGACGAAAGAAGATAAATACGGACTTCAATCTTTGCATTTAGAGTTCAGAAAGGACTGCTTTCAAGAAAAGGAGATGGAAACCATAGCAAGCTGCTTCCGTGCAATGATAGAAGATATTGCAAAAAATCCAAATCAAACCTGTGGAGAAGTTAGACTGATATCTGAAGAAGAGGAAGCAAAGATAATCAATGTGTTTAACAATACGAAAGTGGATTATGATGATCTTTCTGAAACAATTATAGATATGTTTAAAAATCAAGTACGCAGGACGCCTGAAAAC
>PGZO01000032.1 GCA_002841375.1 Firmicutes bacterium HGW-Firmicutes-7 | reverse complement strand
CATGTTTAATCTTGTTCATTTTGTGCTGACTATTATCATTATTACTTGTTTGTTGGTTTGTTTACTGTTCAGTTTTCAAGGTTCTGTTATTGCGCTTTTGCTTTTTGCCGACTCGTGTTGCTCGTTGGCAGGAAGGCTAGTATATCATCTTCGCAACTTGTTGTCAACCAGTTAATTAATTCCAGTTAATTTCTAAATTACTTAATGATATTTCTTAACACTTTAATGTGTTCTACTTAAACGATAATTGCCATAGCTCGTCTTCGCAGCGAAAGTAATTATATCACCCCCCCTAGTCCAATGTCAAGGACTAAATGAAAAAAAATAAGTTGTTACGTTAGGTGAACACTTTGGAGAGGTTAGAAATAAACGTAACGAGTAAATTATTATTATAAAAATACTTAACCAATGGTGATCGTTCTATTAACAGAAACAACTTATCATCTGCTTGTTGGCTCACAATAAATGAAAGCGCAATACATACAAGCCACACAAATACTATACCTTGTACACATCCAATTAATAACCCGCCTATCTTATTTAACTGATGAATCACCGGAAGCTTACTCACAATATCTAATGCATGTGATACAACTTTCAATATTATTACTGTTAAGATTACTACAAGCAAAAATGCTAGTGCATTAAGTGCTATCGTTGCAATAGTTCCACCGATATATTCCTCAAGCTTTGTTGCTTTTAATAGGTCATAAATTTCTATGTTTTTGTTTTCTCTCAAAACCACCTTGAGAAATTGTGGTACCTTTAACTTATCTATCACTTCAAGTTGATCTGATGGTGATATTTTGTTTTGTGCCAATTCTTCAAGTTTAAGTGCCTTGATAATCTTCGCTACCATCACCCCATAAATGTTAGTATGTTTAATCAAAAACGCTGTCACTTTTGGATATATCGTATAGGCAACACCCATGCCTATTATTAATGAAAAAAATGAATATATCGTCTTAATTAACCCTCTCCCAAAGGCTACTATAGCAGTCAGTACAATAATACCTATAAATATGTAATCTAAATAACTCAAACCCATCCTCTTCTCCCCCTAAATATCTTTAATTTTTGTAATCTCATACCCTTGCTCATATACTATTATAAACTTATCCTTAGTAATTTTGAGTATATTCTTCGCTTCGTTACCTATATTAGCTTCCCAAATTTTTTTCCTAATCGTATGATATTCGATCGTCTTTGGGGTTATTACATAGTAGTTATTGTCATTCCCTATTAAATGTGTTACATTATCGGGCGCGTCATATTCATCTAACAATTCACCTTCGTGGCTATAAACCACGATTTTATTATTCAAATCTTTTTTAGAAACCTCCATCTGTTTTCCAAAATAGATAATCACATTTTCTTTAAAGTAAGCTATTTGATCAATTTCATTTTTAATTTTAATTTCCGTTTCAAGCTTAGGGGTATCCTTTATATAGTAAAAGTATATCGTCTTATCACTTACTACAACAAGATGATCATCATCTAAAAACTTAATTTCAGGTGCAATTGCATCATCAATAATGAAGCCACCTAAATTATTGTCTGGATCTAATTCTCCTTTAGTACCAAAACTAAAAAAGGCAATTGTAGTCTTTATGACTCCATCCTTTACCGATAAATAACTTGTTACCATTTTCTCACCAGTGGATGATAGATCTATTGCAACAGGATATCCATCGGCTGCAAAATTAGTTGCCCTTTCAGCGTAAAGTTCTCCATCGCGTTTATATAATTGAATCAAGTGCTTACCTTCTTCTTCTAACACTAAAGCGAATGCCCCTTCCGCACTAATGTCTGCAAGAACAATTGGGGATTCTACTTTGACCGACATTAAATATCCTTTATCATCAAAGGTGTAGGCTTCCTTACCTCCTAAGTCCACAACCGCCATATACTTATCTTCTGTAAACAACTTAGGATTTTCTAAATAAAATACCTTGTCCCATATACTTTCTCTGTTAATCGTAAGCTTTTTCAAGCCGTTTTGGCTACTAAAGAACAAGGACTGATTATATGCGTATATTTCTAACGTTTTTTTATCAACAAACTTTTCAGTATAAACTGGATCAAAAAATATTTTTCCTCCATTAAAATAGTAATAATTCGGTTTAATAAAAAATATATACACAACTGCTACAATTATGATAATTGCTATTAAGATGGTTTGGAGGGTAATCCGGTCCCTTGCTTTCATAACGTTCACCCCTTTTCTTTTGTAAAGATCAAAAATATAATTTATATTCTCTTTCTGATGAAAAAAATACCTATACACACAATTTCAAAAACTCCAACATATCCAAAAAGCGGATAAACATTAGCTACCAATGTTGAAAATCCAATACTTGAAAAAGCGGCCGCCACTGTTACTACAACAAACTTAATTACATAGGCATTTTCCTTAAGCACTACACTATTTTCCTTAACTCTTTCTATAACACCAAATCCATTTGCTACTGCTGTTGTAAACATAGCCGATACTAACATCACTATATATATGTATTGAATACCTTCTGAATATTTCATAACAATAGCAAGTAAAGGAATCTCGAATTCAGCCACTTCTTTATAGTTAATTAATACCGCAAGCCCAAGAATTAATCCTATTACGCCTAGTGAAGCACCTCCGATAATTGCACTCAATTTTACTGTAGTCATTTTATTAAGTGCGTACCCCAAAGAGCACAACACAACAATAGCTGTAATGCTGTTATATGCAACGTAGACAATAGAAGATGAAACCCAATTATCCTTTATTAAATGAAGTGCTTCTGGCAACATATTTCCTACTGTTGTTCCTCTAAAATACCATATATAAATTCCCATTAATATTGTTCCTATAAGTAAAACTGGGGCTAAAACTGTATTAATTGCAACGACACCTTTAACATCAAATAAAAAAGTAAGGAAGCACCCAATGGCCATAAATACAACACCATAATAGTAGGGTATATTAAATCGTTGCTGAAATAGTGCTCCGCATCCTGCAAGCATTGCGCACAAACAGCAGAACATAAATAATACAACGATAACTTCAAAAAATCTTCGCCCTGTATTTCCCATAATAAGCTTCATAAATTCTGTATAAGAGTTGCACTTCCTAGTAAATATAATCTTTAATACCATGTAGCCAATCATACTAAAAAGCATGCCCGTCAACACTAACCCGAACATGCCCTTATAGCCATGGATTGCAAAAAAACTCATCATTTCTTGACCTGATGCAAATCCAGCACCTAACACTGTCCCCACATATACACTTGAAATTATTAGTACATTTTTGAATGTAATCCTCTTCAAATTTTTTCACCAAATTTGTTGGTCTTATTACATACTTATGTTAAGGATTATTTAAACAGTACCCTCTTCAACTAAAAGAGATTCATACCTTTCAATATAGCTTTGCGCTGCTCTGCTCCATGAGAACCTTTTTTTCATTGCTCTCTCTACAAGTTTATTCCATGTATCACGATCTTCATATGTTTCAAGACATCTATAAATAGCACTTAGAAAGTCTTCCCCATTAAAGTTTTTAAAGGAAAAACCAATACCTTCATCATTATCCTTATCATAATCTAATATTGTATCTAATAGTCCTCCTGTTTCCCTTACAATTGGTATAGATCCATATCTCAAGCTGTATAATTGAGATAACCCGCAAGGTTCAAATAAAGATGGCATTAAGAAGAAATCTGTAGTACCATATATCCTTCTGGCCAAATCCTGATTAAATTGAACAGTAATTTTGACTTGATCTTTATATTTATTTTCAAGACTTAAAAGCTTGTTTTCATATTCTTCTTCTCCAGAACCTAAAATAACAAATTGTACATCTGCAGGCAAAATAGCCTTCATAGCATAAATAATTAGATCAATACCCTTTTGTTCAGCAAAACGTGTCACTACGCCAAACATTGGAACATCTTTTTCTGGTAGACCAAGTTCTTTTTGTAACAAGCGTTTATTTTCTATTCGTTTTTCTCTAAAGTTCTCTTCTGAGAAATTAACATATAATGCTGTGTCAATTTGAGGATCATATTTACTATAATAAATGCCATTGAGTATGCCTTGAATTTTATAGCTGTATCTTCTCAGCAAGCCATCTAATCCATAGCCGTAAATAGGTGTTTGTATTTCCTTTGCATAGGTTTCACTAACTGTAGTCACCATATCTGAATACACTATTCCTGCTTTCATAAAGCACACCTTACCATAATACTCGATCTTTTCAGGATTAAAATATTTAACAGATAGATTAAGCTTGTCTAAGGTGTGAATTCCAAATACCCCTTGGTACTGTAAATTGTGTATTGTAAATACCAACTTAATGTCTTTATAAAAATCTAATTCATAATATTCCTCTTTTAGTAATAACCCAATAAAAGCTGATTGCCAATCATTTAAATGAATAATGTCTGGTTTAATGTCCAAAAACATAAGCATTTCAACAACTGCTTTACAAAAAAATCCAAATCTTTCACCATCATCTTCGTACCCATAGCAGTTGTCTCTTTCAAAATAATTATTGTTCCCAACAAAAAAAGTGATTAAACCATTTTCCTCATATTTATATACCTCAGCAACATTTGCTTTTTTCCCTGTTTCGACAATAAAACTAAATTGTTTTATGATGTCAAACTTGTCTTCTATACCTGCATATTTAGGCATAACCCTAATTGCGTTTTGACCTGCTTCATTCAACGCTTCTGGTAACGCTTCCGCTACATCTGCCAAACCGCCTGTTGCTTTAAACGGTACAATTTCAGGCGTTACAAACAATATTGTTCGCTTTTGTAATTTCATCCCTATACCTCTCTATTATAGATGCCGTTATTACTCGCACATTTTATTTTCATAGGAAAGTTTCCCTTCATTAAAAGTTACACTAAACCTATTCTACTTGATAATTATTATATCACAATGATTAAATAGTCACAATAAAAATCCCCATACGGGGATTTTTATTGTCATTGAGGCAGTAATAACGTTTGACCAATATAGATTTTATTAGGATTATCAATATCATTTATTTCTTGAATTTGTGCTACCATTTCCTTAGTAGAATAAAATTGATAGCTTATTGTTATTAAATTATCTCCCGTTTTTACAATGTATGTTTTTGGCACTTTGGGCTTTATTTCTACATTTTCTACTGCTGCTGCCTCTACAACTTCTTCATTTTCTGGTTCTAAATCCTCATCTATATTTGAATTGGCCTCTGTAACAGGTAACTCTGGAGTATTTTCTGCTACTGTTCCCTCTGGTATTTTGTCAGTAGCATTTAAATTCATTGTCTCTTTTTCCCGCTCATTACTAGTCTCCCCTATTACTTCTTCTGATAATCCATTTTTTAATACTCCATAATCTTCCATTACAGCGCCAAAGGATTTCTTTAACCGATTCATCTCTTCAAGGTTATTCAGAAGTCCAATGCCAATAAGAATACACATTATAACCAATGCCCCACTAAGAGCAAATAACATATTAACAAATCTTTTATGATATTGGGCTTCTTTCTTTTCTTGATCTTTTAACCTAAAATGCACAACCGCCTCATCTACATGGGGTTCAAAGATGCTGTCTTGAACCACTTTATACTCTAGCATGTATTCATGCATCTCAATATTTTTTTCGTAATATATGAAAAACCCAGACTTTTGAACTAATTCACCGTCATTTAATTGAAAGAATACCTCTTCTTTTTCAATCGGATCTAAAATTAATAATACCTTTCCTTCTTGATTAAAATAATCTACATGCTGCTTTATCAAGAAAGAAGTAAGCAATACTCCGTATCCTGGTTGTGTATATGCCCACCCAATTATCTCATAATTTGAAAAATATTGCTTTCTTATATCGTGGACATTTGACCAAGTCTCATCAGTAATTTCAACATTTCCATCTTCTCTCTTTAAAGACATTCCTTGTACTGCGCCATGAATAAGCAAAATACGCTCATCATCTAAAATAGTTTGTTCTCCAATTAAAAAAGAAATCTGTTCTTCTTTCTTATTATGGGCAGCAAATTGATGCAAATACGTATATGCATAATCTTCCATATATATTCTTTGTCCATTATGGACTTCACCAATCTGTCTAACATTTTTAGGAAGGGACTTCTTTATATCTTGACCCAATATTTCTTCATTTTTATTCATATATGCCTCACCCCACAAATACATTATGTATATAAAGATATTAACATATACAACCTTCGTTTTTTATCAAAGCATGTCCTATATAAAATATTTTTTATTAAATAATCTGACCTATTATGAGCCGAACTATTAAAAACCATTATGTCCTTGCTTACATAATCATTATATGCATCTTTTTTTGATGCAATTTGTTACCTGTTGTTTAATTTTTTAAAATCAAGTTAAAACTAGAATTAATAAGATTAAATAGTGACTTATTGGAGGTCCATTGATGAAATTAGCACAAGCTACAAAAAACATTTATTTTAATACGAAAGATAAAACTGCTATGCACCAATTTACAAAAGAACTTACCCTATTAATAAAACTTAAAAATCCAAATCACAGACCAATTGTAGTTTTATGTATTGGCACTGATAGAGCCACTGGAGATTGCTTAGGACCTATCATTGGATATAAACTCAAAGCCTTTTATCTTGAAAATATTATAGTGTATGGTACACTTTCAGAACCTATTCATGCAAAAAATATTGAAGATACACTTTTGCGCATTAATAAGATGCATAGCAACGCACTAATTATTGCTATAGATGCTTGTCTTGGCAAAACCAACCACATTGGAATGGTGAACTTAGGTGAAGGTTCTCTCACGCCCGGCTCTGGCGTGAACAAAGTACTTCCTCCAGTAGGAGATATTTATATTACAGGCATCGTAAATTTCAGTGGTTTTATGGATATGATGGTATTGCAAAATACACGTCTAAATACCGTTATGGAAATGGCTGATTTTATCGTAATAGGTTTAAAACGAGCTTTTACAAATTATAAATATTTTGCATCCTAAATTATTACTTAACTTATCAAGAAATGAAGACCCAACAACGCATTCGGGTTATAACAATAATCGCAAACAATTGACGCAAGAAAATCGTCTCTACCGAGTTAAGATCCTAGTTACACACCAATTACTTATGCAGAACATTTCTATGTAAATAAAAAGAGCGCTTGTCAGCGCGTTATGAAAGATTATAATTTTTCATCGCTCTTTTTATGGCTTTGTAGAAAAGTAGAACTTTCCTACTGGATAAAAAAGATGCCCCATCTGATTGGATCATCTTTTTACCTAGCGAGCGTGAAGGTTTTATATCATTGATATTTCTTAAATTAAATATCCTTTTTTAGTTAATTCTCTTTCAATTTCATCTAATATTTCTTCATCGTCAACTTCAACAACATGAATATGTTCTCCACCTGTCAAATTCATTAATGGCACAAAATCTTTTTGTTCTAACTTATTCATGAATTTTGCGACATTTCTTCTTGAGTTGATCATCATGTCTACAGATATTTCTCCGTAAATTGGATGGCTAACAATTACATTAATAATATTGCCTCCACTATCAACGATAAGATTTAACTCATCCTCAATCTCATTAATTGAATGCTTGACCGAAAATGCTCTCTTAAACGTCTCTTCTTTTACGATCGATTTTCTATAGCCTTCTGCCGTAGATACGATATTAATACCTTGAGCTCTTAATAATGCAATATCTTGAACTATAACCTGTCTACTTACACCATACTTCTTCGCAAGGGAAGTGCCTGTAACGGGATCCTCTTGACTAAATATTTCTTTTGCTATAGTATTTCTTCTCTCTTTTCCTTGCAAGCACCTTCACCTTCCTTTTATTTACTTAAACTCTACCCCTCTAAATTAACCTATTTTCATTCAATAATCAAGTTTTTCATGCTAATATCAAGTGATAAAACTGAATGCGTTAACATGCCTATGGATATGTAATCTACACCTGTATCAGCAATTTCTTTAATATTTAAATGATTCACATTACCGGAGGCCTCAGTTAATGCCCTTCCTCCAATTAACTCAACGGCTTGTTTCATCATACTTGTTGACATATTGTCAAGCATTATAATATCTGCTCCGACTGCAAGTGCTTCTTGAACCTGTTCTAATGTTTCTGTTTCTACTTCGATTTTTCTTACGAAGGATACTTGCGCTCTCACCTTTTCAACCGCACATTTAATCGATCCAGCCGCACTAATATGGTTATCTTTAATTAAAACACCATCCGATAGACTGTACCTATGATTAGACCCACCCCCTACCTTTACAGCATATTTCTCCAATATTCTTAGGTTAGGGGTTGTCTTTCTAGTATCTAATACTTTCGCCTTCGTCTCTTTCACGATCTCAACTAAATTACTCGTAGTCGTAGCAATTCCACTCAATCGTTGAATGAGATTTAATGCAAGCCTCTCACCAACTAATATATTGTAGGTTGAACCTTTAAGTTTTCCTATTACTTGAGACATAGTTATTTTATCTCCATCATTCACATATGTTTTGACCTCAACATCCCCTAGCAACTCAAACACCCTTCTGAAGACATCTAACCCAGCAATGATACCATCTTCCTTTGCAATTAAATCTACGCTGCTCTTACTATTCTTGTCTACTATTGAAGAAGTGGTAATATCCCCATATAGTGCATCTTCATTTATTGCATTCATTAATATTTCATCGATACTCAACCAATTCATAAATTAAATCTCCTCTAACATTTTTTATGTGTTCTATAATTATTTCTTCATTTTGTTTGTGCAATCTTTGCACCATTTCTTTTTCAATTAAAACACCACTGTTGGGCTCTTCAAGTTCACCTTCATTTATCGTATCATTCATTTTTATAGCAGCTCGTCTGGAGAACACTAACGCTTCAAGTAATGAATTGCTCGCCATTCTATTTGCACCATGTAATCCAGTACAACTACATTCTCCGCAAGCATACAAGTTCTTCATAGATGTTTGAGAATCCAAATTAACGCATATGCCTCCCATTGCATAATGCTGTACAGGTGTCACTGGAATGGGTTGCTTCGTAATATCTATGCCTCTTTCTTTGCATTCTTTATAAATAAGTGGAAATCGATTTTTTAAATATATTTCCTCTTTAAAAGAAATATCTAAATACTGAAACTCGCTATTGGTTGCCTTTTGTTCTTCTAACATTGCTTTTGTAACCACATTTCTCGGTAGCAATTCATCTACAAATCTATTTCCATGTATATTAATCAATTTGGCTCCTTCTCCCCTCAAGGATTCAGAAATAAGAAAATACTTTTCCCTTTGTTTAGGATCATATAAACCTGTTGGATGATATTGTATACATTCAGTATCTTTTATTTCTATATCATGCCTTAGGGCGATTGAAGTTGCAACTCCTTTAAGAATTCTTTGGTTGGTAGATTTCTTAAATAGCCCTCCAATACCACCAGTTGCTAGTACTGTTTTTTTACTATAAACTACCTGTGGTTCGTCATCTTTTAGTACTAAAACGCCTTTACAAGCATCCTTCTCTATAAGTACGTCTACTAAAGTAATATTTTCAGTTATTGTAATATTTTTCTTTGTCCGAACATACGCTAATACTGTCTCAAATACTTTTTTTCCGGTTAAATCAGCATAATGTACAATGCGATTGACACTATGCCCTCCTTCCGAAGTAAAATCAAAATAATCATCTTTTTTGTCAAATGTTACACCAATGTTTTGAAGCGTTATTATGTTGTCCATCGCTTCTTCTGCCGCTATTTCAATTGCTTCTTTATTGTTTTTATACATTCCAGCTTTCAATGTATCTTGAATAAATAGCTCCTTATCTGCTTCATTTAATACTGTTGTAATTCCCCCTTGTGCAAGATAGGTATTACATTCTGTAATTTTTGAATTAGTCATTAATGCAACTTTTAGATCATCTCTTAGATGCATTGCACAGTATAAGCCTGCAAGCCCTGTCCCAATGATTATGACATCAATGTCTCCACTCATCTCTTCACCTTGTAGTATTTCATTACTTTTTAGTAGTTCATCACTTCTTAGTATTTCATCACCTTCTAGTATTTCATCACCTTCTAGTATTTCTTTATCAACTTCTAATCAATTTCCAAGCTCATGCATTTTCATTAAGGCATTATATGCTTGATTTCTAGTATCTTCCTCAAGAATAATCTCATTTTTTTCTTGTACTAAGCTTTCATAAATATCCTCTACCGTAATTCGCTTCATCGGTTGACATATTATATTTAAGTTATGAAAATTCTTATTTGGGTACTTTGTGTTTAATTGGTATAATATACCTTCCTCCGTAACAATAATAAAATTGTCCGCGTTGTTCTGGCTCGCATATTGAATAATTTGACCTGTACTACCTATGTAATCAGCTGTAGCTCTTACCTCTTTAATACACTCTGGATGAACCAGTACTTGGGTGGATCCTTCTAAGATTTCTTTATACTTTATAATTTCATCTGCTCTTACCCTTTGATGCACACAGCAAAAACCATCCCATAGAATAAGCTTTTTATTTGGCAATTGTTCTTGTATATATTCCCCTAAGTTCTTATCTGGAATAAAAATAACCTCTTCTGCATCAATGTTTTGAATAACCTTTAATGCATTGGAGGAAGTACAGCATGCATCGGATATAGCTTTTACATCTGTTGACGAGTTAATATAACTAACCACTTTAGCATTTGGATACTTCTCTTTCATTTTCAAAACATTTTCTTTTGTTGCCAATTCAACCATCGAGCATTTTGCTTCATTATTAGGAAGCAGTACCTTTTTATTAGGAGAAAGTATTTTCGCGCTTTCAGCCATAAAACTTACACCACAAAATACAATTGTACTCTTTGGTGAATCCATTCCAATTTTACTTAGATAATAGGAATCACCAACAAAATCGGCAATTTCTTGAACTTCATCTGGTTGATAAAAATGAGCTAATATGTGTGCATCCTTTTCTTCTTTTAGGCGTTTAATTTCTTCTCTATAGTTTATCATGTTATTTTTATCCTCCGCTGTCTTGTCACCTGTAAAGACATGTTGGATACAATATAACATTATTTAACAAAACTTTCAACGTTAAAATGAGTGATTTCAATTTTTCTCTAGTTAATTGGCAGTAATTCCAGGCATCCATATGGATGACAATAACCGTTGTTGAAAGTAGTTTCCTCTTCGAACGAAGCATTGGTAAGTCTAATAGATGAAATATTAGAATATGGTCTATATAAAATTAACAGGTCACTTGATCAGATTAAGTGATAGCCATACCAACTATTATTCAATTGGTATGGCTATTTCAAAGGCAACACCATCTTTTGTATTATACGCTCTATACGACATTTTATGGTATTTAAAAATATTAGATGCAATTGCTAAGCCTAAGCCTGTACCACCTTTGTTGATACTTGTGTTTCCTTTATAAAAGCTTTCCCAAATATGCTCTAATTGGTTCTCTGGTATTTGCTCTCCTTGATTATCAATGGTGATAAATAGTTTATTATCCTTTTTTTCTGAACAAACAGTAATTTTATTATTCATTGTAGTATGTTTAAAAGCATTGTTAATTATATTTGTTATAGCTTGTTCAATTCTTATTGGATCTACTTCAATAGTTATCGTTTCATTCATGATATTATATGTCCAGATAATATTTTTAGCTGATGCAATTTTTTCATATTTATAAGCAATCTCCTCTAATAGGCTTGTTATATCTATAGCCTCTTTTTTCATCTTAAAGTTGCCTGCTTCTAACTGTGATAGATCTAAGAGTTCCTTAACCATTTTACTCATCTTAGAGGTTTCATCCTCAATTATTTCATAATAGTATTGTCTTTCATCATCTGTATCTACTAATCCATCCTCAAGTGCTTCTATATATCCATTAATAACGGATAATGGTGTTTGAAGTTCATGTGATACTTGTGCAACAAAGCTTTTACGAAGTATATCTAATTGTTTTTCTTTATCAAGCTCTAGTTGTAATTCATAAATAGTTTTTTCTAATCTTGTTGCTATTTCGTTTAACGTTCCTCCAAGTTGGCCAATTTCGTCCTTTCTTTTTCCATTATACTTTCTATTAAAATTAAGTTTACCCATTTCCTTTGCAATTTGGTTTAATTCTGAAACCGGCTTTGAAATATTCCTAGATAAAATTATAGAAAAAACACCTGCAATAACTATTGAGATCCATACTAAATAGGAGAAAAACTTTTCAACGATTTCTAACGTATTTTCAATAGACTCTATCGGTATTTCAAGCATTGCAAACTGATTATTTTTTAACTTTTCACCATATAAGAGCCACTTTGTACCTTTAACTGGATAATCCGTTTCAAGAATATAAGCTACATCATCTTTGTGGGCAATTTCTTGAATAATCTTACCTTCAGGGTAATCTATGTTTCTATTTAATATTGTTATAATACTATTCCCATCATAAATACTTATTTTACCACCAAACTTATATCCAATGTATTCCAAGTCTTGAAGAACAAAGGCTGAATATCCACTCCTTGGTAAGATTTCATTAAGGTTATCCACTGTATCCTTCATAACTTCAATCTTTTCCCCATAATAATAATCTTTAATGTACACCTTGATACCAACCCAAATGACCAACAATACAATGATTACTACAGCCATGAAATAAGTTACAATTTTAAGCTTAATTGATCGCTTCATTCTGCCACCTCAAATAGATAGCCTATACTTCTTACTGTCTGAATACGATCACCCTCATCTCCTAGCTTCTTTCGTAACCTTTTTATTACAGTATCCACTGTACGCCCATCTCCAAAAAAATCATATCCCCATACTCGATTAAGTATTTGTTCTCTCGAAAGGGCTCTATTTTGATTATCCATAAAGTATATTAGCAAATCGTATTCTTTAGGGCTGAGAGGTACTACTTCGCCATCAACCTCGACTGTTCTTGAAGGTGTGTGAATAACCAAGTTGCCAATGTTCAAATCTTCCTTCGCTTCTGTTTTTCCACTTCTCTTAAGAAGCGCCTTTACTCTTGCCAATAATTCTCTTGTACTAAAGGGCTTCGTAACATAATCATCTACACCTAAATCAAAGCCCAGAATTTTATCATCTTCTTCTGATCTTGCTGTCATCATTATAATTGGAACATTGCTTGATCTTCTAATTGTTTTACACGTATGCCATCCATCAATAAAGGGCATCATAACGTCTAGGATAACTAAATCAATAGCCTCCTCTTCAAATATTTGTATGGCTTCCTTTCCATTCGAAGCTTCAAATATTGAATAGTTTTCATTTTTTAAATATTTTACGATTAATGTTCGTAGCCTTTCTTCGTCTTCTGCTATGAGAATGTTAATTGAATACATTAAATATCCACCCTCCTTTATTCATTTATATCATCATATCAAATACATATGGCATTATTATGTCGATACGCTTTTAACAACTATTTTTGGTTTATTATATCATATATATCTTACCATCTCTTTGGTATTTGCTTTATTTTTTCACCTATGGTCTGAATATTATGCTATAATGAATTTTAACTTTGGTAATTGAAAGGAACAGCAGAATGTTAAGACTATGGGGTAAGCTATATAAAAACAACAAAATTATTCAAGATACAGTTATTTGCAATAATGACACTAACTTGCCAACGGACAAAAAGGTTGATCTTTCTTTGTATGAGATATGTATGCTTTTTGATTTGCAAAAACCTATTTGGTTAAAAGATAACCATAAAGATTTCAAGAAATTTAGAAGAACTTCTTTTAGACGCGATCATTTTATTGAAGAAATTGATTTTGATTATTTAGAGATTGAAATAATCGAAGAAGATAAATAATAATATTTAAGCCGTATCTATGGAAATTGATACGGCTTTTGTTATACCTATTTGTTTTAAATATTTTTTAGTCACTGATACAAAACTGGTTAAATAATGAATTTGTCTTTTTTTGCCGGTCTATCATCAAGTTCCGCCTTTTTTTCTTCATATCCTGGGCGTCCAAACATTGCATATGTTGCATTCTTACCTTCTTCTACACCAGGTTGATCAAAAGCATTAATATTTAGAAGTTCTCCTGCAAATCCAGTTGCCACTTCAAATAAATATAGTATTTGACCTACTGTAAATTCGTTGACTTCTGGAACTGTTAACGTCATATTTGTTTGCTCTGCTTTTAATAGTGCATATTCCGTTGCCATCTGTTCTGTAGTAATTAATTTATTGTGTGTTTCCCCACCTAAAAATCCTAGTGTTGGAATATCTTGATAGATATTTGGAATGGTAATTTCTGTTTTATAGCGATCAACACCTAAGAATAAAATAACTTTATCTTGTGGCCCTTCTGCATATAATTGAACTTGTGAATGTTGATCTGTTGCACCTAATGCTTTGATTGGTGTTTGTCCAACTCTTACAACCTTGCCTTCATTATCAAATTTCTTTCCAAGAGATTCTGCCCAAAGCTGTGCGTACCAATCTGCAACATATTTAAGTGAATCGACATAAGACATTACGATTGAAATATTTTTACCTTTTTGCATAGACAAATATTGTAAAATCGCATAGATAGCCGCAGGATTTTGAAAAGTATTTTCAGTATTACAAATTTCATCCATGTAAGCCGCTCCTGCAAGTAACTCTTCAATATCAATACCACACATTGCAGCAGGAAGTAGTCCAACTGGAGATAGCTCTGAGAATCTCCCTCCAACTCCTGGTTGTATAATAAAGCTCTTGTATCCTTCTGCTTCAGCTATTGGTCTTAAATTACCTACCTTCGGGTCGGTAGTACAAACAATATGCTTTTTAGCCTCTTCTTTTCCCAATTCCTTTTCTAGCATTTCTTTTATAATCATAAATTGTGACATTGTTTCTGAAGTACTTCCTGACTTGGAAACAACATTAAACAAAGATGTTTTTAAATCTATTACATCAAAAAGTGTTACTAATTTTTCTGGATCAATATTATCGGCTACATAAAGCTTAGGGTATCCATTTCGTTTTTCTGGCAACTCATTATAGAATGGATGATTAATGGCTTGTTGCACAGCAATTGGACCTAGTGCTGATCCACCAATACCAAGAACTACAAAGCTTTCAAATTGTCCTTTAACACTTTCTACATATGTTTTGATGTCTTCTACAATTTCTTTTTGATTATAAGGAAGATCTCTCCAGTACATCTTGCCTTGAGCTCTCTTTTCAACCATTGCTCTTTCAGCTGCTTCAATTTTTACTTCTAGCCCTTCTAGATCACTTTCTGTAATTCCTTTTGGTCCAATATATTCTGCCATCATGTTGTTGAAATCTAATCTTACTTTCATACTCTCTCTAAATGTGCTATCTTCGAAACGTTTTGCCATTTTTTAGCCTCCTAATTTAACTTGTTAATTGTACACATATCTAATGAACCTTACCCGGAAATCTATTAAACCTTTTTATCCATTACCCTGTAATATAATATAAATCTATTTACATATGGTAAGGTTCTTTTTTCCATTGCATAAATTATATATAAATTATGGTCATTTGTAAAGATAACCCTTTACAAATCTAAATGCTCATTCGCTGATTATTCTAACTCATATAAACTACCAAAACGATACCCTTCTTGTTTTAAAGCCTTTAACACACGATCAAGTGCCTCTGTGTTAGATTGTGAAACAGCATGTAAAAGAAAAATACCTCCTGGATGATAATTTTCCATTATATGATTATATACATATTCAGCCCCTGGTTGCTTATTAACATCCCAATCAACATAAGCAAGGCTCCAGAAAATTGAACTATACCCTTGATTTCTTACTTCATTTAGAACTCTTTCACTGAAATTACCACTTGGTGTTCTAAAGAACAAATCCATATTATAACCCGTTGCATCATAAAATGCTTGAGCTGTTTGTTCTAGCTCTTCCTTAATTTGGTCATTTGATAATTCGGGAAAACTACTGTGTGTTACGGAATGATTCGCGACAATATGTCCTTCCTCTTTCATTCTAATAGATAAATCCGTACTACTTTCTATGTATGGTTTTGTCACAAAAAATGCTGCTTGCACATCATTTTCTAATAGTATATCTAGGATCGTTGCAGTATACCCATTTTCATAACCTTCATCAAAGGTTAGATATATAACCTTTTCTTCTGTATCTACTTTATAATGTGCATCATACTTATCTAATTCAATACCTTGATTATATCCAATTACTGGAGTATGTGTGCTGTTTCTTTTAAAGGACCAGCTGAGACCTTTATTTGAAAGCCCCGATGAATCTACCGTATAATCAAACGCTTTTTCCCCATCAGAGCCCTGGGGCACTTCATTTAGTTCACTTTCAGGATTATCTTCTTTTATTGGGTCTTCCTTAACTTGAGTAGCTTCTTCTAATTTAATATCTGAATCTTTATCCTGACCCTCTTTGTTTTCTTCTTGATTTGAAGCTACCTCTTCTTTGATACCATCATCTATGCTATTGTTATTTGATTGTCTAGTACATGCACTCAGAGCTCCTACCATTACTAGCATGCAAATTAAAATAATTGTAGAAATGATCGTTGTTCTGTAACGCTTTCTTTTCCCTTTTGTCATAATGGTCCCTCCATAGTTATCATAAAATGTAATAAATCCAGTTTTAGTTTAGTACTCTACATCATATAGTATTAATCCGTGTGCTGGTGCTGTTGCCCCTGCAACGGTACGATCTTTTTGTTCAAATATTGAATGAATATCCTTCACTTCTCTTTCATTTAAGCCAATTTCTATAAGCGTTCCCACAATAATTCTAACCATGTTATATAGAAAGCCATTGGCTTTTATATAAATCAAAATTTCTCTATCCGTCTGCTCAATATTGATTTCATAAATCTCTCTAATCGTTGACTTCTTTACATTTTTACTAGAAAAACCTTTGAAATCATGTTGTCCAACTAATAAAGCCGCTGCTGCCTTCATTTTCTCTAAGTTATAATTACCACCTAGATGATAAACATATTTACGTTCAAAAATTGGATGCTCAGATTTTGTAAATACTCTATATAAATACGTTTTACTCTTAACGTTGTATCGACTATGGAATCTTTCAGATACTTCCTTCACTTCTGTAACAACAATATCCTCAGGTAAATACTTATTAACATATGCCTTCACATTTTTTGCCGACTCTTTTGTATCCCAGTGGAAATTAGCAACCTGCACTTTTGCATGTACGCCTCCATCTGTTCTACCTGAGCCAATTATTTCAATTTTTTCGTCTGCCATTTTCGAAAGAATATTTTCCAACTTACCTTGTATCGTTTTATCATTATCAGTATTTTGTCTTTGCCAGCCTAAATACTTTGTACCGTCGTATGATATTGTTAATCTAAAATTTTTATCCATAGTATTATTTCCTCGATTTTATTTTATAATAATCTTTATTATAGCATAGCGTAGCAGGCACTACAACGGGTCGAAAAAAATTATTGCAGACGAATTATACGTGTTAGGTTATAATAGGTTATGCTCAATTACGAATCAATTGAGTAGTGTCCTCCACAGGGTAAGGATAAATCTATTTAAAAATAAGAAGGTGATAGGTTGATTTACGACAATATAGTAGAAGGCATATTTCTTGAACGAATTAACCGCTTCATTGCTCGTGTAATCATTAATGATCATGAAGTTCTTGTACATGTCAAAAATACAGGACGTTGCAAGGAGCTGTTTATAGCTGGCGCAAAAGTCTTCCTACAGAAAAGTAATAACCCAAATAGAAAAACTGGCTATTCACTTATTAGCATTTATAAAAACAACTTATTGATTAATATAGATTCACAAGTACCTAATGCCGTTGTTTATGAAGGTATACTTGATAAAAAACTCGATGAGTTCAGTGAAATTATAACGCTAAAAAGAGAAGTTACTTATGGAAATTCTAGATTTGATTTGTATTATGAGACCCCTTTTCATAAAGGGTTTATAGAAGTAAAAGGCGTAACCCTCGAACGTAATGGCATAGCAAGTTTTCCTGATGCCCCTACTGAACGTGGGAAAAAACATATTATGGAATTAATACACGCTTCAAAGGAAGGTTATACAAATTACGTTTTCTTTCTCATCCAAATGGATGGGATTCGTAAATTTGTTCCAAATAACGAAACAGACCCTAACTTTGCTGAAGCCTTGATGTCCGCTCAGCAGTTAGGTGTCAAGGTATTGTTATTCAATTCAAAGGTTGATATATATTCTATCTACTTAAATGAACGATTATAATTCACGCCTTATAACTTCTCAATATCAAACAAATCTTCTTGATCATTTCCCAAAATTTCTCTTATCTTTAATATAACCCTTTCTGATGGATTCTTAACACCAATTTCAATATTTGTATAGGAAGTTCTTACCAATCCTATAATATCTGCCATTTCATTATGTGTTAAATTTTTTTCTAGTCTTGCTGTCTTAAGATTATTTCTCATATTTTTTTCCTCCAATTTTAGTGTCTATGGGAACGTATGTTTACATTATAGTTCCTTTTAGGCACTTTGTCAATGCATTATAATACATTTGTTCATTATAGACACAACAAGTTTACAATCGGAACTTATTTTACTAAAATCATATATGAGGTGTTCATATGACAACAAAATTTGGTGATACTGTTAGAAAATTACGAATACAAAATAATTTAACGCAATCCCAATTAGCACAAATCTTATCTGTTGGACGTCCAACTATTGCTGGCTACGAAACGAAAGGCAAGCAACCCGATTATGATAAGCTTAAAAAGCTTGCAAATTATTTTAATGTATCTATAGATTTCTTACTTGATAATACAAACACTGCCTATTTAAATACGCCATCGCTCATTAATAGTGCAGCTTTAGAAAGTAACTCCTATTATAAAGAGGGAATAATACATATCGATACGGAGATTAAAGCCTTAGTAAATAAGCTTGATATAGACAATTCAAATGTACTCTTTAATGAATCTCCCTTAAATAAAGGCTCTATTATAGCGCTTAAAAATTCTTTAACAACTATAATAGATATGGTTAAAGACATGAATCAATAAGTTTGAATCTAAGCAACCATTCAGTTCATTAGATTAAAAATAAAGCGTAATAGTATAGATTTTATAATTATAAATATCACCTACTTTTACGCCTTTTTTGATTATGCAATTCTTTCGCCTGTTTCTTTTATTTCCAACTTATCTATACAGTAATGAATGATATCGCTTCTCTTAATAATTCCAATAAATACATTTTGATCATCTACTACAGGGATAAAGCTCTGGGTAACAGACAACTCAATCAATGATTCAATGTCCGAATTAATTGATACGGATAAGGTTGGCCGATATCTTTTTATAGTATCTATTGATTCTTTTTCTGTATGTTTAAATATTAGTCCTTCCTTATGCTTCAAATGCCACAGAATATCCCCTTCTGATAGGGCATCAATATATCTACCTTTCTTATCAATAACTGAAACGGATGTATATCGATGGTACTCCATAATCTCCATCGCTTGTCGTATCGTAATATGCTGCTCTAATGTTACCAATTCACTTTTAGGTGTTAAAAAAAACGCAATATTCATATGTACTCCTTTCCTCAACTTCTTTAATATACCATTAATTAATAAAAATATTGTGAAAGAATTATTAAAAATACATTAAGTTTTTCCAATTCCTAAAATTAACTGGCACTCAATTAGGCATATTTGCTTTAATTTGCTACCTCATCATTAATTCGTTAGATCTCTAACAAATTTTTTAACAATCTCCACATCTCCATCACCTTCTGAAACTATTTGCACGATTGCTGACCCTACGATTACACCATCTACCAAATCAGATAAAACATCAATATCCTTTTTGTTAGAAATTCCAAAACCAACTGCAATCGGTAAATTGGTCTTGCTCTTTACATCTTTTAAGTAGTCCTTTATATCTTCATGAAATTCTGAGGATCTTCCTGTTACGCCTAACGAAGACACGCAGTATACAAATCCCTTACAGCCTTCAGTAATTTTTGCAATCCTGTCCATTGAGGTCGGTGCCACTAACGGAATAAGCGCAAGATCTGTTTCTGAAATTAATTCCATTAACTCTTCCCTCTCTTCAAAGGGCATATCAGGAATAATGAGTCCATCTATACCTACTTCAGTACAATCTTTTATAAATCTTTCTTTTCCATATACAATGATGGTATTAATGTACACTAAGTATAGTAGTGGTATTTCAGTAGATTTTCTAATAGCACGAACCATATCCATAATGCTTGAAACAGATAAGTCTGCATTCTTAAAGGCTCTTTGATTTGCCATTTGAATTACTGGGCCATCGGCTAACGGGTCTGAATATGGAATTCCTAATTCAATAATGTCTGTGCCCGCTTCTTCTAAGGCATGCACCAGATCAGAGGTTTTAGCTAGTGTTGGATCCCCTGCCGTAATAAAGCCAATAAAAGCTTTTTTATTCTTTTCTTTGAGCTCAATAAATTTCTTATCAATTCTATTCATTTTCCTTCACCACCTATTTGTTTAATTTTTCTAAGCCTTGCTTACCTTGTCTAAAATAATCCATAACTGTATGTGTATCCTTGTCTCCTCTACCAGAAACATTAATAACAATAATATGATCCTTTGGCATTTTAGGTGCGAGCTTCATCGCATATGCTATGGCGTGAGAACTTTCAAGTGCTGGTATAATCCCCTCCACCTTCGTTAACATTTCAAATCCATCAAGTGCCTCCTGGTCAGTAATTGAAACATATTTTGCTCTTTTAATATTCTCTAAGTAGGCATGTTCTGGTCCAATACCTGGATAGTCAAGCCCTGCTGAAATAGAATGCGCTGGAATAATATTCCCATCTGAATCTGTTAAGAGCTTCGTTTTCATTCCATGAAGTACGCCGAGTGTTCCGTCCGAGCCTTCTGCTAAAACCACGGCATGTTTACCGGTTTCTATCCCTAACCCTGCTGCTTCAACACCAATTAATTCAACCTCCGTATCTTCTACAAAAGGATAAAAAATTCCCATTGCATTACTTCCTCCACCAACACAAGCAATTATCGTATCCGGAAGCCTACCTTCTTTATCTAATATTTGTCTCTTCGTCTCATCACCAATTATTCGCTGAAAATCTCTTACCATTGTCGGATAAGGATGAGGACCAACTACCGAGCCAATAACATAAAATGTATCCTCCACACATCTAACCCATTCTCTAATTGCTTCATTGGTTGCATCCTTTAAGGTCTTCGTTCCTGAAACTACAGTTTCAACCTTTGCACCAAGTAACTCCATTCTAAATACATTTAACTGTTGACGTGCAACGTCCTCTTCACCCATAAAAACAGTGCATTCCATATCAAACAGTGCCGCTCCAGTTGCAGTTGCAACGCCATGTTGACCTGCGCCAGTCTCTGCAATAACTTTTTTCTTTCCCATTCTTTTTGCAAGTAACACTTGACCTATTACGTTATTGATTTTATGTGCACCCGTATGGTTTAGGTCTTCTCTTTTTAAATATATTTTTGCTCCACCTAATTTTTCAGTAAATCTTTTTGCATAGTATAATGGAGATTCTCTCCCAACATAATCCTTCATATAATACATGTATTCTTCAATAAAGGATGGATCCTTCATACACGCTTCATACGCTTCTTCTAACTCTTGCAAGGGATACATCAGTGTTTCTGGAACGTATTGCCCTCCAAATTGACCAAATTTTCTATTCATTTTTTCCTCCTTAAGCTTAAAAAATAACTTTCTGACTTTTTCGTTGTCTTTCATTAAGTTTGTCTCTAATCCAGAATTCATATCAATAACTTGGGGTCTAACTATTTCAATAGCTTCCACAATATTTTCAGGCGTAAGTCCCCCTGCCAAAACAATATTATAGGTTTTGGATAACCCTCTAACTATATTCCAATTAAAGGCTTTTCCTGTACCGCCTCTTTCCTCTTTACTAAATGTGTCTAATAAGAAGCTTTCCACTTCAGTTGAATATTGCTTAATCGCTTCTAAACTATTTTCATCCTTTACGCGAATACTTTTCCACACCTTCGTATTCATTTTGTTACAATACTCCACAGATTCATTGCCATGTAACTGTACAACATCTAATGAACAACTCTTAATTATTTCATTTACCCTTTGGGGCGCTTCATCCACAAATACACCAACGACCTTAATGTCTTTTCTCAAATAACCTCTTAGGGCTTTTACTTGTTCCTCGGTTACTTGCCTTTTACTAGTTGCAAAAATAAAACCAACATAGCTTACAGGATAATTATTAATGGTTTGGACCTCTTCTATTGTTTTAATTCCACATATTTTAACCTTTGTATGCATCTTTTAACTCCTTAGCATGTTGCTTAATGTCATCTGCTATCATGAAGCTTTCGCCTACCAATATTGCATCAATTTTTGCTTTTTTTAACTTCATAATGTCTTCTATCGTTTGTATCCCACTTTCACTTACTACTACTATTCCATCTGGTATTAACGGTCTAAGCTTAATAGTAACATTAACATCTGTTTCAAAGGACTCAAGGTTTCTATTATTGATCCCTATTATTGTTGCACCAACTTGAAGGGCTCTTTCTAGTTCCTGCTTTGTATGAACCTCCACTAACACATCCAACCCAACGCTTTTTGCAACATCAACATATTCCTCTAATTGCTCATTTGTTAGAATTGCAACTATAAGTAAAACGGCACTTGCACCTAATAGCTTGGCCTTATAAATTTGTTCCGGAACTAAAATAAAGTCCTTACAGAGTGTTGGCAATGTTACTCGTTCACTAATTTCCTTTAAATAATCATCCTTCCCTAGAAAGTAATCTTCTTCTGTCAGTACAGAAATTGCATCAACTGCTGTTTCGTATGTCTTTGCAATTTCAATTGGATTAAAGCTTTCTTTTATAATCCCTTTTGAAGGGGATGCTTTTTTTACTTCTCCAATTATGGATAAACCCTCTTTTGTTAAAGCATCTCTAAAGGAAGGTCTATATTTTAAGGCTTTTATTTGCTTGAGCATTTCTCCAATACTTACGTTAATTTTTTCATTTCTAGCTTGTTTGCACGCCACAATATCCTTTAGATAAATTCTGTTTGACATATTCCCCTCCTTCTAACTAGTATGAAAGCTATTTGTGTAACGAATAAACTCTTCTAATTTTGTCTTAACCTTACCTGAATCAATAAGTTCTTGCACAAAGGTAATACCGTCCTTTATATTGTCTACCCTTTTGCCCACATAGAGGGCTGCCGCTGCATTCAAAACAAGAATCTCCCGTTTGAAGCCCCTTTGACCATTAAATAAATCTTTAATAATTTGTGCATTCTCTTTTGCACTTCCACCTTTGATGTCTTCTATTTTTGCTCTCTCAAAGCCAAAATCTTCTGGCATAACGGTATAAGTTTTTATTACACCTTCCTTTAGTTCTGTTATCTTTGTTTCAGAAGTTGTTGATATTTCATCTAACCCATCATATCCATGAACTACCAGCGCCCTCTCAACGCCAAGATTTTTAAGAACCTCCGCCATAGGTTCTGTTAAGGCCTCATCAAATACGCCTAGTACTTGAGCTTTTGCATTTGCTGGATTTGCAAGTGGTCCAAGTATGTTAAATATCGTTCTAAACCCAAGTTCCTTCCTTGTTTTACCTACAAATCGCATAGCTTTATGAAAAGTTGGTGCAAAGAAAAACCCAATATTGATTTCTCTCACACATTTTTCCACCTGCGTCGGCAATAAATCAATCTTTATTCCTAGTGCTTCTAGCACATCTGCACTACCACATTTACTAGATACTGAACGATTTCCGTGCTTTACAACAGGAATGTCTGCTGCTGCAATTATAATTGCCACTGCTGTAGAAATATTAAAAGTTCCTAACTTATCTCCTCCTGTACCACATGTATCCACTGTATAATAATTTTGCAGTTCCACCACATCTGCCTTTTCTCTTAATACCTTTGCACCACCAACAATTTCTGATATGGCCTCACCCTTAGACTTAAGTGCAGTCAAAAAGCTTGCAATTTGGGTATCTGTTACTTCTCCGCTCATGATCTTACTCATACATTCTATCATTTCTTCTTCTGTCAAATGATTTCCCGCAATAATGCTTTCTATTTCTTTTTGAATCATATTCGTTCACTCCTTTATAGGATCTATTTTGTAAAGTATCAACCTAACTGAAAATTATATGCTTTCATTAATCGTTAACATATAAAGTTTTCAATAATCTTCTTGCCTTCCTGTGTTAAAACCGATTCTGGATGAAATTGTAATCCATATACTTCATAGTCTTTATGCTTCATTGCCATTATTTCATCCTCATCTGTCTGAGATAATATTTCAAAGCAATCTGGTATGGATGCATACTCAACGACCAATGAATGATATCTAGCAACTGTTAGTTCTTGCTTAACTCCATCAAATAACTTGTTCTTTTTAAGTTGAATTTTTGAGCTTTTCCCATGAAATAGGGTTTTAGCATGAATAATATTTCCGCCAAAAGCCGCTCCAATACATTGATGTCCTAGACATATTCCTAAAATCGGTATTCTTCCAGCAACCTCTTGAATTATCTCTACGCAATTACCAGCTTCCTTTGGTGCCTTAGGACCAGGTGAAATAACTACTTTATCAGGTTTCATTTCTAGGATTTCCTTCCCGGTTATTTCATCATTTCTACAAACCACTATTTGATCATCAAACTCACCAATGAATTGATATAAGTTGTACGTAAAAGAATCATAATTATCAATAAGTAAAACCATAGCTCATTCCTCCTCTAATTATTAATTGCTGAAATTAGCGCCTGTGCCTTGTTTCGTGTTTCCTCATATTCAACTTCTGGAACTGAATCTGCTACAATACCAGCGCCTGCTTGAATGTGAACGACATCATCTTTTATAACCATCGTTCGAATTGCAATACACATATCCATCGTTTGATTGAATCCAAAGTAGCCAATTGCACCACCATAAATTCCTCTTTTAGATATTTCTAACTCCTCGATTATTTCCATTGCTCTTATTTTTGGAGCACCTGATAAGGTTCCTGCTGGCAAAAAGCTCATAAGCACTTGAAACATATCTTGATCCTCTCTCTTATCCCCTTCTACTACTGATACAATGTGCATGACATGGGAGTAGTTTTGCACCTCCATATATTTTGTAACCTTTACCGAACCAATTTTAGATACCTTGCCCATATCATTTCTACCTAAGTCCACGAGCATAATATGCTCAGCAATTTCCTTTTCATCCCCCATTAAATCCTCTGCCAGTAGTTTATCCTCTTCTTCTGTTTTACCTCTTCGTCTTGTTCCTGCTATAGGACAATTAGATATCTTATCCTCCTTAAGTTCTACTAGCATCTCTGGCGAGCTACCTACAATGTAATAGTCATCAAATCTAAAGTAGTACATATATGGCGATGGATTTAATCTTCTTAAACGTCTATATAGTGTAAATGGTGATGTTTCACATCTTGCACTCCATCTTTGTGATAATACTACTTGAAAAATATCTCCCTCATAGATATAAGATTTCGCCCTTTCAACAGCCTCTTCATAGGTTTTTTTACTCACATTGCTTTGAAAAATCAACTTTTCACTTTCTTCATCGTCTTCCTCAAAAATAATGTCTTTTTTTAACATCATTTTTATTTCATATATTCTCTCTTCTGCTATTTCTTTTCCTTGATCGTTGTCTTCTTCAAGGGCGATGATATAAATGGTGTGATTAAAATGATCATACGCTATACCTTCCTTTACAAACATAAGATGAACGTCTGGTGTACCGATGGAATCAATATTTTCTGCAGGAATTTTTTCATACTGTTTAATGGTATCGTATCCAACTGTTCCGACTGCTCCTCCTACAAAGGGTAGTTTTGTGTCATTTAGTATGTCATACTCCTCGACTATTCGCTTAACCTCCTCTAATGCTTTACCTTTTTTGGTAATTGTCTTTCCTTTTGAAGTAATGTCAATTTGATTGCCATGTGCCTTCACGACAATAAATGGATTTGTTGCTAAAAATGAATATCTCCCTTTGGGTTGTTCTTTACTCTCGAGTAAAAAACCTTCTCCCTTTCTTACATATTTTTGATATAGAGTAATCGGTGTTTCAGTATCACCTATCATTGTTTCAACATATGTTTTAAGTAATTTTTTCTCCATTATATTTCTCTCCTTATATTGTTCAAACTTCTTAATAATGTTTTATTATAGGTTGAGCATATAAACATTTTTTAGTAATTTAAAAAAGACCAATCTCATCCCTTTATGGGACGAAACTGGTCATTATTCGCTATACCACCCAACAGCTAATTATCTAGTACAGATTTCACGTGCGTGAGTTAAAAAACTCTTCACGAGAAATAGGGGCTACTTTCTAACACAATATGTGGAAATAAAAAAACACCCCGTCTTTGAGACGAAATGTAGTGCCACTCAATGTTTTAAAGTAATATATCCAATACAGAATCCCCTAAGATTCGATACCTTTGCTCTATAACGGGAGCTCCCGTCTACAACTACTCATTGCTTTTCATCTTGAATCTCCTGGACCCATTCACCTATTTCCTCTGTACTGTACCTCACACCCACCGACAGCTCGCTGAAACATCCTCTATAGGCTACTACTTCCAATCATTGATTTTATGATATTTAATTATTTGAATTATAACATACTAGTGCTTTGCTGTAAAGAAATTTTATTTTATTGTACTGGTAAAAGCGTTATATATTGTTAAATCTTTCAAACTACACCCAACATCCTACTAATTGTTTCAGCTTTTGCATACCCTTTATTATAATGAATCTCTAGCTAGTTAATTGTTTTTCCACCGCTATAACGTTGCCAACTCCATTGTAACATCCAATCTGAATTCCCGGTTTGTTTTTACCATGAAAATCGCTTCCACCTGTTATTAAAAGATCGTTTTTTTTCGCTTTTTCATTTAAAAACATAATTTGATCCGCTGTGTGATAATTACTATATACCTCTATTCCTTCCACACCTTCCCCAATAATTTCATCAATTAAATCCATATTATTTTTAAGGTTATCACCGGGATGAGCAATTACAGGTATTCCACCACTTTTTTTAACGAGTTCAATGGCGTCCTTAAGTTGCAGATATTGTATGGGAACATAGGCAGCTTTTCCCAGAGAAAAAAAATCTCTATAGAAATTAAGGTAGGGCATATCACTACGATAACCACCTTTAAGATAAGGTCTTAGTAGCTCATTTTCAAAGCTATTTTCTTTGTTTAGAATGATTTCGCCAAGTAATTCACCTGTTACTATTTTACCGTTCGCTTTTTTTAGAACTTCCTCTACATCTACCCCAATTCCAATTTTTTCTAGATAGGCTATTTTTTTTAAGGCAGCATCTTTTTCTTGAATATATATATCTTTCTCGAGTGCATTAAATTCGTTTAATGTATAATCAATATGGTAGCCCAACAGATGTAAATTAATATCCTTATACGTGCAATCAATCTCAATTCCAGGGATTACGTCTATATTAAACTTCTTCCCATAGCACATTGCCTCATCAATTCCTTTTACACAATTATGATCCGTTATTGCAATTGTTTTGACTCCTTGTTTATTACACATATCTATTATGTCACATACTGTCCATTCACCATCTGCACTATAATTAGAATGGATATGTAGATCTGTTATTTTCACGTATAAAACCTCCCTATTTTGATTTCTCATTTATACATGATTGTAATACGCGCTCATTAATATGTCAACGAGGACGTATGCAATATATTAATGGGTTGTTTAAATTCTATCTCATTAATAGATAAGTACTTATTCCAAGCAACAAAAAGGTGCCCATAAGCACCTTTTTGTACCTTATATCCAATTCAATCAACTATAACAATTCATTAAACTTACCCCGCTTCACATAACTCGTATGAAGCAATTCATGTGATTTGTGTCCAAGGGGTTCTCCTAAAAATTCTTCGTATAGCTTCGTAATAAAAGGATTTTCATGAGATTTTCTTAACGTCTTTTCATCATCTTCTCGGTAGATTGCTTCCATACGTTTTAATCTAATTTCATCCGTTGTTGGTCTTGGTTGACCTCCACCACTGATACATCCATTTGGGCAGCACATAATTTCAATAAAATGATAAGGTGAGGTGCCTTCATGAATTTCTTTAACGAGTTTTTGTGCATTAGATAAGCCACTAGCAACGGCAATCTTTAAAGTTACACCCTTTAATATGCTCCATTCTGGAACCGTATGAGTAATCGTAATTTCAGCAGCTTTTATACCGTCAAATCCCATAATTGGCTCAACATGAAGTCCATCAAAGGGAAGCTCCTCACCTGTAACCACTTCATAAACCGTACGAAGTGCTGCTTCCATAACCCCACCTGTAGTACCAAAAATATCAGCGGCCCCAGAAGATAATCCTAGCGGGTTATCAAAAGTGCTGTCTTCTAAATTACAGAAGTCAATTCCCGCATCCTTTATCATTTTAGCTAATTCTCTTGTTGTAAGCACTGCATCCACATCTTTTGCCATTTCTTCCCTTGTTATTTCATATTTCTTTGCGGTACATGGCATTACAGAAACAACATAAAAGTCTTTGGGGTCAACCCCTATTTTTTTAGCATAAAACGACTTTGTAATGGCCCCCAGCATCATATGAGGTGACTTACAAGTAGATAGATGATCAAGTTCATTTGGAAAAGTATGTTCAATATACTTAATCCATCCTGGACTACAACTTGTAATCATAGGTAATGTAGCCTTTTTGCCACCTAATGCAGCATTAAGCCTTTTAAGCAATTCATTTCCTTCCTCTATGATGGTTAAATCTGCAGCAAAATTTGTATCGAACACATCATCAAAGCCCAATTCTCTTAAAGCGCCCGCCATTTTACCTGTTACTAATGTTCCTGCTGGATAACCAAATTCTTCACCCAATGCGGCTCTTACTGCAGGTGCTGTTTGAACTACTACTCTTTTTGATGGATCCTCTATTGCTTTCCAGACATCTTTGATAGAGTCCTTTTCTTTTAACGCGCCAACTGGACATACGGTTGTACATTGCCCACAGAAGGTACAATTCATATCCATCATATCGAATCCCTCCGTAGGTCCTACAAGTGTATCAAATCCTCTGTTTTGTGAGTTGATAACGCCAACCCCTTGTATTTCATTACACATCGTAACGCATCTTCTACATAATATACATTTAGACATATCTCGTTCAACTGAAGGATTGCTGCTCTCTACAACATCCTTTGATCGTTTACCTTCATAACGTTGCTGATCAATTCCCAATAGCTCACTAAGTTCTTGAAGTTCGCAGCTTTGATTTCTTGAACAACTTAAACAATCTTTATTATGGTCTGAAATCATTAACTCATAGAGAATTTTTCTCGTTTTTCTTACCTCTTCCGAATGGGTATGAATAACCATTCCATCTTGAGCCTTCGTAATACAAGAAGCTTGAAGATTTTTATTACCTTCTACTTCGACAACACAGATTCTACATGAACCACATTCGTGAACATTATGTAAATAACATAAATTTGGAATTAAAATACCTTTTGTCTTTGCTGCTTCTAATATGGTCATGCCTTCTTCTACTTCAATTGTCTTATTGTTTATTTTTAATTTTATCATGCCTATACCCCCTTAACGTCTATCGCAATGCAGACAACGCATAGATTCTGCAATGGCATTAAGTTTATGAAATCCTTGATTCACTTCGTCAAAATTATGAATTCGGTTTACTGGATCCAGCTCATTTATCGCAAACCTCTCATGTTCAGATAGGTCTGTTTCTTCATGAGCCCGAGGTACTTCTATTTCAATACCTTTATTAAGCTCTCCTGTACCTCCAAGATATTTGTCAATTGAGCTCGCAGCTTTTTTACCATCTGCAATTGCCCAAATCACCGTATCTGGACCTCTTACGACGTCACCTCCAGCAAAAACACCTTCTTGATTCGTCATACCTTCATTATTCGTTACAAAAGTTCCCCATTTGGTGATTTCAACTTCATCTTCATCAATAAACGGTAGGTCAGAATGTTGGCTAACTGCTGGAATGACCATGTCAAACTCAAATTCAACCTCAGATCCTGTTAATGGTACTGGTCTACGTCTACCTGATGAATCAAAAGCACCAGATTCGAGAAGAATACATCTTACGCTTTCCACTTTTCCATTTCCCTTAAATTCAACTGGATGAATCATAGGAATCATTTTAATACGTTCATCTCTAGCTTCAACAATTTCCCTTTCATCTGCTGGCATATCTTCCAGTTCTCTTCTATAAAGTATAGTGACTTCCTTCGCCCCTAACCTAAGTGCAACTCTTGCTGCATCCATCGCTGTGCTGCCCCCACCTATAACTGCAACTTTTTTACCAATCTTTACGTCTTTTCCTAAATTAACATCTCTTAAGAAATCAATACCGTAATAAACTCCGTATAACTCTTCACCCTTTATACCCATCGTGTTCGGGAATTGGGTTCCTGTTGCTATATAAATTGCCTCATGCTTTTGTTTAAGATCATCAAACAAAATATCTTTACCCACTTCTGTATTTAATAACACCTTTACACCAGCTTGCTCCGCTAGCATAATTTCATCCTGTAGTAATTGGTTTGGCAATCTAAATTCAGGTATTCCTAAAGCTAACATACCCCCTGCCAAGCTACTTGCTTCATAAACAGTTACGTCATAACCTGAACAGGCTAAATAATAACCACATGTAAGCCCAGATGGTCCTCCACCGATAATTCCTACAGATTTACCTTTAGGTGGGAAATACAGTTGTTGGATAGGTTCCTTTGTTTTCATAACCCAGTCAGCAGTATAGCGTTTCAAATCCATAATAGCAATGGCATGATCTAACTGACCTCTTCGACATTTGCTTTCACATGGATGTGTGCACACTCTACCACAAACTGCCGGAAATGGGTTCTCTCTTCTAATAAGATTATAAGCATCCCGTTCTCTACCTGCAGCAATAAGTGTTAGATAACCAGGAACATTGACTCCAGCTGGACAAGCATTTTGACAAGGTGAAATTACTAAATCCTGACATACACCTGCTCTACATCTATGATCTCTAATATGCTCTTCATACTCTTCTCTGAAGTATTTTATTGTACTTAAAACTGGGTTTGGCGCTGTTTGGCCTAGACCACAAAGAGCCGTTTTTTGAATTGCTTCTCCAAGTTCAATAAGCCTTTCAATATCCCCTTCTTCGCCTTTCCCTTGAGTGATTTTCTCTAGAATTTCTAACATTCTTCTCGTACCCAACCTACAAGGGACGCACTTTCCACAAGATTCATCTTGGACAAATTCCATAAAAAATCTTGCAACGTCAACCATACAGTTGTCTTCATCCATACATATTAAACCCCCAGATCCCATAATAGCACCTAGATCTTTCAAGGAATCATAATCAATCGGAACATTTAAGCTATCTTTAGTAAGACACCCCCCCGATGGACCTCCTGTTTGTGCAGCCTTAAATTTTTTATTATTTTTAATACCTCCACCAATATCAAAAATGATATCGCCTAGAATCGTTCCCATTGGAACTTCAATAATACCTGTATTATTTATTGTCCCTGCAAGAGCAAATACTTTTGTTCCTTTACTCTTTTCAGTACCCATTTGATTGAACCAGCTTGCTCCCTTTCTAGCAATAAGTGGAACACTACCAAAGGTTTCTACGTTATTAATAATTGAGGGCTCTCCAAACAACCCCTTATCAGATGGGAATGGTGGTTTTTGTCTTGGTTCTCCTCTTTTACCTTCTATTGAATTAATGAGTGCTGTTTCTTCACCGCAAACAAATGCACCTGCGCCAATTCTAACTTCAATATCAAACCCAAATTTACTTCCAAAAATATTATCACATAATAATAGTGCTTCTCTAGCATCTATAATGGCATTTTCTAACCTTTCTACTGCCAGTGGATATTCTGCCCTTACATAAACATATCCTTTTGATGCGCCTATCGCATAGCCAGCAATTGCCATCCCTTCAATAATCGCATGAGGATCTCCCTCTAAAAGGCTCCTATCCATAAATGCACCAGGATCACCTTCATCAGCGTTACAGATGACATATTTTTGATCACTCTTTGATTTACGCGCAAGCTCCCACTTTAACCCTGTTAAAAAACCTCCGCCACCTCTACCTCTTAAACCTGATTTTTTAATTTCTTTGATAACTTCCTCTGGTGTTTTTTCAAGTATCATCTTACCAAGTGCTTTATAACCGCTATTTCCTATGTACTGTTCAAGGCTTTTAAAATCAATAGTACCACAATTATTTAATACAATTTTTGCTTGATGTTTAAAGAATGGAATATCTTTCATGAATGGAACATATCTTTCCTTCTTTTCATCAAAGTAGCACTTTTCCTTTACAATATTATCATTTACAATATGTTCATAGACAATGGTATCTATATCTTCAGGCTTTAGCTTTACATAATAGACGTTACCTGGTTGTATAAGCATAGATGGTCCAAGAAAACAAGCACCAATACAACCAGTGTCATTTACAATAACCTTACTTTCATGCTCATACTTTTCTAAGCTTACCATCAGTGCATCTTTAATGTCTTTACAGTCACAAGAAACACAGCCAGCACCATAACAGACATTTATGATATAATTGGCTTTTTCTTTCTTTTGTAAATAAGACTCTTTTATTGCTTTTAATTGATTCAATGTCTTGATCTTCATAAAATTTTTCTCCTTTTTCTAGTTATATAAATCAAGAATCTCCGTAAGCTTATCGGGGTTGACTTGTTTGAATACTTTATCATCTATAGACATCGCTGGTGCCAACCCACACGCACCCATACAACGCATCACTTCAAGTGTAAACATATTGTCACCTGTAGTATCCCCAACGTTTACGTCCAATATTTCTTTGAGCCTATCTACAATTTTTTTGCCCCCTCTAACATAACATGCAGTTCCTAAACAGACATTAATGGTATGTTTACCACGAGGTTTCGTTGAAAATAGCGAATAAAAGCTTACAACTCCAGATACCTCTGATAAAGGCTTATCTAATTTCAGAGCAATGAATTGTTGAATATGTACTGGTAAATAACCGTAAATCCCCTGAACCATATGTAGAACTTGAATCAGGCTGCCCTCTTTTCCTTTGTACTCTTCGATAACTTCCTCAATCAAACCTAGCTTCTCTTCTTCACTAACTTCTTCACATTGACATGTCATTTCTTGATTCATAATTCATCTCCTTCCAGCCCCATAGCTGTTAAAATTTTAACATACATTGATGTTGACCTAGGTCAGTAACCCCTTAATTTTTATCGCAAAATAACCATTACATTATATTTTGGGTTGCTTAAATAAAATGTATGATTCATAGCAAGATAATAAAACTGTCTTATGCGAAAAAAAATATTTAGTTGTTATATGCAGGTAATTTTTGAGAGATATAATGTCAAGTATTAGTAAGTACTAGATATTTAACTGTAAGATTTTGATATTTTTATTATACATCATTTCCAAACTCACTTCAAGAACAATTTAAAGCACCTCGCTTTTAAATATGTTGGATAATAAAATCCAGATTTTGTTTATTTTTAACCATATTATATAAAAAAACGTCAAATAAATCCCCCTTCTTCTTTATACGATCTATCATATTCATTAAATTAAAGTCTGATGGTTGCATGCCCATTTTTAGTTCTTCCCAAGTAACAGGAGTTGAAATTGCGCCACTTTTTACAGCTCTTGGTGAATAAGCAGATATCATTGTTTTTCCCTTCCACATTTGAAGATAATCAAAGTATAATCGCATATCTCTTTTTTTAATATTCCTTTCAATGGTAATTTGATGGGGATATTTACTCGAAAAATACATAGCAAAAAACTGATTTAGCGTTCTTCCTTCATCATAAGTATATTTTTCTTCAATAGGTATATATATTTGTAATCCAGATGCGCCTGAAGTTTTGATATAACTCAATAAACCTAACTTTTTCAACTCCTCATAAATGAGAAGCGCCACTTCAACTACTTGATCAAATACTTGTCCTTCCGATGGATCCAAATCAAAAACCAAGTACGAGATCGTATTTTCGTTTGTTTTATTAAACCCTACATGGAATTCTAATGCAGCAGCATTTCCAAGCCAAACTAATGTGGATAATTTATTTAAATTAATATAGTTATGTTGGCCTTTTGTTATTTTGTCAATCCACTCTGGTGTATGGGTAGGACTCTTTTTTTGATAAAAAAATGGCTTATAAATTCCATCAGGATAACGAATAACTGAAAGAAACCTATCCGAAGTATGCGGTAATAAATAGGGTGATAATTGTATTAGTATTTTGATATAGTCAATTTTTTTAATACCAATGTCGGGCCATAGCAGCTTTTGGGCATTGGTTATTTTAATTGCATGATTGTCAATTTCCATCCATAAACTCATTATAAAACACCCTTATAAAAAATTAATAATTCTTCTTACTTCCTTAGTTTTACCATTAAATACAACATACTATTCATACTACAATTAGTAATTCTTTCAATCTAGTTTTTATTTGACATTTTTTTTACAAAATGATATTCTATAGTTATTATATAATATAAAAAATGGGGAGGACTTTATGACTTACACAGGAATCGTTAGAAAGCTTGATGTTTTAGGTCGACTTACATTACCATCTGAAATCAGAAAACAATTTAATATATCAACATCTGATTCAATGGAAATTTTTGTCGATGACACCCATATCATCTTAAAGAAATACCAGCCTGCTGATATTTTTAGTGGTTCAATGGATGATTTAATCGACTACCGCGGACAAAAAGTCTCAAAAAAATCTATTTTAGAAATGGCCCAAGTAGCCGGGTTACAGGTAAGTCTGTAAAAAATTATTGTTTTACATAAAAAAACAGCTAGGACACCTCCTACCTGTTTTATTTTTTATATTTCGAAACATGAAAAACTTTAGTTTTGATTAAAGTAATTATATACTTCTTTTCTTGTCAAATTTCTATCCTTCGCAATTGTTTTTATTGCTTCGTTTTTTGCCATTTCCTTTTTGAGATAAAAATCTAAGTGTTCTTCCATTGTCATTTCTAACCACTTTTCAACCTTTTCTTCTTCTATCTTCTGAGGAGATTCTCCTTCAATTATAAGTACATATTCCCCTCGAGGTTCATACTCCTTATAATATCGAACGGCTTCACTGAGCGTTATATGAAGTACTTCTTCAAATTTCTTCGTTAGCTCCCTTGATATCGTTATGTTACGATCACCTAGTGCCTGATATAAGTCACTAATCGTCGCTTTTAACTTATGAGGGGCTTCATATAAAATGATTGTTCTAGTATCCTTCTTTATATTATTTAAAACAATATTTCTCTCTTTTTTATTAAAAGGTAAAAATCCTTCAAAACAAAACCGTCTTGTATCTTTTCCTGATAGTATTAATCCGTTAATAAGTGCTACGGCTCCTGGTATAGAGGTTACATTAATATTATTTTGATTACATAGTCTAACCAAATCTTCACCTGGATCAGATATTGCAGGTGTTCCTGCATCTGTAACGAGTGCTACCTGCTGTCCGCTTAATAAATCTTCAATTATTTTATTACCTTTTTCTACCTTGTTATGTTCATGATAACTTTGTAAAGGCTTTTTTATTTCAAAATGATTAAGTAACTTTCTTGTATGTCTCGTATCCTCTGCTGCTATATAATCAACTTCATTTAAAATACGTACACCTCGAAAAGTCATATCCTCTAAATTCCCAATTGGTGTTGCTACTAAATACAGCTTGCCATTCACTTTATCACGTCCTTCGACTTAATTTTTGCCAAGCCTTTCTAAGTCCTCTGATCTCTCATATCCATATATTTCATATATTTCATCCGTATAACGATTTATATCCTTGTAAATAATAAGTGGCTTTTCAACTTTTACCATTGGTTTACCATTACGTATCGCTTCAATTAGCAACATATTTGCTTCCCTATCTTGATAGGCATGTACAAATCGAATTCGTTTAGGCTCCATTTTATACTTTTTAAGTAATTGAACAATTTCTATTAACCGGTGGGGCTTATGAATCATATAAAATCTTCCTCCAACACATGCTAACCTTGAAGCTACTCTAATCACATCCTCTAATGTGCAAAATATTTCATGCCTAGCAATTGCCTTTGGTGAATGTTCGTTAACCAAACCCTTTCCTCCATCCATATAAGGCGGATTACTTGTAATAACTTCAAAGGATGAAAGTGGAAAGTTAGTATCCGCTTCTTTAATGTCACCCTGAATAATTTCAATATGGGTTCCTTGCTTATTCATAGCAACACTTCTCTTTGCCATATCAACACTGGCTTCCTGAATTTCAAGTCCTGTAAAGTGTTTGCCCTTCGTTTTGGCTTGAAGTAAAATTGGAATAATACCTGTCCCGGTACCAAGGTCTAGTACAGTTTCTCCTTCTTTTACCTTTGTAAAATCTGATAAAAGAACTGCGTCCATACCAAAACAAAAGTTTTTTGGATTTTGAATGATTTTAAAGTCATTAATGTGTAAATCATCAATTCTTTCCTCGTATTGGTGGTTCATATTTAATCCCTTTTCATTTCTACTTCTTTTTGCTCCATTTTTTCTAACTTCTTAAGCTCTTCAAGTTCTTCCTTAGATAAATGATCAAGGTTGCTTCTCTTAACCGTTTTCTTAATGGTTAAATCATCAACATGTACCTCTATCAGCTCTGTATCACCATCTTTTTTTCTAATTACAGTTTTAACACGCTGTCTAAGAACATTAACACTTAATACTTCACCTTCTCGTTGATCAGAAAGCACAACAATATCACCAACATTTGGTAATTTTTCATTTAACATTTCATACGTAGCCTCTTCATATTTCAAGCAGCACATCAGTCTTCCACATACTCCAGAAATCTTTGTTGGATTAAGTGATAGATTTTGTTCCTTTGCCATTTTTATAGATACTGGATGAAACTCACATAAATGTGCGTTACAGCATAAGCTTCTTCCACATATACCTATGCTACCGACCATTTTAGTTTCATCTCTTACGCCAATTTGTCTTAACTCAATTCTTGTTTTAAATACAGCAGCCAAATCCTTTACAAGCTCTCTAAAGTCAATACGTCCGTCTGCAGTAAAATAAAATAGTAGCTTGTTATTATCAAAAGTATACTCACAATCTATAAGTTTCATTTCTAAACCATGTTTATGAATTTTTTCTAAACACGTTGTAAAGGCCTCTTTTTCCTTTTGCTTGTTTTTTTCTTCTTTCTTCTGATCTTCTTCTGTAGCAATTCGTATTACTTTTTTTAGTGGTTGAATTACTTCCTCTTCTGTAATTTCCTTTAAGCCTAAAATAACCGATCCATATTCTATACCTCTAGCTGTTTCGACAATAACAAATTGCCCTGGTTCTATTTCCATTTCACTTGGATCAAAATAATATATTTTACCAGCTCTTCGAAATCTCACACCGATTACTTTTATCATATATAAATCTCCTTAGTATTAGTTAAAAGAACAATGTCTCTAAAGACAATTGATAATTTACGTTAACTTTAATATTTTTTTGTATATCTTCAAGTCTAGACATTAAGACACTTATTCTATTATACGATAAAAGTTGTCCATGTTTCAACAAAGTTTTATACTTATCCTTATGAATAATGTATTTTTCATCATTAATTTCTTTAATAACCATAATATCTCTTAACCATGTGACCATTAGATCGAGTGCCATATCTGACTTTTCCTTAAATTCTCCGATTTTTCTAGCTATTTCCAAGATTTCCAAATCATTTTCTTCTATGATACAATCAATAGCATAAATTATATCATTTCGTATTTCTTCAAATTCTATTGATGATAAAAATATTTTTGCTTTGCCAATGTTCCCCCTTGATAGTGAAGCATACATATGCGCCTTTACCTGAGATAGTTTTTCTTCTTCAATTAAATATGATTTAATTTTTTCCTCTTCAATAGGTTTTAAGGACAGAATTGCACATCTAGATAATACTGTTGGCAAAAACCTACTACTATTATGTGCAATTATTATGATAATTCCGTATCCTGGTGGTTCTTCAATGGTTTTTAATAGTGCATTTTGTGCCTGGGGTGTCACCAAATCACCCTCTTCAATTATATATATCTTATATCTATAGCGATAAGGTTTTATGTTAATATCCATATTTAATTGTTCTCTAATATCATCAACACCAATTCCTGTTTTCTTCGTTGCAACAACATATTTTATGTCTGGGTGATTTTGTGAATCAAAACTTTTACAAGAAGAGCAACTATTACATGGTTCGTCTTTCCCCTCTTCACATTGTAACGTCTTAGCAAATGCGTTTGCTAAACATTTTTTACCGATACCCTCTTCTCCTTCAAACATATAGGCATGAGATACTTTATCCGTTTTGATGGAACTTTTAATATGTTTAATGATTTCCTCATGTCCAACTATTTCATTGAAGCTATTCATTATTTTCCCACGCTTTCTTATAAACTATTTAATATCTTAACACATCTACAAAAAAAAAGAAACGCCCTTATGTATTTATCAACATAAGGGCTATATTACTAAGTCTAAAAGCAGACCTTTGATCTCATCTATTTTACCAAGTATGTTCAGATGACTTTTTTCTTCCTTTAACAATTCTTGTGCTAAATCATCGACATTTTTGTCAATAAGCTTTACGATACCGTATACCCTATGACGACCCCTTTTATCCAAAAAATTCTCTCTTGAAAACTTATGCGAGTGTGTAACCACCTCATTCATAAAGTCCTTTATTAATTCTCGATACTTCTTCATGTCCTTTATATCCATATGTTTAGCAATTTTATCGCCATGGACATTGATATCTTTCATCATTGTATTTAACTTTGTTTGTAATTCACCTTCTTCAATTTTACTAAGAAGTGTAAATTTAAAGTCAGTATCAACACCAGCATCTTTTTTTGACGTTATATCTATTGCCTGTGTTGGTGGCACAGCATTTACTTTTACATCCATAATAAGCCTCTCTTCCTATTAATTACTATAGAAAGCTTTCCTTCACTTATATTTTCATGTATTGATCTACATCAAGTACAAAAAGCGTCGCACCGCCTACAACAACTTCAATAGGATAAGGCATATATCCTTCTGGTGTTGCAGATGTTGGTGGATTTATTAAAGAGAATCGTTTTGTTGTTTGGCAAGTAGCTTTAATTATTTCTATTACCTCATCTACCTGTGGTTGTTCAACGCCAATAAATAACGTAGTATTTCCTGTTCTTAAAAGGCCACCTGTACTTGCAAGTTTTGTTGAGCTATAGCCAGCATTAAAAAGTTTTTCAACAACAACATGTGAATCCTCATCATGAACGATTGCAATAATCATTTTCATTACGCCCACCATCCTTATTTATAATATCGTCTTAAATTAAAAATCTATTAATGATATATCTAATCTATACTCTTATTATACACCATCTATAAGTCTTTTTCTTCTTTTTTGGTACAAAATAACTATTTTATTTTATAGAAACTTCATTACAATTTCAACGATCTCAGCATTAATACTTTCAACCGTTCTTATTTGACCATTTTCAATACAATTAACCATTATCCAGCTATATTTCTCTGCAATATATAAGGCATTATTATAGGAATTAATGAGATATCGTTCATCTTTTTCATGAATGTCTTTTTCAACTTCCCCCGTAATCTTATTGACTCTGTTTTCCATTAATGTTTGTGTGTGCTCAGGTGGCATATTTAAAAATACTACACAGGTAGGAATTGGAAGATTAAATTTATTGAATTCAAAATCCCATAACCAATCTAAATACTTATCCTTATCAACTTTATTCGTTATTTTAGATGCTTGATGTACCATATTGGACGTAGTATATCTATCCGAAATAATGATACCTCCGTTATTAATGAAATCCTCCCATTCTGTTTTATAGGAAGCAAATCGATCAACCGAATAGAAGCTTGAAGCAACGTATGGATTAACATCTGTGGGATTGTTTCCAAAATGGCCGTTTAAATACATTTTTACTAATGCAGAAGAATCACTCTCGTAATTAGGGAAAGTTATCTTTTTAACGTTTTCATTTGTAGCGATAATTTTTTCATACAGTAATTCAGCTTGCGTTGCTTTCCCGCTTCCATCAGTGCCACTTTCTATTATAATTAGCTTACCTTTCATCTGTAAACCTCCAAGTGTTGTTGAATATATCTTTTACGCTATTATCTTTATAAGACTATGATCTATTCCTAGAACCTTTAGCCCATTTTTAACATATTCATTAATCGCATAAATCGTATTCTCTGTAATTATTTCCCCTGGAACTAAAATAGGTATTCCTGGCGGATATAACGTTATAAATTGTCCACTAATTCTATTTTTAGCATCCTTAAAGTTTACTCTTTTTTGTTGCTTTTGGGAGACTTCATAGGGTGTATATGCTTTGTTGTTACTGCTACCAATAACAATGGGGACAATACTTTTAGAAATAAAACAATTCTTACTTTTATCTAAATCAACTAATGCTACATTAAACCTATCAAAAGCATTAACATCATCTGCTATTGTTGTAATTGCAAGTATGCTCTCTAACATAGACAATTCAATTTGAAGGTTAAATTTTTCTCTCAATTCCTTCTCCATAACTTTTCCATTCAAAGAAGTCCCATTACCAATCAAAACAAGTTTTGATAGATCAACTTCCTTAATGGAATAATATCCTTCAATCTCTTTACCTATCAGTTTCATGTTTGTAAAATTAGTCGCCTTTTTTCTAAAAGCTTTTAAATTATTTAAATACGTATCCGCAATAACTTTTCCTTCGTGCTCTAAAAACTTTATGCAACCATCGATACCTGCCATTAAAATATAGGACGGACTTGACGTCTGATATATGGATAGATAATCTTTTAATTTTTCAATGTCTACGGCCTCATTATTCACATGAAGCAATGCACTTTGTGTAAAAGCCGGCAAAGTTTTATGAAGACTGTGGATAACAATATCTGCACCACACTCTATTGCCGAAGTTGGAAATTCATTACTTAATATAAAATGTGCTCCATGTGCCTCATCAACAATTAATAATTTATTATATTGATGAACGACATTTGCAATACGTTTAATATCAGAAGTAAATCCCTCATAACTAGGACTTGTTATTACTACACACCCAATCTCTGGATTACTGATTAGTGCTTTTTCAACTGAGTTAGGATCAATACCACCGAGGAGTCCAATCTCTTCTATATGCTCAGGATACAGATAAATCGGATCCAATCTATTAATTAGCACGCTATTATATACTGATTTATGGCTATTCCTACTCATTAATATTTTGCTATCTGGTTGACAGCAGGCACTTATTGCACTTAATATTCCACCTGTACTTCCATTTACTAGAAAGAAACAT
Source organism: Firmicutes bacterium HGW-Firmicutes-7 (assembly GCA_002841375.1). Classification (GTDB taxonomy): domain Bacteria; phylum Bacillota; class Clostridia; order Lachnospirales; family Vallitaleaceae; genus HGW-1. Next base: position 3,221 of record PGZO01000032.1, on the reverse strand, counting down.
TCCATTGAGCCATAAAAAACACTTGCTTGATCTTGGGCCTTTTTAATAATTCCTGTAGGTTGATATAAATAATCCATTCCTTCCACTTCTGTAACATCTATTTCATATAAATTCGTACCCCTTAGTGGTGCTATTCTACCTAATTTATGTCCTGGCATATGAAAAGGATACTTCGCTTGTGCATAGTTTATTATATGATCTTTCATGTTTATAAGGCTCCTGAATTCGATTAATTGGCAACTTTAATTATATCATACTTTAATATTCCTAACTAGTTCTCTGTAAGAATTATGGTTGCTTTCTAATAAATAGAAAAGTAGCCACATACTAGATGTGGCTAACAATTCATTCTTTTAGGATAGGGAATACTACTATAAACTTAAGGCATTTCTTTATATAAACTATTTTCATAGTTCATAACATCTTATGTAGCTCTTACACTTATCTTACTTGGATACCTCTAAGTTCAAAGTCAGCATAGCTTTCCATGCCATGTTCTTCTAAGTCAAGTCCAATAAGTTCTTCTTCTTTACTAACTCTTAATCCAATTGTTTTATCAATTAATTTAAATACGACAAATGCGGTAGTAAGTACCCATGCGCCAACAGCGAGAACACCAATTGCTTGAATTGCTAATTGGCCAACGCCATGACCATATAATAGTCCAGTACTCTCTGAAAACAATCCTACCAATAAAGTTCCTACAGCTCCACAAATACCATGAACGCCGATTGCGCCAACTGGATCATCTATTTTTAACACCTTATCAACAAACTCTATTCCAAATACGATAACAGTTCCTGCAATTGCACCGATAAGTGCTGCACCTACTGGTGATACCGCTGCACAACCTGCTGTGATAGCCACTAACCCCGCTAAAGCACCATTTAATGTCATAGAAACGTCTGGTTTTTTATATCTAATCCATGTGATTATCATAGTAACAAGGGCTGCTACTGCAGCTGCTAAATTTGTTGTAACAAATATTTTTCCTATTGCGTAAGCGTCATCTAGAGAAGAGGCTGCAAGTTGTGATCCAGGATTAAAGCCAAACCATCCAAACCAAAGTATAAATACACCTAACGCACCAAGGGTTATGCTATGTCCAGGGATTGCATTTGATTTGCCTTCCTTTGTATATTTTCCTATTCTAGGTCCAATAATTGCAGCGCCTACTAATGCACACATACCACCAACAAAATGAACTACTGTGGAGCCTGCAAAGTCTACAAATCCAGTTGCTCCTCCAATTGATAAGCTACTTAACCATCCACCACCCCATATCCAATGACCCGCTATTGGATAAATGAATACTGAAATACAAAAACTATAACATAAATAAGATATAAATTTTGTTCTTTCTGCCATGGATCCTGATACTATCGTTGCAGCAGTAGCACAAAATACTGTTTGAAATATTAATGAAGTATAATCCCCACTAAAGAAGAATCCAGGTTTTCCAACCAAGCCCCCAAAAGAATCTGCTCCATACATTAATCCATATCCAATTACCCAAAACATAAGGGATCCAACTGAAAAATCCATTAGGTTTTTCATAATAATATTTCCAGCATTTTTGGCTCTCGTAAATCCTGTCTCTACCATTGCAAAGCCTGCCTGCATAAAAAACACCAATGCTGTTGCGAAAAGAACCCAAATTGTATCCATTACTATTTTTATATCATCCATTTTATTCACTCCTTTAATTTAATTTACATTCATTCTTATATATAAATTACTACAATGCTTTAACGCCTTCTTCACCAGTTCTAATCTTTATAACACTTTGAACTGGATAAATAAAAATCTTTCCATCCCCAATTTCACCTGTCCTTAGTACTTTCTTTGCTGTTTCAACTACTAAGTCTACTGGTACTTCACAAACCACAATTTCTAATCTTGCCTTTGGCAACAAATCAATACTGTATTCAGTTCCTCTATAATACTCTGTTTTTCCTTTCTGAAGTCCACATCCGAGTACATTTGAAAAGGTCATACCTGTTATACCGATTTCATTTAATGCAACTTTTAAATCTTCTATCTTACTTGGTCTAGTAATAATATCTACCTTTGTTATTTCACTCATTTTCTATTCCTCCTCTAAATTATAGTTCTAATAATTGACTACTTATCATTCTCTTGCAAAAGATTTTAGAATATAAAAAAAGCCCATACACCTCTGACTCGAAGTATATAGACTACCTTGCCTACTTAACATTATAAAAATACGTCTTCGTATTTAATATGTTGTAATTATAATATGGTTGCGATCATTTGTCAATGCTTTTTTTTGGAATAAATGAGCCACCCGGGACTCGAACCCGGGACACCTAGATTAAAAGTCTAGTGCTCTAGCCAGCTGAGCTAGTAGCCCCTATGGTGCCCAGAGCCGGAATCGAACCAGCGACACGAGGATTTTCAGTCCTCTGCTCTACCGACTGAGCTATCTGGGCATGCGTTGAAATTACTTTCAAGTTGCGGGGGTAGGATTTGAACCTACGACCTTCGGGTTATGAGCCCGACGAGCTGCCAACTGCTCCACCCCGCGCTATTAAATATTGTTTTTTACTCAATAAAAAATGGCATAGCCACTTCTAATGATTTTAAATATTATCTTATAAATTTTAATAACAGATTTACAGATAAAGTGGAGGGAGAAGGATTCGAACCTTCGAAGGCGGTGCCAACAGATTTACAGTCTGCCCCCTTTGGCCACTCGGGAACCCCTCCTAAATAATTATCTTCCATAAGAAAATAATAAGCCGACGATCGGACTCGAACCGATAACCTGCTGATTACAAGTCAGCTGCTCTGCCAATTGAGCCACGTCGGCATAATCAGATGCCTCATAATTTAAATAAAATGCAATAGAGTGGGCGCAACAGGGCTCGAACCTGTGACCCCCTGCTTGTAAGGCAGGTGCTCTCCCAGCTGAGCTATGCGCCCATACTTTTATTATAAGCATGCTGGATTTAGCTTATAATTATGACTTAACAAATCTTAACTTCATAGAGAAAACGACCCAGAAGGGACTCGAACCCTCGACCTCAAGCGTGACAGGCTTGCGTTCTAACCAACTGAACCACTGGGCCAATCTTTTTCTTTTTACTACAAACCAAATTTTACACTCATATATTTTAACTCTTACCTATTCGAATGATAAGTAATGTTATGAAATCATCTTGGTCAAGCCCTCGACCTATTAGTACTAATCAGCTGAA
>PGZO01000086.1:1251-1954 GCA_002841375.1 Firmicutes bacterium HGW-Firmicutes-7 | reverse complement strand
ATTACCTTTCGGTAATTTCTAGGGAATGGAGATAAAGAGACTCGAACTCTTGACCCCCTGCTTGCAAGGCAGGTGCTCTCCCAACTGAGCTATACCCCCGATAACATAATTCGTATATATGCGCTCATACAATTGTTATTTGTAATTATTATAATAATTATACATAAACCCTTATATGATGTTATTTTTACATTAAAATCTGGCAGCCACCTACTCTCCCGGGTCGTTACCAACCAAGTACCATCGGCCGTCTATGCCTTAACCATCGTGTTCGGTATGGGAACGGGTGTTACCCATAGACGCATCGCCACCAGAAATCTTCTGTGTTGCTATATAGTTTTTCTTTTAAGAAAATACTATCAATTGTATATCTACAATCTCGTACAATATCTTTTTCGTTAATCATTGCTTCTTTTTTATATCCTAGCTTTACTTCGTGCTTAATTTTCTTAGCCTTTAGTATTTTCTAGTTTTCAGCATCTTCTAACTTATTCTATTGTACTTCCTTGAACACTCAACAGTAAACAACCAATATTCTTTCACAATGATAATAACATCTTTGTCTTTTTTTTCAGTTATTAGACTTAACTATTTTATGTCATTTGGCCGAAACCTCTTAACATTTTCCTTAGAAAGGAGGTGATCCAGCCGCACCTTCCGATACGGCTACCTTGTTACGACTTCACCCCAGTCATTGACTTCA